>CAZDTG010000231.1:0-5437 GCA_964508005.1 uncultured Steroidobacteraceae bacterium
GATCCGTCAAAGGCGCGCTCTTCGACTGCAAGATGTGCGGACAGTGCGTCCTGAGCTCCACGGGAATGTCCTGCCCGATGAACTGTCCGAAGAACCTGCGCAACGGCCCATGCGGGGGCGTGCGCGCGAACGGATGTTGTGAAGTGCGTCCGGAGATGAAGTGTGTTTGGGTCCAGGCCGTCGCAGGCAGCGAGCGCATCCCGGGCGGCGCGGATGCGCTGAGTAAGGTGCAGGTTGCGGTCGACCGGCGCCTCCAAGGGCGCTCTTCCTGGCTGCGAGTGGCGCGCGAGCGCGCGGGAGAGCCCAGGTGAACTTCGAGGACGAGCCGGTTCCCGGCTATCCGCTGCCGATCCTTCCGGGCCACACTTCGCCGGGTCGCTTCGAGCGCGTCTTGCGCGCCGGACAGTTTGCAGTCACCGCGGAGCTCGCCCCGCCCGACTCAGCCGATCCGGAGGATGTGTATCGCAGGGCCCGGATCTTCCATGGCTATGTGGACGCCATCAACGCTACCGACGGCAGCGGCGCCAACTGTCACATGTCCAGCCTTGCCGTCTGCGCTCTGCTCACCCGTGTCGGCTATGCGCCGGTCATGCAGATCTCCTGTCGCGACAAGAACCGTATCGCCATCCAGGGAGACATCCTCGGCGGCGCGGCAATGGGAGTGTGCAACCTTCTCTGCCTCACCGGCGACGGCGTTCAGGCAGGCGATCACCCACAGGCCCTGCCCGTCTTCGACCTCGACTCCATGACACTGCTCGCGACCGCGCGCACCTTGCGCGACGAGCATCGATTCCTCAGCGGACGCAAGATCACCTACGCTCCGCGCGTGTTGTTAGGTGCGGCTGAGAATCCGTTCGCGCCGCCCGTGCAGTGGCGCGCACAACGGCTGGCCAAGAAGGTGGCGGCCGGCGCGCAGTTCATCCAGACTCAGTACTGCTACGACGTGCCGCTGCTGAAGGCGTTCATGCGCCAGGTCGAGGACCTGGGCTTGTTGGGCAAAGTCTTCATCCTCGTCGGAGTCGGGCCCCTGCGCTCCGCCAAGGCGGCCGAATGGATGCGCACGCACGTGCCGGGACTGCACATCCCGGACCCCATCATCGCGCGGATGGCCGGCGCCAGCGATGGCGCGCGCGAAGGCCGCAATCTGTGCATCGACCTCATCCAGGAAATCCGCGCCATCCCCGGCGTGAGCGGCATTCACCTCATGGCCTACCGGCAGGAGGAAAGTGTCGCTGAAATCATCGACCGCTCCGCTGTGCTCGGGGGGCGCGTGCCCTGGTACCCGGGCCGTGACCCGGAACTGAACTCAAACAGGAAAGCCTCATGACCGACACCGTCGTCAGCTCTGCAACCCGCGAAGTCGTCATCGGCTTCGAGCGCCCCTTCGTCATGATCGGCGAGCGCATCAATCCAACCGGCCGCAAGATTCTGGCGGCCGAGATGGCCGCCGGGGACTTCAGCCGGGTGGAGGCCGACGCGCGCGCACAGATCGCAGCCGGGGCCCACATGCTCGATGTCAACGCGGGCATTCCGCTGGCCGATGAGCCTGCGATCCTGGCGAAGGCCGTGCAGCTGGTGCAGTCCATCACCGACGTGCCGCTGTCGATCGACTCATCGATCGTCAAGGCGCTCGAGGCAGGGCTCGCCGTCTACAAGGGCAAGGCGCTGGTCAACTCCGTCACCGGCGAGGAGGAGCGCCTCGAGAGCGTTCTGCCGCTGGTGAAGAAATACGGCGCGGCGGTCGTTGCCATCTCGAATGACGAGACCGGCATCTCCGAGAATCCGGACGTGCGTTTCGAGGTCGCAAAAAAGATCGTGCACCGCGCGGCCGACCATGGCATTCCCGCGTGTGACGTGGTGGTCGATCCGCTCGTCATGCCGATCGGGGCCATCAATCAGGCCGGGGTGCAGGTCATGCATCTGCTGCGCCGCCTGAAGAGCGAGCTGAAGGTGAACACGACCTGCGGTGCCTCGAACGTGAGCTTCGGCCTGCCCGCGCGCGAGTCCGTGAGCGCCGCGTTCCTGACGATGGCGATCGGCGCCGGGATGACCTCAGCGATCATGAACCCGTTGCATCTCGAGATCGTCAAGGCCTGCATGGCCGCTGACGTGATGATGGGACACGATCCCGACTGCGGGCGCTGGATCCGCAAATTCCGGGAAGCTCCCGCCCTGCAGGCCTCCGGAGGGGCTGCGCCGGTCAACGAAGGGGCCGCGCGAGGCCGCCGCGAGGGCGGCCACCGCAGGCGCGCCACCTGAGGGGCGGCTGAGAGGCAAAATGACCGACAAGGACGCACTGGTAGTCTTCACGCCGTCGGGAAAGCGCGGCCGCTTCGCAATCGGTACGCCGCTGCTTCAGGCAGCTCGTACCCTGGGTGTGGACGTCGACTCGGTATGCGGCGGGCGCGCGATCTGCGGCCGTTGTCAGGTGTTGGTGATGGAGGGGGAGTTCGCCAAGCATGGCGTGACCTCGCGCATCGAGAACCTGTCGCCTCTGAGCGCGGCCGAGCAGAGCTACTCCAAGCGTCGGCCCCTGCCCAGCGGCCATAGACTGTCCTGCTCGTCCAGGATCGAGGGTGACCTGGTCGTCGATGTACCCTCGAGCAGTCAGGTGCATCGGCAGGTCATCCGTAAGGCAGCCGATACGCGTGTGATCACACTCGATCCCGTCGTCCATCTGCATTACGTGGAAGTGCGGCAGCCGGACATGCACGACCCGTCGGGCGATCTGCAGCGTTTGATGAACGCGCTGCGGACCGAGTGGCAGCTCAGCGAGTTGACGTGTGATCTGCAGGTGATGCAGAACCTGCAGCCGGCGCTGCGCAAAGGCGAGTGGAAAGTCACGGTGGCCGTACACGGAGGCTCGCGCATCATCGGTGTCTGGCCGGGTTTTCACGAGCGTGCGCTCGGTCTCGCCGTGGACGTCGGGTCCACCACCATCGCCGCCCACCTGTGCGACCTGGAGTCCGGGGAAGTCGTCGCCTCGAGCGGTGCGATGAACCCGCAGATCCGTTTTGGCGAGGATCTGATGAGCCGCGTGTCGTACGCCATGATGCATCCGGGTGGCGCGCAGCAGATGACCGAAGCGGTGCGCGGTGCACTCAACACGCTGGCCGTGGATGTAGCACGCGATGCGAAAGCATCACCCGAGGATATTCTCGAGGTCACGCTGGTCGGCAACCCGATCATGCATCACCTGTTGCTGGGGATCGACCCGGTCGAGCTCGGCGGCGCCCCCTTCGCGCTCGCAACCGATGAGTCAGTCAGTCTGACTGCAGCGGAAATCGGCCTCAGCCTGCATCCGAACGCGCGTGTGTATGTTCTGCCTTGCATCGCCGGACATGTGGGCGCGGATGCCGCGGGCATGATCCTCGCGGAGCGTCCGGACCTGGGCGATGAGCTCACTCTGCTCGTCGATGTGGGCACCAACGCGGAGATCGTGTTGGGCAATCGCCAGCGCCTGCTCGCCTGCTCGAGCCCGACGGGCCCCGCTTTCGAAGGCGCTCAGATCAGTTGCGGCCAGCGCGCCGCGCCGGGCGCGATCGAGCGAGTGCGGATCGATCCCGCGACGCTCGAGGCCAGATTCAAGGTCATCGGCTCGGATCTCTGGTCGGACGATCCAGGCTTCCCCGATGCGGTGGCGAAGAGCGGCGTCTCGGGGATCTGCGGATCGGGAATCATCGAGGTGATCGCCGAGATGTACCTGGCGGGCATCATCAACCAGGACGGCGTGGTCGACGGACAACTCGCCGCGCGCAGCGATCGGATCGTGCCGACCGGCCGCACCTTCGGCTATGTGGTGCATCGGGGCGCGGTAACCCTCACGATCACCCAGAACGATGTGCGGGCCATTCAGCTCGCCAAGGCGGCCCTGTACGCCGGCATCAAGCTGTTGATGGACCACCTGGGAACCGACCATGTCGACCGTATCCGGCTTGCGGGTGCATTCGGCAGCCACATCGATGTGAAGTACGCCATGCTGCTGGGAATGATTCCGGACTGCGAGCTGTCACAGGTCGCCTCGGCCGGCAATGCCGCGGGCACCGGCGCTCGTATCGCGCTACTCGACATCGGCTCCAGGAAGACAGTCGAGGCGCTGGTGCGCAAGGTCGAGAAGATCGAGACCGCGATCGAGCCGCGGTTCCAGGCTCACTTCGTCGAGGCGATGGGAATTCCGCACTCGACGGCCTCGTACGTGCACCTGCGCAAAGCGGTCGAGCTGCCCGCCGCCAAAGCGGCGGCGCCGCGAGCCAACGCACGGGGCCGCCGCCCCGCGCCTAATACCACCACGCCTTAGTTTCGCGGCACGACCGCCATTGGTTTAGGCCGATACGCGTAAGACTACAAGGCCGATACGCGAGGCCGAGGCGCTGCGCGTGTCGCGCCACTACACGTTCGAGTCGGGGAAGGAGTCCTTGCGGCGCTTCATGTAGTCGAGCAGCGCCTCGTCCACCGCGGGATCCATCGGGGGCGCCTCGTATTCCGCGAGCTGCTTTTTCCACAGCGTGTTCGCGCGCTGTGCCATGTCCATGCCGCCTTCCGCCTCCCACTGCTCGTAGCTGTTGTTGTCCGCGAGCGGCGAGCGATAAAAGGCGGTCTCGAAGTTGGCCTGCGTATGCGCGCAGCCCAGAAAGTGCTTGCCCGGTCCGACTTCGCGGATGGCATCCATCGCCTGGCCGTTCTCACTCAGGTCCACGCCCGCCAGCAGTGTGTGCATCATGCCCGCCTGATCGGCATCCATGACGAACTTCTCGTAACCCATGGCGAGCCCGCCCTCGAGCCATCCAGTCGTGTGCAGCACGAAGTTCACACCCGCGAGGCAGGTCGGGAGCAAGGTGTTTGCCGATTCGAACGCCGCCTGGGCATCGGCGATCTTCGAGGCGCACAAGCCGCCGCCGGAGCGGAACGGCACCCCCAGACGACGCGCGAGGGCTGCCATGACGTACAACACGAGCGCCGGCTCCGGAGAGCCGAACGTGGGCGCGCCGGACTGCATCGAGAGAGACGATGCAAAGCTGCCCAGGACCACAGGCGCGCCCGGGTTGACGAGCTGCGCCAGAGTCATTCCCGCGAGAGCCTCGGCAAGCGTCTGGGCCACCGTGCCGGCGACAGTGACGGGCGACATGGCCCCTGCAAGGATGAACGGCGTGACGATCGTCGCCTGATTCGCCCGCGCGTACGTCTTGAGTGCCCCGAGCATCGTGGCATCGAACGTCATCGGCGAATTGGCGTTGATGAGGCTGATGATGAAGGTTTTGGGCTTGCCGGTGGCCGGATCGAGGTACTCGTCCCCGAACAGGAGCTTCGTCATCTCGACCGTGTCGCTGGCACGGTCGGGATGCGTGACAGAGCCCATGTAGGGCTTGTCGCTGTACTTCATATGGCTGTACACCATATCGAAGTGCCGCTTGTTGACCGGCAGGTCGACGGGCTCGCA
>CAZDTG010000232.1:0-5432 GCA_964508005.1 uncultured Steroidobacteraceae bacterium
TTCGTGCCGGACGCAGATTTCAGCAGCTCGGACCTGCTGGTCGAGCTGCCCCCCGGAGTTCGGCTCGAAGATACCGCGGCGGCTTCGGCGGCCGCCTATCGCATCCTCGCCCGGCAGCCCGAGGTGGCGTATGTAGTGGAGTCCATTGGCGCCGACGAATTTGGCGAAGTACGCAGCGCCAATCTCTACATAACCCTCGTGCCCCCGAACAAGCGGCACGTGACCCAGAAGGAATGGGAGCTGCGCACGCTCCGAGAGCTCAAGACCATTCCCGATGCGCGCGTCAATTTTCAGAAACAATCGGGCGCGCTCGGCCGTGACATCGCCATCTACATTACCGGTGACGTGCCGGACCTCGTGCAGAGCACCGCAGAGCGCGTCGTCGCGGAAATGCGCGAGCTCCCGATGCTGCGCGACCCGCGCATCAACGGCGACATGCAGCGGCCGGAGATCGTCATCCGCCCACATCTGGACCTCGCGGCGCAACTCGGCGTCACCGTGGCCAGCATCAGCCAGACGATCCGCATCGCTACGATCGGCGACCTGGATGAGAACAGTGCCAAGTTCTCGCTCGCGGACCGACAGGTCCCCATCCGCGTCAGCCTCATCGAAGACACGCGCCGCGATCTGGGGACTCTGGAGAACCTACCGGTGCCGACCGCATCGGGAGGCACCGTCCCGCTGAAATCGGTTGCGGAGATCAGCTTCAGTGAAGGTCCCACCCGGGTGCGGCGCTACAACCAGAGCCGCCGCATCGCGATCGAGGCCGATCTGAACGGCGTCGCGCTCGGTACCGCCATGAACAAGATCTACGCCCTGCCCTCGCTCACGCATCTGCCGCAGGGCGTGCACCTCGTCGAGATCGGCGACGCGCAGGTCATGAGAGAGCTGTTCACGAACTTCACCCTCGCCATGACGACCGGCATCCTGATGGTCTTCGCGGTGCTGGTGCTGCTGTTTGCAAGGGTGCTGCAACCCATTACCATTCTGTCCTCGCTGCCGCTGTCCCTCGGCGGGGCGGTCCTGGCGCTCGCTCTGACGCGCCATTCGGTCTCATTGGGAGTCATGATCGGTTTTCTCATGCTGATGGGCATCGTTGCCAAAAACTCGATTCTTCTCGTCGACTTCGCCATCGAAGAGATGCGCGCCGGCAGGGATCGCGTCACGGCGATCCTCGAGGCCGGACACAAGCGTGCCCGCCCCATCGTGATGACCACGGTGGCGATGGTTGCCGGCATGCTGCCGGTGGCGGTGGGGCTGGGTGGAGACGAGGCTTTCCGCGGACCCATGTCGATTGCGGTCATCGGCGGACTCATTACCTCGACAGGTCTTACGCTCGTCGTGGTGCCGGCGGCCTTCACGGTCATCGATGACATCGAGCGCTGGCTCGGTCCGAAGTTCGGACGGGTCCTGATCGCACAGCCGGTGAAGACTCCCGCATCGTCGCAGCCTCATCCGGCCGCATAGGGCCATGTTGAGAGCGGTCTCCTCCGACCCCGGCCCCGACCCTGCGGCCGAGGCCCCCAAGCTGGGGCGCCCGGCCTGGTGGGTGCGGCTGGTGTCCCGGTTGCCCATGGGAGTGCTGAACCGCTTTGCGGATCTGCTGGGCTGGCTGGCGTTTCGCGTGTTTCCATACCGGGAGCACATCGTCCGCGAGAACCTCACGAAGGCGTTTCCGGAGCTCGACGAGACCGGGCTGCGCAAGGTCATGCGCGACTACTACGACGGCTTCGCCCAGATGTTCGTCGAGCTGTTGAAGGGCGCCACCCTGGCGCCGGCCGAGATCACCCGGCGCGTGCGGATTCTCAACCTCGAGCGGGTGCAGGCGTATCTGGCGCGCGGACAGTCAGTGCTGCTCGTCGCGGCGCACCAGTGCAACTGGGAGTGGATGCTGCTTGGCCTCTCGCTCGAGCTCGGTTATCCGCTGGATGCCGCTTACAAGCCGCTCGTCGACAGCTGGGCGGAGCGTGAGATGAAGAAGCTGCGCAGCCGTTTCGGCTGCCGGCTCATCCCGGCCAAGGAGCTGTTGGCCGACATCATCAAGCGCAGCAAGGTGGTGCGCGCGGTGGCGATGGTGGCCGACCAGGAGCCGACCACCAGCGAGCACAAACATTGGACGCGCTTTCTCAATCGCGACACCGCGTTCTACATGGGGCCGGAAGAGATCTCGCGCGTGACGCGCTTCCCGGTGTTTTTCATCGAAATGCGGCGCACGAGCCGCGGCTGTTACGAAATGGCGTTCCAGCCGCTCGCCACCCCGGATGAAAGGCTCGAGCCGGGAGAGCTCACCGAGCGCTACGTGCGTCTGGTGGAAGCCCAGATCCGCGCCGCGCCCGCGGACTGGCCGTGGTCGCACAAGCGCTGGAAGCTCAAGAGATCGGTGTACAACAAGCGCTAGCGGCGTGCTGACGAAGCTGGCGCTGTGGCGTTGCCGACCGCCAACCGAAAACGCAGTGACGGCCGCCTGCGCTGTTACTTCTCGACCACCACCGCGGCCCGGCGCAACTCACGCGGAAGCGCGAAATACACGCGCTCCTCACGCCCGACCACCTCGTTGGGTACTCGCCCGCCCCAACTCCGCAGACGCTCTACAACCTGCTGCACGAGCAGCTCCGGCGCGGATGCGCCGGCAGTCACCCCAACAGCCTGCTTCCCTTCGAACCATTCGCGCTTGAGGTCTTCCGGCCCGTCTACCAGGTAGCCAGGCACCCGCGCCCGATCCGCCATCTCGCGCAGGCGGTTGGAGTTGGAGCTGGTGCGTGATCCGACCACGAGCAGCACATCGCACTTCTCGAGAAGCGTCTTCACCGCATCCTGCCGATTCTGCGTCGCGTAACAGATGTCCTCCTTGCGCGGCGTGGCAAGCGAGGGAAAACGGTTTCGCAGCGCCGCAACGATTTCCGCCGTGTCGTCCACGGACAGCGTCGTCTGCGTCACGAACGCGAGTCTCTGCGGGTCGTGCACCGTCAGAGCCTCGACATCGGCGACGCTCTCGATGAGATGCATCTTGCCGCCGAACGACGTATCGAAGCGTCCCATCGTCCCCTCGACCTCCGGGTGTCCCGCATGTCCGATCAGGATCACATCGCGTCCATCACGGGCATAACGCTGCACCTCCATGTGAACCTTGGTGACGAGCGGGCACGTGGCGTCGAACACGGTGAGCCCCCGCGTCTTCGCTTCGTTCTCGAGCGCGCTCGATACCCCATGAGCCGAGAAGATGACCGTGCCGTTCGCCGGCACCTCACTCAGCTCCTCCACGAAAATCGCACCCAGCGCCCGCAGGCGGTCCACGACGTGCCGGTTGTGGACGATCTCATGGCGTACGTAAATCGGCGCTCCGAAGAGCTCGATCGCGCGCTCCACGATATCGATCGCGCGGTCGACGCCGGCACAAAAGCCACGGGGATTGGCAAGGAAAACGTCCATCTAGACACCCACCTTCTTCGCGCTCCGGCTCTCGCGCCAAGCATCCAGGAGCAACAGCATAGCTCCAATGGTGATGGCCGAATCCGCGACGTTAAATGCTGGGAAATAAGCGCCGCCCCAATGGGCGGAAACGAAATCGACCACGTGGCCGATGCGCAGCCTGTCGATCACATTGCCGAACGCCCCACCCAGGATGAGGGTGAGGCTGCAACACAGCAGTCCTTGCGCACGGGCCTTCAGGCGATGCAGCCAGCCGAGGATGGCCACCCCAACGCCCAGGGCCAGCGCCACGAACAGCCACTTCTGCCACCCGGAGGCATCCGACAGGAAGCTGAACGCCGCCCCGGTATTGAACATCAGGGTGAAGTTCAGGACCGGCAACACGCGAACGGTCTCCATGAGATGGAAGTGCTGCACCATCCAGGCCTTCGTCGCCTGGTCGAGGACGATCACGCCCAGCGCAAGCGGCAACCACCGCCAGCCTGTCGCCTCGCCGGCGGCGCGGCGATCGCGGCCGCCGGCAACGGACGTCGCACCCGTACCGTGTTGTCCCAGGTCGCTCATACGTACTTCCGGTATTCTCCGGGGCCATCGACGTTAGTTACACAGCGTCCGCACAACTCCGGATGGTCGGCATACCTCCCAACATCCGGGCGCCGATGCCAGCAGCGCACGCACTTGGCGTTGCTCGAAGGCTTCAAGGCAATCCATACACCGGCGCGCCCGGTGTTGGTCGCGAGCACGGCGCTTTCCGGCGGCGCAGCAACCTCATGCACGCGCGCCTCCGAAGTGATGAACAGGAAGCGCAATTCCTCGCCGAGCGCATTGAAGCGCGCGTACTCATCGGGAGCGCAGTAAACGTCGACTTCAGCGTCGAGCGGCGCGCCGATCGACCCGGCATCGCGCAGCTTCTCGAGCTCACGAACCACGTCCGTGCGCAGTTGGATGAGCGCGGGCCAGTCGATGGGGTCGGCGGGCGTCTCGGGCACGGTGTGCCAGGTCTCGAGAAACACCGATTCGCCGCGCTCGCCGGGCAGGTAGCGCCAGATTTCCTCGGCGGTGAACGACAACACGGGGGCGAGCCAGCGCACCATGCTCTCGGCGATGTGGAACATCGCGGTCTGCGCGGAGCGGCGGGCGCGGCTGTCGGCACCGGTCGTGTAGAGGCGGTCCTTGATGACATCGAGGTAGAAGCCGCCCAGATCGACGATGCAGAAGTTGTGCACCTTCTGGTAGATGAGGTGGAAGGTGTATTTCCGATAGGCCTCGGTGATCTCGGACTGCAACGCGCGCGCGCGCGCCAGCGCCCAGCGGTCGAGAGCCAGCATCTCGGAAGGCTTCACCGCGTGTTGCTTCGGATCGAAGCCGTGCATGTTGCCAAGCAGGAAGCGCACCGTGTTGCGTATGCGGCGATAGGAATCCGCCATGCGCTTCAAGATCTCGTCCGACACGCTCATCTCGTTCGCGTAGTCGGTCGAGGAAACCCACAGTCGCAGAACGTCGGCCCCGAGGCTGTGCATGACCTTTTGCGGTGCGACGACGTTGCCTAGCGACTTCGACTGCTTACGGCCCTTCTCATCGACCGCGAAGCCATGAGTGAGCACGCCCCTGTAGGGAGCGCGCTCGTACAGGGCCTCGGACATGAGCAGCGAGCTGTGAAACCAGCCGCGATGCTGATCCGAGCCTTCGAGGTAAAGGTCCACGGGGGCCGCGATCTCCGGCCGGGTTGCTCCAACGCACTCGAATGACAGACCCGAGTCCGCCCAGACGTCCATCACGTCAGTCACTTTGTCGTAGAGGCCCGCTTCGGCACCCAACAGCTCCGCGGGCTGCAGCGAAAACCAGGCCTCGATGCCGCCTTTCTCGACCCGTTCCGCCGCCGCCTCGATGAGCTCCTGCGTGCGCGGATGCAACTCGCCCGTCTCCTTCTTCACGAACAGCGGGATCGGCACACCCCAGGTGCGCTGACGCGAGATGCACCAGTCCGGGCGATTCTCGATCAT
>CAZDTG010000233.1:0-5426 GCA_964508005.1 uncultured Steroidobacteraceae bacterium
TACCGAACTTACGAGCGTCGTTACGATGTCAAAGCCTTTACGCCGGTCATCCGGCTGGATTGCCGCCTCCGCTCTGACGATCCTGGCCCTTGCGCTGGTCGGATCCGCCCGGGCTCCGGCGAGCACCTCGATCCTGCCTCCGGGCGCGATCGCCCCCACCGAGGCCCAGCGTGCGACCGCGCGCAAGATCGGCAGGATCCTCGAGGAAGCCCACTACAGCCGCGCACCGATCGACGACAAGATGTCGGAGCTCGTCTACCAGCGCTACCTCGACTTCCTCGACGGCCAGCGCAGCTACTTCCTGGCGGGCGACATCGCGGAGTTCTCCGCCTATCGCCTGAAGTTCGACGACATGATCCGCACCGGCGACATCGAGCCGGCCTACCTGATCTTCAACCGCTTCCAACAGCGCAACCGTGAGCGCATGGAGGCAGCGCTCGCGCTGCTCAAGGCGGAGCCCGACTGGACCGTGAGCGAGTCGTTCGAGTTCGACCGCGCCAAGGCGCCCTGGCCGGCGACGCCGGCGGAAATGCAGGACCTGTGGCGCAAGCGCGTGAAGAACGATGCGCTGTCGCTGATGCTGACCGGCAAACAGTGGCCTGAAGTTTCGGACCTGCTGCGCAAGCGCTATGAGCGCGTCTTGAAGCGCGTCGACCAGATCACGCCCGAGGATGTGTTCGAGAACCTGATGAATGCGTACGCGCGCTCGTTCGATCCGCATTCGAGCTACTTCTCGCCGCGCAACTCCGAGGAGTACCGCATCCAGATGAGCCTCAATTACGAGGGCATCGGCGCATCCCTGCAGCTCGTCGACGACTACGTCACCATCATGAACGTGATCGAGGGCGGCCCGGCCGCCGTCGCGGGTACGCTCAACACCAACGACCGGATCACCGGGGTCGGCCAGGGACACGAAGGCGGGTTCACCGACGTCATCGGCTGGCGCCTGGATGATGTGGTGCAGCTCATTCGCGGCAAGGCAGGCACCAGCGTCCGCCTGCAGGTGCTCGCCGCCGGCGCGGCCCCCGGCACGAAGGAGAAGGTGTTGGAGTTCACCCGCAACAAGGTGACGCTCGAGGCGCAGGCGGCGCACAAGGAGGTCAAGACCGTCACGCGCAACGGCAAGGCCCTCAAGGTGGGCGTCATCACGGTTCCCGGCTTCTACCAGGACATCGCCGCTCAGAACGCCGGCGACCAGAATTACCGCAGCACCACCCGCGATGTGCTCAAGCTCATCAAGGAGCTCAAGGGCGAGAACATCGACGGCCTCGTGCTCGACCTGCGGGGTGACGGCGGCGGCTACCTGCCCGAAGCGACCGCGCTCACGGGCCTCTTCATCGATCACGGCCCGGTCGTGCAGCTGCGCGATACGACCGGACGGCTCGAGGTGTTGGACGATCCGGAGCCCGCGCCCGCTTATGACGGTCCGCTCGCGGTGCTCGTCGACCGCTTCAGCGCGTCCGCCTCGGAAATTTTCGCCGGCGCGATCCAGGACTATCACCGCGGCGTCATCATCGGCCAGCGTACCTTCGGCAAGGGCACGGTGCAGAACCTCGTGCCGCTCGACCGCTGGTCCCAGAAGCCCACCAGCGGGCAGCTCACCGTGACCATCGGCAAGTTCTATCGCGTGACCGGCGAGAGCACGCAACACCGCGGCGTGGAGCCTGATGTGCCCCTGCCCTCGCCCATCGACATGAAGGAAGTTGGCGAGAGCGCGCTCGACTCCGCCCTGCCCTGGGACCGGATCGCGGGAGTTCCGTTCCAGCCGAGCACCGCCACCACGCCGGTTCCGCCGGTGGCCGTGTTGGCTTCGGAGGAGGACACTCGCGCCCAACACGACGCCGACTACCGCTGGCTCGTGTCGGACATCGCCGCGATCGACACGGTACGCGAGGAAAAGAGCGTGTCCCTCAACCTCAAGGCGCGTCGTGAAGAGCGCGCCAAGCTCGACAAGGAGCGGCTGGATCGCGAGAACGCGCGCCGTGCTGCGAAGAACCAGCCGCCGTACAAGTCGATCGAAGAGCTCGAGAAGGTGAAGGACGAGACGTCGGACATCGTGCTGACGCAATCGGCGGAGATCATGGCGGACATCGTGACGGGGGCCCGGCCGCAGGCGCCGGCGCAGAAAACGGCACGCAGAAGCTGAGCTGCGGGCCGCGGCCGCCCCGGGCGGGCTTGCGGCTCCTTACCGCAGGAGGATGCGGAACAGGTCCCAGGTATCCTCGGCAAGGACATTCGGCATGCGGGCGGCGGTGATGCCCGTCGCCTCGCCCTCCAACGCATCGCCTTCGGAAAAGGCGAGCGAGTCGGGCATCGGTGCGGTGTCGGAGGGACCCCGATAGCGCGCGATCTGTTTGATTCGCTCGCTGCGCGCCTTGACCTCGTGTGCGATATTGCTCCTGCTCTGCAGAAGCACGCGGGCCTGGTCTATCTGCGCCATGAGCGCCTCGCATTCCTCGCGCGAGCCGTAGTCGTCGGTGACTTCGCGACGGCCGGTCGCCTCGCGCGCGAGCTTGACGAGCTGCGTCTTTGCGAGGCGCAGACACAGTACTTCCGCGTATGCGAGCGCCGCGATGTTGATGGCCCGGCGGGTCTCGATCGTCAGTCCCGGGAATTCCGGCAGCGGCTCTTTCTCCATGGTCTCCACGACCGCGCGTGCGTCGGCGAGCGAGTCCTTGCAGGCGGCCGCTGCAGCCTGCGCCTGGGCGATACGCTGGTCCAATGCACGGCGTTTGAAGTAATGCCAGAACCTGGTGAGCCGCGCCCGCCTCGCCTGGAGCTGCGTGACCAGCGCGAGCGCCTCGGCCGCTGAAGTTTCCGCGCTGCGCAGCTGTTTCTCGGCGGCATCGCGCCTCGAGAACTGCTTGCGGTTGTGCTCGGCAAGGTGTTGGCGGCGCTCGCGCTCCTCCTGCTGCCGCACGAGATCCGCGACGAACTGCTCGATGATCTCGCGGCCGGACTGCCAGAGCCTGCGCAGCTGGTAGAAAGCGAGAGCCGGATAGGCCGACTCCGGGAAGCCGAGGCGCATCTCGAGCGCGCTCAGCATCTCCTGCACGCGCGCCGTGGCCCCCTCCTGCTGCTTGATGCGATCCTTGAGACGGTAGATCTCTTCCTGCAGCTCCCCGTAGGCTTTCTTCAGCTCGGCGCGGTTGCGGAACAGGGCGAGGACGCGTTCATCCTCTTCTTCCTGAGCCGGGTCGTCCTGACGAAACGGGACCTTGAAAAAACCGAGCTGTCGCAATGCCTTCATGAGGGATGAGCGGGCCCGCGCCGCCCATAACTCATGCTTCGGCAGGGAGCCTTGTGGCGGATGAGAAGCGATGCCCTCGCTCCACGCAGTATTCCAGCCACTTATTTAGCATCACATTCCGGGCCCAGCGCTGATCCAGTTCACGCTCCGCATGGCTGCGGAGCGCCTTGAGAACGGGCTGCCCGTGAGTGGCCGCCCATTCGAGCGCCTCCACGACATGTGCGTCGTGGTAGACGCGCACGCGCATATCCGGGTACTGCACGGCGTCATCCGCCCCCGGGAGCTCTCCGGCGAGCAGGTAGGTCAAATTCAGGGTGCTCGTGTAAGGCGAGCGCTCGGTGACGTTGAGAAGGAGATCACAGTCACCGGCCACCGCGGAGCGGTGCCGCCCCTCCAGGCAGGTGAGGGTGCCGGCCAGCCAATTCAAGCGGATAAAGTTGCTTTCGTACAGCCCCATGAGCGCCACGAAGCTGCGGGGCTTCGAGGCCCAGGAGACGGGTGTCAGTGTGTCATCTAATAGCATCACGCCTCGACTATAACGCACGCGGGAGACTGTGCAAGCCGGACAGGGCCGGAATTTGCGGTTTGTTGGGGGCCGGTGAGGCAGTTACAAGCGCCTGCAAGTTTCGTGCTGCTTTCGCCGCCTCGAGGCTCACGGCCGCAGGCGCCGCTCGATTCCCGTCGTGTTGAGAATACGGCTGGCGATCTCCTCGATGGAGCATTCGGTCGTGTCGAGGGAGGGGATGGAATAGCGGGCAAACAGGGCTTCCGCGGCGCGCAGCTCGTAGGTCACCTGCTGGCGGGAGGCATAGCGGCTTTCGGGACGGCGCTCGTTGCGGATCTGTTGCAGGCGCTCGGGCTTGATGGTCAAGGCATAAAGTTTGCGACGGTGAGGCTCGAGGCGCGCAGGCAGTGTTCCCGCCTCGAGGTCGTCGTCCGTGAGAGGGTAGTTGGCGGCGAAGATGCCGTATTGCAAGGCCATGTACAGGCATGTCGGCGTCTTGCCCGAGCGCGAGACGCCCACGAGGATGACGTCCGCGTGCGCATAGTCGCCGCCCGTGCCGTCGTCGTTCGTCAACGCGAAGTTGGTCGCGTTGATGCGTGTCGTGTAGGCGGCGAGGTCCGCCATGCCGTGCGCCCTGCCGGCGCGATGGCTCGAGCGCGTGTTGAGTTCGCGTTCGAGCGGCCCGACGAAAGCACCGAAAAAATCGAGGAACAAGCCATTCGCACCGAGTACGATATCACGCAGCTCGTCCTGCACCAGGGTGCTGAAAATGATGGGCCGCAGGCCCTCTTCGGCGGCGGCGCGGTTGATGCGGGCCACGGCCTCGTGCGCCTTGTCAACGCTCGACACAAATGGCAAAGTCACCGCCCGAAATTCGAGTCCCTCGAACTGCGTCATGAGGCTGTGGCCCAGTGTTTCCGCGGTCACCCCCGTCTGGTCCGATACGAAGAATGCGGTTCGGCGGCTCACGGCTCCACAGTCCCCGGCAGGCTCGTTGAGCCCGCAGTGTTTCACCGCCCGCGCACCGTAGCAAGCCTCATATCGCTTGCCTTCCTGAGCCTCCCGGCCTAATGATCCCCCAAGCGAGGACGCCCTTTTGAACGCATACGTCATCCCCTTCGAGCGGCTCGGAATGCACGACGTCGAGACGGTCGGCGGCAAGAACGCCTCCCTCGGCGAGATGATCGGCTCGCTCGCCCAACTCGGCGTACAGGTCCCGGGCGGCTTCGCCACGACCGCGCATGCCTATCGGGAGTTTTTGCGGCAGGGGGGGCTGGATGCCCGCATACGCGCAGAGCTGGCCGACCTCGATGTGGATGATGTTGCGAGACTCGCCGCGACGGGGGCCCGTATCCGCGGCTGGATACTCGCGACGCCCTTCCCGCCTCAGATCGAGCAGGCAGTTCTCGAGGAGCTGCGCAAGATGAGCAAGGGCCGCGAGATCGCGGTCGCCGTGCGCTCCTCCGCCACCGCGGAAGATCTGCCGGAAGCCTCTTTTGCCGGGCAGCAAGAAACTTTCCTGAACGTGCGCGGCGAGGCGGCGGTCCTGAAGGCGATGCACGAGGTGTTCGCCTCGCTGTTCAACGACCGGGCCATCTCGTATCGCGTTCACCAGAACTTCGATCACAACGCCGTCGCGCTCTCCGCCGGCGTGCAGCACATGGTCCGCAG
>CAZDTG010000234.1:0-5400 GCA_964508005.1 uncultured Steroidobacteraceae bacterium
CGCCGATTGATGGCGGAAACGCGCGGCGACGGCGATCGAGGAAGGGGCTCTGCGAAATTAAACGTCCGGCGGTCCTTCCCGGGACCGCCCGTTCGCCGCCGTACGCCGATAGTCCGAAGGCGACCGCCCCACGATGGCCTTGAAGTCGCGCGTAAAGTGCGCCTGGTCGGAATACCCGAGATCCTGCGCAAGGTGCGTGAGGTTCACGTCCTCCGCGTTAGCGAGGCGTGATGCTGCATCATGGAGCCGGAAGCGCCGAATGACCCATTTGGGTGAGACACCCACGTAATCGCTGAACAGCCTCTGCAGCGCCCGCTCGCTCGAGCCCACCATCGCACAGAGCTCGTCAACCCGGTTGATCGTCCGATCAGCTTCGATCCGGTCAACGATCCTTTGAACGAGGTCGACAGTGTCATCCGCCGGCGGGATGCGGCTGCGCAAGATGGTCTCAGCAGCCTGCATCATCCCAATGTCGCCTGCGGCCGCAAGCACGGAAGCTTCCGCGGCGTTGGAATCCAACTCGTAGACACTCGACAGCGGAATCGTCCGATCCGTAATGGTCCCGAGCGGTCCACCGAGCAGGCCACGGAACCCGCCGGGCCGGAACCGCACCCCCAACACACGGCCCAGCCCCTGCAACTCGTATTCGAAAGCGCCCCGCATGACCCCAAAGATGGCCGTCCGCCCCGCATCGAAAACCAGGTGCACGCAGGGGTAGGGCAGAGTTTTCTGCGAGTAGGGAGCCTGTCCGCGCAGATCCCACGCCACGATCCAGAAGTGCGCCACGAACGCTTTCAGGTCCGCAGCCGGCTCGAAGCGCGCCAGGCGGAATTTCTGCGCCGCGAGCGCCCGATCGAGCACGCCTTTGGGCTCGGCTTTGACTTCCTGTCGGGAATTTTCAAGGCGCGTGCCGGGGCCGACGTTATGGTCACGCCCATTCGCTTGCACCCCGGGAGATTGCGATGAAGCTCTTCTCACTCGCCTTGTCGCCCTTTGCCGCCCGCGTTCGGGCAGCGATCCACGCCAAAAGCCTCCCGGTGGAGATCATCGCACCGCCCCCGGACTGGCGCACCTCCGCGGAGTTTCGGAAATTGAATCCGCTCGTGCGGATCCCCGTGCTCGTGCTCGATGACGGTGCCGCGCTGTTCGAGTCCGGTGTGATCGTGGAGTATCTGGAAGACGCGTTTCCCGAACGCCCTTTGCGGCCGCGCGCCCCGAAGGACCTCGCCCGCGTACGCCTGATTACTCAAATAGGTGAGCAGTACGTCATGCCCGCCATCATGCCCCTATTCGGGCTATTCGACACCCGGACGCGCGATGAGGGCGCCATAGCCGCACAGGTCGGCAAGCTCGATACGGCACTCCAACAGCTCAATCATCTGCTCCGCCCAGGTGCCTACGCCGTTGGCGACCGCCTCACGACGGCAGACGTCTGGCTGGCGCCCTTGCGCTACACCCTGGAAGGTCTGATGAGCTTCTCAGGCCGCACGGAACTTCTCGATCGCCACCACGCGGTGAAGTCCTATGTGGGCGTCGCGCAAAACGATCCGCACCTCGGCCACATCTGGCGCGAGATGGACGACGGCTTGAAAGTCTTTATGGCCTCCCGTGCAGCCGGCGGCTAAGCGCGGCATCTGTCTCAGCCTTCCGCCTCCTGTGGAAAGCTCATGCCGACAGTATTGAACCCGCCATCGACATAAAGGATCTCGCCGGTAATACCGGCGGCGAGATCCGAGCACAGAAACGCCGCAGCATTGCCAACATCCTCGAGCGTCACGTTCCGACGCAGCGGGGCAACTTCCGCGACCCGGCTCAGCATCTTGCGAAACCCCGCGATGCCTGCTGCCGCAAGCGTCTTGATGGGGCCGGCGGAGATGCCGTTTACGCGAATGCCGCGCGGCCCGAGGTCGGCCGCCATGAAGCGCACGTTGGCTTCGAGACTCGCCTTGGCAAGACCCATGACGTTGTAGCTCGGGATCGAGCGCACGGCACCGAGGTACGTCAGCGTCAGCAGCGCCCCCTGACGTCCCGCCATCAAGGGCTGCGCGCCGCGCGCAAGCGCGGTAAAGCTGTAGCTCGACACGTCGTGGGCAATGCGGAATGCCTCGCGGCTCGTGTTGTCGCAAAAGCTTCCCTTGATCGCCTCGCTCGGGGCGAACGCAACGGCGTGAATGACGATATCCAGCTCGCCCCATTCACGCTTCAAACGATCAAAGGCGGCGTGGATCTGCTCATCCACCGTGACATCGAGCGGCATCGTCAGCTTCGATCCGAGCGAATGCGCAAGCGGCTCTACGCGCTCCTTCATCCTGTCGTTCGGGTACGAGAAGGCGAGCTCCGCCCCCTCCCGATGCATCGCTTGCGCGATGCCCCACGCGATCGAGCGATCGGTCGCGACGCCTACGATCAGGGCGCGCTTGCCAGCGAGAAATCCCATTGCAAAGTCTCCGGGGCCCGGCGGAACGGGCCTGCTGAAAGCGCGAAGTGTATCGGAGCCGGCGGGGGCCGTGTTCGCCCGGAATGGCGCAGGTCGCGCAGCCCTGATCGCGGGCTACAGCGCCTCAGCCGCCCCGGGAGGCGACCCGGATCGTGAGCCTCTGGCCCTTGAGAATGTGGGTTTCCGAGCTCATCCCGTTCCAGGCCAGGATCTGGGAGACCGACACCTGAAACAGCTTGGCAATCTGCCTGAGCGTATCGCCCGCGCGCACGATATAGATCACACGGCGTCCCGCGTGCCCGTGCGGCGCGGTGTTGCTGGCCGAAAACCTGATCTTTTGGCCGGCCCGCAACGTGTCACCCGGATGCAACCCGTTCATCGATGCGAGGGTGTTCACATTGATGCCATGGCGGCGCGCGATGGTCCACAGCGATTCGCCCGCATGGACGACCTGAATGCGTACACGACGCTCCCGGCGGTTCTCGCGGACTTTTCCGTCCACCCGTGCGGCGGCGAGCATGACTTTCGCGGGAAGCCGCAGCGCCGTCGAGGAGGGCACGCGCAGGTCCGTGCCGACCGTGAGGCGACCCTGGGGCAGCCCGTTCAGGTCACGAATCACATTCACGCTGCAGGCGAAGTGGCGGGCCACTGACATGACCGAGTCGCCGCTGCGGACAACATAGTGTGTCAGACCCATACGCTGCTCTTGCGTCAGCTGAGCGATGTTCTCCGTGAACACCTCGGCGCCGTCGACCGGCAGGAGCAGATAATTGGGGCCCGCGGGATCGGTGGCCCAGCGATGGAAGGCCGGGTTGAGCTCGTAGAGCTCCTCGTCCGTGATGCCCGCAATTTCCGCAGCGAGCTTCAGGTTGATCTGTCCCTGCGTATCGACGCGGACGAAATAGGGTTGGTTCGGGATGGGGCTGATCGAGAGACCATAGGTCTCGGGGTCGGAGACGAGCCGCTTCATCGCCAGCAGCTTCGGTACGTAAGCACGCGTTTCCGCCGGCAGCTTCAGGCTCCAGAAATCGATCGGCTTGCCGGCCGCGCGATTGACGTCGACGGCATGCTCGATGGTCATTTCACCGCAATTGTAAGCGGCGATCGCCAGCAGCCAGTCGCCGTTGAACTCATCGTGAAGCGCTTGCAGATAGTCGAGCGCGGCGCGGGTGGATTCGACGATGTCGCGCCGCCCGTCGTACCACCAGTCCTGCTTCAGGCCAAAGCGCGATCCGGTGTCGGGGATGAACTGCCACAGCCCCGAGGCTCGCGCGCGGGAATACGCATACGGCTCGAAGGCGCTTTCGACGACGGGCAGCAGAGCGATCTCGAGCGGCATGCCGCGCGCTTCGAGCTGCGTGACGATATGATAGAGATAGAGCTCGGCCCGGCCGAAGGCGCGCTCCAGGTACTCGGGATTCGAGGCGAACCAATCGAGCTGCTGGTCGATGCCGTGCTCTTCTGGATGGTCATCCAGCTTGAAGCCCGCGCGCATGCGATCGAACAGATCGGCATACTGCGCCGGGGTGAGGCCCGCCACCTGCTGCGTCGGCTCCTCGGTCGGCGACTGGGGCTGGACGACGAATGGGGACTGGGCTGAGGGTGGCGTGGGCGCCTGTGGATAAGTACTGCTGGGGCCTTCGGGGAGAACGGCGCCGGCCGGCTGATGCTCCACCACTCGGGCCACCGGGGCGGGACGCTCGGCAGGCGCGTGCGCGCACGCGGAAATCGCCAGGATTAAAGAGGTCAGGCATGCATGACGCGTAAGGCGCATCGTTTCCGTCACCAATTCCGAAACCCCTTGTTGGCGTGCTAACTTCCCCGGGCCGGAACGGCGCGCGGGCCTTCGGCTGAGGAAGCTACTAAATTAGGGAAGCGAATTTAACCGGTAACTTCACACTATTGCCAGCATTACTCGTGCCAGTTCGCAATTCAGCCATCCTCGACCGTGATGCCGCGCTTACCGCGTGGTGGCAAACCTCGCTCGGGCGCGCGTTGCTTGCGGCCGAATCCGAGTTGCTCGGTGAGGCGCTCGAAGATGTTTTTGGCTGGGAATTCCTGCAGGTTGGCGCCTGGGGGAGCTCGCGCGATTTGCTGTCGTGCTGCCGCACACGCCGGCAGACGGTAGTGGCCGCGCACGGCTTCCCCGGCGGGGCCGACATAATCGCCCGACCGTCGCAATTACCAATCGCCAGCGACTCGGTCGATGCCGCCCTATTACCGCACACCCTCGAATTCGCAGCGGACCCGTACGCAATAGTCCGCGAAGTGGACCGCGTTCTGATCGGTGAGGGGCAGCTGCTAGTGCTGGGTTTTCGGCCCTGGAGCCTTTGGGGCATGCGTGCCCGCTGGAGCCGCACCGGGTTCCCGCCGGGCATGCGTCGCGTGTTGTCGGAGAGGCGCCTGCGCGAGTGGCTGGTATTGCTCGGCTACGAAGTCGTCGCGGAACATAGTTACCTGTACTGCACCCCATGGAGCAAAGGCCTCTCGCGGGGGGAAGGGACCGGCAGGATTTTACGCAGGGGGTTGACCCATCCCCTGCCGGCGAGCGCCTACCTGCTCAAGGCTCGCAAGCGGGTCTACACCCTGACCCCGATCCGGCCACGCTTCCGCGAAAAGCCCGCCGTGCTGGGCGGCCTGGTCAAACCCACCACGCGCTCGGGCCTGTAACGATTTCATGAGCGTGGTCGAGATTTACACGGATGGCGCCTGCCGCGGCAATCCGGGCCCGGGTGGCTGGGGGGCATTGCTGAGCTATGGGGAGCGCGAAAAAGAGTTATCGGGCGCGGAGGTCCTGACGACCAACAATCGCATGGAGCTCACGGCCGTCATCCGCGCGCTCGAGGCGTTGAAGCGGCCCTCCGAAGTGCGCATCTTCACGGACTCGGAGTACGTGCGCCGCGGCATAACCGAATGGGTCAAGAGCTGGAAGACCCGCGGCTGGCGCACGGCGGACCGCAAGC
>CAZDTG010000235.1:0-1590 GCA_964508005.1 uncultured Steroidobacteraceae bacterium
CACCATCGTGTTCGATCTCAACCCGCTGGTGCTGGCGTGGATACCGACCGCGATGCTGGGCATCGTGACGCTGTTGCTGCTGGCCCGCGCGAGATAGACACCCGGCGCGCTGGGAGCGAGCTTTGTCCTGCCGAGGCGGCCGTGACGCCCCCTACCTTCCGGCCGAGCCTGCGCGGTGTTGGGGGAGCCGATTGTCCAGGATCACCCAGCTCAATTTGCTGCTGACCCAGGTCTGATCCTTGGGACGCACGCTGTCGGGGTCGTCCAGGCTGCAGATGGTGACATCGATTTCGCTGGGGAAATCCTCGGTCTCGAAGGTCAATTGGGTGCCGCAATGGGAACAGAAGGAGCGCGTGCCCCTGCGGGTCGACTTGAAACGCGCCGGCTCACCCGCCGTGAACTGAAACTCCGAGCGTTCCAGGCTGAACCACGCGACCGATGCAGCTCCGGTGGTGCCGCGGCAGATCGCGCAATGGCAACTCGTCTCATGAAAAGGGGTGCCGGTGGCTTCGTAGCGGACCCGGCCGCAGAAGCAACCGCCTTTGAGTGGGGTAGTCATCGCGATAGCCTCGCCATGCTTTGCCGCCATCCTACAGGAGCCTGCCCGGGTAATACTCGCCTTGGGGAATCGCCGCCTGGGCGATGACCAGCCGGGCGGGCTGCTGCGATCCTTGGCCGCCTGGATGCCCTATGCTTGGCTCCATGGAAAGCGACGCATTGCGGGAGTTCATCGAGCGGCACCCCCGGCTCTTCATCCTCACCGGCGCAGGGTGCAGCACGGATTCGGGTATTCCGGATTATCGGGACGCCGAGGGCGGCTGGAAACGCGTGCAACCTGTGCAGTTTCGAGCGTTCATGGACGAGCCGCTGACCCGCAAGCGCTACTGGGCGCGCAGCCTCGTGGGCTGGCGGCGCATTCGCCGCGCGAGGCCCAATGACGCGCATCGGGCGTTGGCCGCTCTCGAGCGGCAGGGCCGCGTCGGTCTTCTGGTGACGCAGAACGTCGATCGCCTTCATCAGGCCGCGGGCAGCACGCAAGTCGTGGATTTGCATGGACGGCTCGATATCGTGCGCTGTATGGGCTGTGAGCGGCGCTCGCCTCGTGAAGAGTTGCAACAGGAGTTGCTCAGGCGCAATCCGGATTGGGCCGCTCGCGATGCGCGGGAAGCGCCCGACGGGGACGCGGAGCTCGAAGGGTTGGATTTCTCGAGCTTCGAGTTGCCCGGTTGTGATCGGTGCGGTGGTGTGCTGAAGCCGGACGTGGTGCTTTACGGCGAAAGCGTGCCCAGGGAGCGGGTCGAGACCGCAATGCGGGAGGTCAGGGATGCCGATGCGATGCTCGTGGTGGGCTCGTCGTTGATGGTGTATTCCGGCTATCGCTTCGCGCGGGAAGCGGCCGCGGCGGGTAAACCCATTGCCACGGTCAATCTGGGCCGCACGCGTGCCGATGACTTGTTGGCACTGAAGGTGCAGCTGTCGTGCGCTGCTGCGCTGGCCTTTCTGCTCGAAGGGTCGCGAGTCGCCTGAGGGGGCGTCCGAGAGCAGCTTTGCGAATACGGCGCCAGCGATGGCGCAGCTGTCAGGCCGCGG
>CAZDTG010000235.1:1690-5399 GCA_964508005.1 uncultured Steroidobacteraceae bacterium
GCGTATGGGTCAGGTTGCTGCGCCGCCAAATCTTACCCCGCAGGCTGCCGGAGGTCTCAGCCGCCAAGGGGCCGCGCCTGCGCGGCGCGCTGCCCTGGCTAAGAGGTCTCGCCCGTACTGGCGGCCGCTTTCTTCTTTCCGCCCGCCTTGGTCCTGTCCGCCTTATCGGCCTTCTTCGCTTCGACGGGCTTCAGCAGGCTGTCCAGAGAGGGGAAGATCGCATCGTACTTGTACGAAGGGATCTCGTATTCCCAGCCCTGTAGCTGCGCCGTGAGCTTCTGGGCCTCGTCGGCCGTTTCCTTCGTGGTCGAACGCGGCGTGATCGTGATGAGGTCGTGGGTGTCTTCTTTGCGCCCGGCCACGTCCAGCTCGAGGCCGTCGAAGGTACGGAAGATGGCATGCGAGAGCTTGCCCTGACCCGCGCTTGCGGCCTTACGCACGTCATCGAGCGTCAGGCCGCCCAGCGAGCCCGCGATCGAGTCCGCGGCGACGGGGCTCGTCAGCTCGCGGCCCTTGGGGAGGTTGCCGACGGTGAAGTCCGTCTGCTCCTTTTTCTCGCGCGCGGCCGTGTAGCCCGGTCCCTCGCCGGGCTTCTCCTCGATCTCCTTCACCCGCTCCTGCTTGATGTCGAGGAGCGTGCGATCGAGCCAGTGCTTCGGATCGCCGTCGACAGTGACCGATGGCGCTGCCAACAGCGCCTGCTGCGTCGTGGGCACGCGCACATAACCCGATTTGGCGCTCGAGGGCTTGCCGATGATGATCTCGTACACCTTCGCGGGGGTCATCACGGCGACGCGCGTCCCGGTGGCTTTCGGCGAGCTCGTATCCTCCACACCCAGCTGCGGATAGTTGGCCGGGGTGTGTGTCTTTTCCTCCACCACGTTGAGGGCGCCGAGATCGAGGAGGAATTTGCGCATCTTGCCCGAGTCGGCGGGGTAATCGCGCTCGGCGACGATCCAGTCGGAAGCGCCTTTCTTCAGGGTCGTATGCGTCTCGTCACCCTTGGTGAGGCGGACCTCGGTCACGGTGTTGAGCGCATTCTCGAGCCCCGGCAGCACGAGATCACCCGCCAGCGTGGCGCGGTCGAGGTGTCGCTTCGAGGACAGCCAGATCGCAAACGCAATGACGAGGACTCCTGCCCCGAGCAGGAGGAGGACGCGGCGTGGGGTCATGGGTTCTTTTCCTTGTTGGTGGCAGGCATCGCCCGCTGACGCCTGCGCCAGATCGCGAAGAGCAGCACAGCCATCGCAAAGAGGAAGGGCACGACGACGATGTTCACGATCTTGATCTCGGTGCCGAGGCCCTTGATCTCCTGGTCGAGGCCGGCGCGGACGGCACGCAGCTGCTTGCGGATGTTGAGCTTCTCCTCCTGGAACTGGTCGAGCTCCTTCTCCTGCTCGGGAGTCAGAATGATCGACGACTTGTCGCTGCGCTTCGACTGCAGCGCGCCGAGCTTGTCCTCCGTGTCACGCAGCTGCTGTTCGAGCTCCTGCTCCTTGGCACGGAAGCGGTCGTCCGCCACCCGGCGCAGGGCTTCGACGCGCTCGAAGGGGCGCGTGAAGGTCGCGCGTCCACGGACGCTGATGAGGTCGGTACTGCCGGAGAGGTTGTCGAGGGCGTTGAGCACCAGGTCGCCGTTGCTGGCCCAGGCTTGCGCGACCGTCTGGCCGAAGAAGTTCTGCTCGTGCACCCACATGAAGTCCGACAACATGTCGGTATCCGCGAAGACGATGAGATTGAGCGGCTTCGCCGACTCCTTGAGCGCTGTTTGTCCCGACGCGAGCGTGACTCCCGTGGGCGGCCCGCCGGGGAACATGGTTTTGACGTTGCCGGTCACGCGCGCGGCGATCGTGTAGCGTTGCCCGGTGGGCTTGAAGCCGTCGCGCAGGCTCGACGGGTCGAAGAGCATCGCGAAACGCTCGGCCGGCATCGGCTCGGCTTCGGCGCTCGACTGCAATATGGATTCGAACCTGGTGGTCGCGCCCTTGCTGGGTGTCAGGAACCCGGCGGTGGCGACGTTGACGTTCGACAGGCCGGCGGTGACGACATCGCCCTTGTTGAACGAGGACTGATCGAGGCCGAGGATGCCGAGGTGCTGCACGGGTGCCTCGCCCTGGCGCATTGACACGGAGAGCGCGCGGCCGCGGTCCGCGACGACCTGTTTGGGGTCGAAGTTGACGCCCCAGCTGCTCAGCAGGGTGTTGAAATGCGAGGACTTGTCCGCGCCCATGGCGGCCATCGGGTTCTGCGGATCGCCGGCTCCCGCCGGGTCTGCCTCGGCGATCGGATCGACGAACAGCAGAATGTGTCCGCCGCGCAGCGCGTACTGATCGACCGCCCACTGGGTGGCCGGGGAAAGGCCCTTGGGGTGGACGATCACGAGGGTACTGACGTCGGGGTCGATCTTCGTCGCGGTGGGCTCGAGGGTGCGGACGTCGAAAAGCTGCTGCGCTTGCGCGTACACCGCCCATGCCGGACGCATCTGCCCCGATCGCTGGTCGAAGCTCTCGGCCATGTTTATCGTGGACAGCCACGCGACGACGGGCTTCTTGGGGTTCGCAAGGGTGTAGACGAGCTTGACGACGTCGTACTCGAGGAACTGCTCCTTGGCGGGGTCGAAGAAATCGATGGTGGCGTGGCCGTCGGTGGAGTTGGTGCCCGCGAGGCCGAAGTAGAACGACGATCCCGTCGCCCCTACCGGAGTACTGCGCACGCCGAGCTCGGAGGCGCGGTCCTCATCTTCCGAGAACGGTGCGGGATCGACGACATGGAGTCGCACGTTGCCGCTGGAACGCGTTTGCAGCTCCTCGAGGAACTCGCGCACGCGCACACCGTAGGCCTTGAGCTGCGGTATCTGGTTCGCGGTCTTCTCCGAAAAGAAGAAGTAGAGATTGATGGGCTCCTTGATGCCCTTGAGGATGCGGTCCGTGCCGGGCGCGGTCGTGTAGAGGTGGTTCTGGGTGAGATCCAGCCGCCAGCCGCGCAGCGAATAATTGAACAGGACCGTGAGTCCGATGAACAGGAGAGCGAGCGCGATCAGCGCGCCGCCGCCGAGTGTCGAGCGTTTCGTCATGGCCGTAAACCTTCGGAACTAGTCCGCTTTACGCAGTTCGAGAGCGATCGAGGTCGCGAACAGGAAGAACGCGATCAGCATCCCGAAATACAACAGGTCGCGCACGTCGATCACCCCCTTGGCGATCGATTCGAAGTGCGTGAGGAACGACAGCGAGGCGATCGCGTCCACGAGGGCCTGCGGTGCCCAGGCGCGGAACACGTCCAGCACCAGCGGGAAACCCGCCAACAGAAACAGGAAACAGGCGACCACGCCCAGGATGAAGGCGACGACCTGGTTGCGGGTGAGCGCCGACATGCACGATCCGATGGCGAGGAAGCCGCCGGCGAGCAGCAGGCTGCCGACATATGCGGCGAGAATCGTGCCGTTATCCGGACTGCCGAGATAATTCACCGTGATCCACAGCGGGAAGGTGAGGGCGACCGCAAGCGCCGTGAAGATCCACGCCGCGAAGAATTTCCCGAGCACCGCCTCCCAGAGCGTCACCGGCTGCGTCATGAGCAGCTCGATGCTGCCGGACTTGCGCTCCTCGGCCCACAACTTCATGGAGATCGCCGGGATCAGGAACAGGTACAGCCATGGATGGAAGTTGAAGAACGGCTGCAGGTCCGCCTGGCCGCGCTCGTAGAAGCCGCC
>CAZDTG010000236.1:0-5381 GCA_964508005.1 uncultured Steroidobacteraceae bacterium
CCCGTCGACCCCCAGCGCCTGGCGGAGCTGCTGCGCTCCTGAATATCGGGAATCCGGCCCGCCAGGATTGCTCTCGCCAAGGGCCGATTTGACCCATCGCATACTCCGTCTGATGATCCCGACAGCTGCGGAAGTATAGGTTCGCTTGAGCCACCGAAGTGGTCATCCTCAAACCGCAACGATTCCACACTCCCCGCGCAGATCGCGGCATCGGGCCCGGCAGGGCTTGGCATTACGACGCCCTCGTGGCGGCCTGCTTGGGCGTGACGGTTACGCTCCTGTTCGCGGTCACGCCCCTGGACATCGAGGCAGCGAGGATCTTCTACAACGGCGATGTTTCGGATCACTGGCCACTTGCCGCCAAGCTGCCGTGGTCGGTGCTGTATCGGCTGGCGCCTTGGATAACCGCATCGCTGGTGCTGGTCGGGCTGGCTGGGCTCATCGCAGGTCTTGCGCGCCGCCGAGCTGCATGGCGATGGCAGGCCGTCTTCGTCTTGTTGAGCGTATTGCTCGGGCCGGGACTCATTATCAATGGCATCTTCAAAGATCACTGGGATCGGCCCAGGCCGCGAGACGTCATAGAGTTTGGCGGGCCGATGCCATATGTGATCGCACCGATGCGAGGCCAGGGCGGCGCATCCTTTCCGTGCGGCCACTGTTCTGTCGGCTTCCTCTACGGCATCGGGTGGTGGATATGGAGAGGTTGCCGCCCGTACTGGGCCCGAGCATCACTCGCAGCGGGGCTGCTGGCCGGTGCCGCCCTGGGCGCGGGACGCATGGCGGCGGGCGGGCATTTTCTGTCGGATGTAGTGTGGTCAGCGTTACTCGCACTCGGCCTGGCGCATGCGCTTTACTATTACGTGCTGCGCATTCCTTTTCGGGAAGCACACGAAGCCAACGTCGCGGCACAGGTTCCAAGTCCGGTACTGCAGAGCATCCTATCCATACTCGCGGCCTTCGGTGGCATAGCCGTCCTTCTGGCGCTCTTTGCTACTCCCCACGGCGCACAACTGGCCGCCGAAATTCCTTTGTCATCGTTTGCGCCCGCCCCGCGAGTACTCGACGTGCGGGCGAAAGCGGCTAACGTCGAGATCATCGTCATCGATACACCGGCCGCCCTCCTGTCGATCTCCGGCGAGTTACATGGATTCGGCCTTCCGACGAGCCGGCTACTTTCTCGTCTCCAGTTCAACGCCAGACCCATCCCGACCCTGCGCTATCGAATCGAGCAACGCGGCTGGTTCACGGACCTCGACGGACTGGCCTCCTTACGCGTGCCGGCAGGTACGTTCGAGCAGATCGTCGTTCGGATCGAGCAGGGCAACATCAGAGTCACGGATGCCACCCGCGATGGTGTAGTGCGAGACGGGCAGCTACTTCTGGACCTGCAAACGGGAAAGGGGCGTGTGCAAGCACCTCGCCGCTAAGGGAGCCGCGCTCCATGGACGGAACATTGCCGGCAACGAATGCGTTGCGCAAGTTCGCCGCAGGGCATCCGTGGATGCCAACACTGTCCGAACGGTGATGCTGATGATGGCACTTACGGGGCTGTTGCGCCTCGCACTGGCCGGTGTCATCGGGCTATCCGTGGACGAGTCATACACGGTTTCGATCAGTCGGCAACTCGCACTCAGCTACTTCGATCATCCACCGCTGCACGTGTGGCTTGTGGGAACGTGGGAGAGACTGGTCGGCGCCGGGCAGCCGCTGCTGTTGCGCTTGCCTGATATCGCCATGTTCGCGGGATCGACGTGGCTCATGTATCGGTTGACTGCGTCAATCTACGGTTACCGCGCTGGTCTGTGGTCCGCCGTGGCGCTCAATCTTGCGCCGGTGTTCACACTTAACACAGCGGGCGGGATACTTCCTGACGGTCCCCTGGTCTTGTTCTGCCTGCTCGCGGTCTGGTGTTTCACCCGCGCTGTGCTCGCGCCCGCACCGGAACCGCACAGGCTGTGGTGGATGTTGGGCGCCGGCGCGGCAGCGGGGCTCGGGCTGTTGTCCAAATACATGGCGATATTTACAGTTCTCTCGATGGGCGTCTATTTGCTCAGCTGTCGGCGGTGTTTGCTGGCAACACCCGCGCCATGGCTCGCCGCGCTCCTCGCTGTCATACTGTTCGCGCCCGTCCTGCTGTGGAACTACGCGCATGACTGGGCTTCACTCACGTTTCAGGGCAGTCGCGCTCTGCCTTCCGGATTCAGTCTCCAGCGAGCGGCACTGGATCTCGGCGGGCAATTGCTTTATCTGCTGCCGTGGATTGCCCTGGGCCTGCTGTTTGCGCTTGCGTGCGCCGTGCGCCGTGGACCGCGGGACGAGGCCGGGTGGCTGTTCGCGTGCTTGGCCGTTGCGCCGATCGCGGCCTTCTCCCTCGCCGGGCTGTGGACCAAGGTGCTGCCACACTGGCCGGCGATCGGCTGGCTGTTCACTTTTCCACTACTTGGACGGCTGCTTGCAGGGATCGAGCAGACGCGACCGCGCGCGCCGCGCCGGATCGCGAGCGCCACTGCGAGCCTCATGGTTTGCGTAGTGTTACTGGCTGCAAGTCAGGCAGCTACGGGTTGGATGGAGCGCCTCGTGCCGGGTCTTGCGAACAGTGACCCGACGGTGGATTTTCTGGATTGGCGCGGTTTGCGCTCCAGCGTGGCGGAGCTCGATTTGCGCCGCAGGGGCATGATAGTCGCTACAGTCAGTTGGATCGATGCCGGAAAGGCCGATTACGCGCTGGATGGCAGCGTTCCGGTGATCTGCGTTTCACGTGACGCACGGCAGTTCGCTTTCATGCACGACCTGCACTCTCTGAGCGGACGCGATGCGTTTATCGTGGCCGCTGCAGGACGCCCGAACTGGCTGCGACTTGCCAAGCCTCATTTTGGCCGCATCGAGCCTTTGCCGGACATACTGCTCACACGCGCCGGCGAGCCGGCGCTGACTCTCCATACGGCATATGGTTATGGTTTGAAGACTCAATGAGTCAGCGTAGCCCCATAGCAGGCGATCACACCGTGAGTATCGTACGACTTGATTTCGCGAAACTGCCGACGCGGGTCTGCCTGACCCTGATCTGCGTGGCTGCGCTCGTGGCGTTCGCGCCAGGCACTACACGCGCGGAAGATTCGCTTGGGCTGTGTGCCCGCTGCAACTTACTCGTTGGCGTGGGAGCGACGTATCGCCTTTTCGGCTGGACAGACGGAGTCGTAGTGCCTCTGACGCTCGAGTTGGATGAGAGTCGTTGGGAGCTGGGTGCCTTTCGCATGACGAACGCGCAGCGCTACCGCGAAAACGACCACGCCACCAACCCTTACTGGGGATTCACTGCAATGCGGCGTTGGCAGGTGCTACACCGGTCACGGGGCAGGCTGTACTTGGGTTTCGGCGCGAACTACCGGTCTGAGATCGACTACCTCGAGACCACCCGGTGGAACTTCGCATATCTGGTGGCGGCGCGCTTTGATCTGGATTCGCACGGCAGGCTGCTCGAGCTGGGCATACACCACTGGTCGAATTTCTGGATCAGGCCACCCAATCGCGGCCAGGATTTTCTCACGTTGAGCTTCGGGTTCTGAAGAGATCCGAGGAGAATAACTGGGAGACCCGCGGTGCGAATCCAATGGCGGGTAATTCGTGCCGGCTGTAAAGTCCCACATCCAAATATCAGTGACGCAGCAATTCAGGAAGCCAACCGCATGTCTCTGACGCTCTACGCCCACCCGTTCGCCTCATATTGTTGGAAGGTATTGATCGCCCTGTATGAGAATGCGACGCCGTTCACCTATCGATTGGTCGAGGACGCGGCGGGATGGGCCGAGCTCGAGGAGTTTTGGCCAATCAGGAAGTTTCCTCTGCTGCGGGACGGCGACGCGATGATCGCCGAATCCAGCATCATCGTAGAGCACTTGATGCGTCGTCATGCCGGTACGATCCGAATGATACCGGTGAACGACGATGCAGCCCTGACGGTGCGCTTCATGGATCGGTTCTTCGACAACTATGTCATGAGTCCGATGCAGACGCTGGTCGCGGATCGAATGCGGACGCAGACCGAGCGTGACGCCAAAAGCGTCGCCGATGCAAGGAGAATGCTGGACGTTGCGTATGGATGGCTCGAAGCACGGCTCACACCTCAAACGTGGGCGGCCGGCAGCACTTTCTCCCTGGCGGATTGTTCCGCCGCCCCGGCGCTTTTCTATGCGGATTGGGTGCATCCCATCAGCGATCGATTTCCGGGAGTTCTCGCCTACCGCGCCAGAGTTCTAGCCAGGCCCTCTGTCACCCGTGTCGTTGATGAGGCGCGTCCCTACCGCAAGTTATTCCCTCAGGGAGCGCCGGATCGGGACTGACAAACGTCCGACCTACCCCACCGCATCCGGCGACACGAACACCCGCCGCCTCGGCCGCAAGCTCATCAAAGCGAACAGCGGCACCCCAACCCCTACTGCGGCAAACGCCTGCAGGGACACCCGCATGCCCAGATCGCTGACCGGGTCGAAAAACACGAGATCCACCGACCCCGCGCGCACCTCCCTGGCAGGGCAGTTCGCAACCAGATTCCCCTGCTCACCGCGCGTGAGCGCACAGCTGGGTGAGCTCCATCGCGAGTGATACGCCTGATTCAGCACGATGTGCAGCATGGACTCGCGCTGCGCCACATCAACGAGGCCAGTATCGGGCAGCGCAGAGGGCAGAATGCGGATATGGTTCCAGGTCAGGAATCCCGCATCGAGCGGAACGTTGAACGAGCGGTTATCCATCCGTGCAGTCTTCACGAGATGCGTGCCGAGCTGCACGTCGGCCCGCGTGAACTCATCCCTGTCGTAACAATTGACGACGGCCTGGGTGGGTGTAATGAATTCTCCCTGCTCGTGAGGGTGCGCCGCGCTGTCCGGATTCTCGACCGCCGAGATCTTCTCGAGCTTGCCGTTGTACAGTCCAACCAGCGACGGTGGCGTATAGGGCCGCGATGTCCGCCACCCCGTCAGCAGCGACTCGCCTTGAAAAGTGACTTGAAGCAGTAGCGCGCTGGCGAGCACTGTCGCCCACCGCCGAGTCGGTTGCTCGCAGCTGATGAACCGCCACAACGCCGCGCCCGCCAGCAAGCTCAGGGGCAATACCAGAAACCCCCAATACCGGCCCGTAACGTCCAGCGACCGGAATCCCGGCAAGGGGCGCAGCCAATCGAACGGGCTGAGCCAGACCGGGATGCCGGCAACGTGCAGACTGCCCATGCCCAGCCAGATCGAGACGAGGCTCACTATGAGCAGCGGCAGCTTCATTTCCGCCGGTAATTCCGCCCCCAGCGCGCGCCGATAGCGCCAGATGAGATAGAACAGCACCGGCCCGATGAACACGCTGAGCTCGACACCCGTCCCGTTGGCCGGCAG
>CAZDTG010000237.1:0-5357 GCA_964508005.1 uncultured Steroidobacteraceae bacterium
CGGTCGTTCCGCCGAGCGCCATGTGTACCACGCCAACCAGCTTGCCGAATTGATTGCGACGCAGGGCATCGGCGGCTTCGCTCAGACGCGGGAGGGGATTGAGCTGTTCGGGCAATCCTGCCCCCTGCCGGCTTTCGCTGACTCGTGGCCCAGCCAGGTCGAATGGCGACCGGGCGAGGCTCCCTGCGAGTCGATCTACGAAGCCGGCTCCGCGGCGCCCAAGCTCTGCCCCGCTTGGAGTCTGTGTGGGCGCGTGAAGAACCAGCGAGAGCTTGTACATGCCTCGGTCTGGCTTGGGCACATCCTCAGCGCGGATACCACCGTGCCCGCTCACACCAGTTCGGAGCGCCTGCGCTACTTTGAGCTCGTCGCGCGCACATTCGACCTCGTCATCATCGACGAATGCGACGAGGCCCAGAAGGTTCTCGATGCCCATGGCGCCATGACGCTCAACCTGACGGGCAGTGATGAGAGCATTCACATCGACTTGCAGCGGACAACGGGCCTGCTCGCTGCCAACCGCGCACGAGTCAGCGATGGGCTGCTGCGGTTCATTCTGCGCGCCAACGAGTTCGAGCGTCATACGCTCAGGTTCGTCGATGAGATCCGTAGGCTCCAACAGACGCGCCCCGACTTGGCGCGCCGCTACGCCGAGAAACTGCTGACTACAACCTTCCTGCTGCGCGAGGCGATCGAGGCGGGGAGCCGGGAGGTCGAGTTCTCGGCGCAAGCCCGAAGTGCGCTCTCAGACCTCTGGGAGACTGCCATGTATGCGGCGTTCTTCGAGCGCGACAACGATGATGCGGCGTGGCCGAGAGCAAGGCGATTCTCGCCAGCTCTTGGACTCTCTGAAGCAGCGGGGCGTAGCACCTGGCAGCAACTCAACCGATCGTTCAAGCGATACCTCGCGCTCGATCATGCTGCCTCGTCTGAAAGGCCCATAGCCGAGATCGTGGACCTCCTCGCACGGCTGATCGGCGCTCGGGATGCCGTCAGCATCACCCCACAAGTGCGTCTCCTTGTCGCCGTGGGGTTCACCATCGCCAGTTACCAGCGCCTCGCCAAGGATGCACGTTCGCTTGCCCGCCGCGGCGAGATTCCCGACGCCGGCGATCTCGTGTTCGCCAGGGCCTCCTCGGAATTGCGCGAGGTTGTTCCGCGCTCAATACTCGGCACATTTTCCTCCGTACGGTACCGGCAGGCCGTACTGAGCGATGGCCTGGAGATCGATTACCTTGTCATGGACAGCACGCCGCGGCTCTTACTCAAAAGGCTTCATGAACTTGGCGCCACGAATGTCCTCCTCGCGAGCGCGACGTCCTGGCTCGAACGCGCGAGCGAGTACCACGTCGACAAGTCGCCTGATATGGTCCTCTCCGCCCGGAAGCCCCAGCTCGGACCCGTGCGGCTGTACTTCCAACCGAAGCCGCATCCGGTTACCAAGAGACCGCTGCGATTTAGCGGCGGAGGATACGAACGCGAGGACAATCTGCGCCACATGGTGACTGCCTTGGCCTTGCCCGGGCCCGGAGGGAGTAGCGACCTTGAACGGGTCGTGCGAGCCGTGCGGACCGATCTCGGGAAAGCACGCAAGGCGGCACTCGTCGTCAACTCCTACGAGCAGGTGCGGCTCGTCGTCGAACAGATCCGAGCCGTCAACCCGCGCCTCGGAGAGCGGACCCGCGGGGTCCTGCGCGAGCTGCCTTCCGACCAATCGCGGAACCACTACGTGCTACGCGGACAGGCGGAGGGCTTGGGGCATGCTGTCGACGTTGATGTGCTAGTCTTTCCGCTCGGTGCTCTCGGGCGTGGGACTAACATCGTCTTCACCGGCGACGATGCAGACAAGGGAAGAGCGGCGATCGGCAGCATCTTCTTTCTGACGAGGCCCCACCCGGCCGCAGGCGATCTCAGCCTGATGCTCTCACTCTTGGCACGCCGAACTGAATGCCTCGACGCGGAAGATCTGCGTACGCTCAGCCTTTCAGAAGTCAACCAGCTCTTCGATCAGCGCCGATACGACGTCTTCCGCCAGATCGCACGCCTCGTGTCGCGCCCGATGAGCGCAAGCCAGCTCGACGACGAGACACTCCGGGCGTTCGCTGCCAACCTTCTCGTGGCCGTGCTTCAAATGGTGGGACGCGGCATGCGCCAGGCGATGCCAGTCGAAGCCTATTTCGTCGATGCCGCGTGGGCACCTAACAGCGCCGAAGGGCGACCGGATACGCCGCGTACAAGCATACTGGTGGCGATGCGCGAAGTCCTGGACACGTGCCTGTCGACGCCAGACCGCGATCAACGCGACGTCTACCAGGCACTGTACGGCATCTTTGCCGAGGCGTTCCGCGACATCGAGGGAGTGATGCTTCCCGACACCAGCATCGACGAGGACATCGAAGACTTCAGCCCCAGCCCTGCCGGCCTGGAGGACGCAATGGACGGGTGGGAGCCACCCGAGGACGTGGGCAGCGAAGAAGCAGCGGAACAAGACGACGTATTCGAGCCGGTCGAGGAGGTCACCCCATGACAACCACTGTGGAGCCAGCGTACACCCGGAAGCGTGTGGACAGAGGCGGGACTCCCACACCGCTCGCATTCGTCTTCGAGAGCGATCCAGTGCAACCTGAGCACGAGGTCACGACGGTGGCGTGGACCACCAGTGCCCTGCAGATTCTGCGCGACCTCGGCAAGCAGTTCGCCGCCCTAGAGCCGCGCCAAAGCCTTCCAGTCGAGGCGCTTCGAGGCCGACTAGAGGTGGGCGATACCGATAACTTGCGCCTCGATCACCAATTGGGCCTGTGGAGTGCCTCGTCCACCCTTCTGTGGACGCCTCGTGAGCCTGGGGCTGCGAGCCAGGTAGTCGGCGCTGCCGTGGTCGGCTGGTTGACCGATGACGTGCCGACCAAGGACGCGCGTGTCGGCGAACTCGTCCATCACCTTAGGCGGCTTGCGCGGGAGGGTAAGGTGGTAGCGGCCGCGCGCCGCAAGGCGCGGGTCTTTGCCTGGGAACAAACGCGCAGCGGAACCGCACTCGGCGCCGCAACCAACCGAGATGGCTATGCAGACCTCGCTGACTTCATCGCCCGTCGCCTTGAGGGTGAAGAGATCCTGCCGGGGCTGGGCGGTATGCGACGGGTCGCGAGTGGCCGACTGGACTCGAACCAAGCCGAGTTGCTCTCCGAGCCGGTACTGGACCAGGCGACGCCGTTCAGCATTGTGGTCCGTGTTCGAGTGGTGAGCTTCCCTGGACGAGCTACTCCCGTGGTCGTTCTGGAGCTCTCCCGACGCCTCTGGTCTCGCGTGCTCAGTAAAGCCGCCGTTCGCGGCCTGAGTGCCTACGCGCTGCCAGAGGGCGCGTGCTCCGCCCTCCGGTTCACGCTGCATCGCCGCCGCGTGCCCGCCGAACCACGGGCTGTCTATGCCTACGTGCCCGGCGAGGACTTTGCCCCAATTGCCCGCGCATATGGCCTGCCCCTTGATCTCACCGGCGATCAGATTGCTTCCTCAGGACATTCCCTGCCGGGCTGCCGCCTCCTGGTCGGGCACAAACACGGCGTGGGTGAGCGAGTGAGCGCAAAGCAGGGGGTGCCGGATCTCGACAAGCTTGAGGCTTTCCGACGCGTGGAGGCGCTGCTCGCGCCCCACGGATTTCGACCGTGGCAGGCGCTATCAGAGGTCCCGAGCACGACGCGGCCCGTGAGGGGCCGCGGCCAGGAATGGCGCGACCGCGACGCGGACGAGGACCATCGAGAGGCCTTCGAGCGGTGGCTGGCGGAGGCCAAGGCCGACATTGCCGCCTGCTACACGGGGATGCACCACGTCGTCGTCGCCTATCACCCGAGCTGCTACCATGATGCACAACGGGTCCGAGCCCTGTTGAACGAGGTGCTCGACGGCCAGGTTCGCATGCAACTCGTGCCCATCCCGCAGGATGTGCATGGCGGGCGCCAGGCACTTCCCCAGCCAACGGCCAAGACGCCTGGGAATCGCGACTACGCAGACCTGCGTGCGAGGGCTTGGCGGCCGTTCGTCGCGCAGGTCCAGCGGTATCAGGACGAGGCGGGGACGCCGATCAATGGCATCCTGGTCGTTGCCCCCAAGTGGTATGACGGCAGCAAGGTTCACGACGACCCTGTGAACAAACGGGCTGCGCGTCTTACACTCGCCCGCGAGCTACGGGTACCAGTCCAGTACCTGCGTCCCGAGCAGGAGGATGGCCAGTTCTTCCGTGGCCAACAGGACCCGGCGAGGTTGTTCGAGACGCGCGTACTCATGGCGTGGCTTGATCTCGCCTGGAAGACGATTGGCCGCATCAAGTCCGACGAGTTGGCTGCTGTCGCGAAGCAGATCTATTCCCCGCGAGACGCAGAAGGCGCCACGCCCGTGCTGCCGCCCGACCATGTGCTAGCGGTGGGAATCCTGCGCCGCAACGGGACGCGTTTGGCCAATGAGAAGAGTTTCGTCCCGTACGCCATTGAGTTGGATGTGGTGCGCGGAACGTGCTCGGCCCGGTTCGCTCGCGACCACGGATCCAGCTTCGAGGCTACGCCGCTCCGGCCCCTTGCGGCGACGCTCGTTGAGCTGGCGTCTAGCGGTCCCATCCGGCTCGCTGAATACAAGGCTGGCCGCAGCGATCAGCTCAAAGAGCGAAGCGAATACTTCTTCCACGAGGTGATCACCGACTTCTGCCAGCGGGCCCAGCGTCCACTCGTGTTGATCGACGCAGTGTCCTGTCGCCAGGTATGGGACTGGGTTGCCGACACGAAGCTCGATCCGAACAACGTCGTCGTCTCTGGCCATCTGCACGCCGAGGCGGATTGGGGCGATGTACGCGTCGTGCGCGTGCGCACGCAGAACGCTCCTAAAGTCCTCTTCGACCGCTACTTCACAGGCGAGTCGGCCGAAACCGGTGATGTGGTGTGTTACGACGCTCCGAAATGGGCAGAGGCCCAACTCTTCAAGCTTGGGGACTCGCGGGCGAATGTCTACCTTTCTTTCGGCAGTCTGCTTCGGTCTAATCGCATCTTGGGGAGTTCCTGCTACCGAGCGATCGACGGATTGAAGAGGACTGACTCCAAGCCTGGGTTGTACGCCCGTCGGACCGTCGATATCTTTACCGGGGCATGGAGCACTCCAACTGCCGTCGAATTCACAGTCGTCCGGACCATGCCGGGAGAAACACCCGAGCAGGTTGCGCAGCTCGTCGAGTGGCTGAGAACTTTATACGAGCACGTCGGCGATTGGACGACAAAGCCAGCGCCGCTGTTCTTCGAGACGGCGCTCAAGGAGTATCTAGCAGACTACGATTTAGACGATGAGGATAGTGCAGATGAGGACGACGACGAAGGCGATCTTGC
>CAZDTG010000238.1:0-3460 GCA_964508005.1 uncultured Steroidobacteraceae bacterium
TCTGCACCTGAACCTGGTAGGCCACGCCGGTGTTGCCATCCGCCCAGTAGTTCGGGACTACGTAGCGGCTCGAAGAGGTCGACGTGACGAGCGACCGCGATACGTCCGCCATACCCACGCCGAGTAATCCGGCGCGCTCGCGATCGACGCTCACGTCGACCGTGGGATAGTCCAGTACCTGTCCGAATTGCACGTCCCGTAGTTGGGGCAGCTGCTGCAGGGCGCCCTTGACTCGCTGGGCAAACGCCCGATCGTTGGCGAGATTGGCGCCGCTCACCGCCACCTCGATCGGCGTGGCGGCGCCCATGCTCATCACCCGGCTCACGATGTCACTAGGCTCGAAGGACACGCTGACGTCCGGCAAATCGGCCGAGAAACGTCTGCGCAGGCGTTCCTTGAACGGCTCCATGCGCAAGGCGCTATCCTGCTTGAATTGCACCTGCAGCACCGCTTCGTGCGAGCCGCCGCTCCACAGGTAGATCAGGTTGATCGGGTAGTTGGGCGAATGCACGCCGACCAGCCCTAGACTGACATCGATCTGGTCAGCTCCGCCCGCCTCCTGCTTGATCACATCGAGGACTTTGAGCGCGATTTTTTCCGTCGCCTCAATCCGCGTGCCCGCAGGTGCGCGCAGGCGCAGCTGCAATTGACCGGCGTCGACTTGCGGAAAGATCTCAGTTCCCAAGCGCGGGATCAGAAGCACCAGGATGAGCACGCTCACGGCCGCGTAAATGAGGGCGACGATGCTTCGGGCCGATACGATAGCGCTTACGATGCGGGTATAGCGGTCCCGGAACCGTGCAAAGGCGCCGTCATGCGACTCGTGTGCGGGCCGCCGCCGGACATGCCTCTCGATCCAGACCATCAGAATAGGTACCAGCGTGCTCGACAGGAGGTACGAGGCGACCATTGAGAAGCCGACGGCCAGCGACAAGGGCAGAAACATCGCCTTCGCCGCGCCGACCATGAACAGCGCCGGAGTGAACATCGCCAGGATGCAAAGCATCGCCAGTAAGCGAGGGACGGTGGTTTCGGTGGTGGCCTCGAGCGTCCCGCGGGCGAGCGGCCGGCCCCGCGCCAGATGCACGTGAATGTTTTCGATGCAAACGGTGGCCTCGTCCACGAGAATACCGACCGCCAAAGCGAGCCCTCCCAGCGTCATGACGTTGATCGTTTGTCCGCTGATCCAAAGGGCGAGCACCGCGGCCATCAGGGAGAGCGGAATGTTGATGACCACGACGAGCGCGCTGCGCCAATCGCGCAGGAAGAGCAGGATCATGAGTCCCGTCAACAGCGCTGCGGCGGTCCCTTCCATGATGAGGCTCGTGATCGCGCGCGTCACATACTGCGACTGATCGAACTCGTAGCTGACCTTGATGTCCCCCGGGAGCACCGCCTGGAATTTCGGCAAGCTGCTTTTGACGAGACTCACCACGCTCAGCGTTGAAGCGTCGGCACGCTTGGTGACTGGAATGTAAACGGTACGTCGGCCATTCACGAGCGCGTAGCTGGTGACGATGTCCGAGCCGTCCGCGACCGTGGCCATGTCACGCACGAACACCGCGGGATAGGTCCCGGTGCGCACGGGCACCGATTCCAGGTCCTTGATGTTCCGGACCACGGAGTTGAGCGGCACCATCGGGTAGCTGTCGCCAAGCGGCACGTTGCCGGAAGGGGTGATGGTGTTGGCTGCGTTCAGCGCCGTCACCAGCTCGTCGGGCGACATGTTGTAGGCGCGTAGCCGCTCGGGCTTGAGGTTGACCACGATCGTGCGGGCGGCGCCGCCGAAAGGCGGCGGCGCGGATACGCCGGGCAAGGTCGCGAACAGCGGGCGTACGAGGTTCAATGCCGCATCCTGCATCTCCCCAACACTGCGGGTCCGGCTTGTGAACACGAGGTTCCCCACAGGAACACTCCCCGCATCGAAGCGCATGACGAATGGCGGCAGCGTTCCCGGAGGCATGAAGGCACGAGCGCGATTGACGTAGGACACCGTCTCCGCCATCGCCTGCGACATGTCCGTGCCCGGATGGAACTGCAACTTCACGAGCGCAGCACCCTGTATTGACTTGGATTCGACGTGCTCGATGCCGGTGATATAGAGAAAGTGATATTCGTAGTAGTAGGTGAGATAGCCCTCCATCTGTGCCGGGTCCATGCCTCCGTAGGGCTGCGCGACGTAGAGGGTGGGCGTACCGAGACTCGGAAAGATATCCCTCGCCATCTGGTTTACGGCGAGCGCGGCGGCGAGCGCCACCGCCACGACTGCGACGATCACGGTCATTGGGCGCCGGAGTGCGGATTCGGCCAGATTCACGGGCGAGCCTCTTCACCGGAGGATGGGTTCATTGGCGCCACGCACGCGCTCCTGGCGACCAGCGGAGGGGTCTGTGGTAAAGAGTATAACGAGCAAGTCATCGTTTCTACTACGATAAGGAACAGGCACTTTGCGGACGGGCGCTCGCCCGGCGAATGCGCGGTAGCGCGTATGACAATTCGGTAGCATCTGCGAAATGAAAACTGGAACGACACCCTGGCTGCTTCTCATTACGAATCTTCCAGGCCGAAATCCGACGCTGCGGATGCGGATTTGGCGAGCATTGAAGGGATCCGGCGCGGGACTGCTCCGAGATGGCGTGTACGTTCTGCCGAAGTCCACCGCGTCACGTCGCGTTCTGGAAGAACAGGCCGAAGAGATCAAGGCCGGCGGCGGTGTCGCCCACATCCTGTCGTTCGACGCCGATGCACCGGAGCAGAACGCGGCGCTCATCGCCCTCTTCGATCGCACTGCGGAATACGCAGAAGCCATTCGCAGTCTCGAAGCGCTCAAGCGCGAGCTGGCCAGGCTGCGCGAGCCCGAAGCCCGACAGCGGCTCGTGAATGTGAATCGGGAGGTTGCCGCGATCATCGAGCGGGACTTCTTTCCCGGGGAGTCCCGCAAGCAGTTGGAAGGAGCGCTCGCGGATGCCGAAGCCGGGCTCAATGCACGCTTTGCGCCCGATGAGCCGCACGCTTCGCATCAAAAGATTCGCCGGCGCGAGCGCAAGGATTATCGGGGTCGCACCTGGGCCACACGCGAACGCTTGTGGATCGATCGGGTCGCCTCGGCGTGGCTCATCCGACGGTTCATCGATCCGGAGGCGAAGTTCGTATGGCTGAAGCGGACCAAGGATTGCCCGAAAAAGGCCTTAGGTTTTGATTTCGACGGGGCCGAGTTCACCCACCTCGATGCAAAAGTCACCTTCGAGGTGCTCGTCACCAGCTTCGGACTGGAGAGTGACAGGGGCCTCGCCCGTTTGGGAGCGCTCGTTCACCATCTCGACCTCGGCGGCATTCCGACGGCGGAGGGACCTGGGTTCACCGCGATCATGACCGGCGCCCGTGCGCTCCATCAGGAAGATGACGCACTGTTGAAGGCGATGACCCCGGTGCTCGACAGTCTTTACACCGCCTATCGCAC
>CAZDTG010000238.1:3560-5349 GCA_964508005.1 uncultured Steroidobacteraceae bacterium
TGCGGATGTCCGTGGGTCATGTAGAACAGACTACGTCTATGTGATACATTCCACAGAAGGTTCGGAGCCGCAGGAGCGAGCGATGAAATGGGTCACGCGCGAACGCCCGAAGATCGACCGTATTGCCTGCCCGTGGCTGATTTTGCGATTCATCGACGAGAATGCCGAGTTGCTCTATGTCCCGGCTGCGCAGGTGCTTGCGGTCGCCGCACAGACTCCGCCAGGTTCCCCGAGGATCATGAGATGTTGCGCCACGGCCTCATTCTGTATGACGCGCTCTATGCATGGTGCGCGCAGTTGCAGGACGAGCCTCACCGGCCTCCCGCAGGTTAGTCCTGACTCAACAACGAGCGGCTTTGGAGAAGACCAGATGAGGCCCAATACGATGGCGACTGCAGGCATGACGGCCATCCTCATGGCGGCTTCGGCCGTCTCGGCCGAGATCGACTGGACCCGGGTAGATCAGGCGATCGGAAAGAAGGGTGCCATGCAGCCGGGCGGCGTCTACAAGTTTGGCCTGCCGCGTTCGGACTTCAAAGTGACCGTCGATGGTGTTGCGATCAAGCCCAGCCTCGCCTTCGGCTCGTGGGTCGCATTTCTGCCCGCCGGCGATGGCGCGATGGTCATGGGCGACCTGGTGCTCACCGACGAGGAGATCAGCCCGGTGATGCAGCGGCTGGTCGATGATGGTCTGGAAATCACGGCCGTTCACAATCATCTGCTGCGCACCTCGGTCCCCGTCTTCTATATGCACATCGGTGGGCATGGCGATCCGGTCAAACTCGCACGGAGTGTTCATGCGGCGCTGAGTCTGAGCAAGACGCCCTTGAGCCAGCCTCCCGCCGCTGCGGCGCCGCCGCCTCTCGAGCTCGATACCGCAGCGATCGAAGAGACACTGGGCTTCAAGGGCACCGCGAACGGTGGGGTGTATCAGTTCAGTGTGCCGCGCGCCGAGGCGATCTCCGCAGGGGGCATGGCGATTCCGCCCTCCATGGGCACGGCCATGGCCATCAACTTTCAGCCGACCGGGGGCGGAAAGGCCGCCATTACCGGCGATCTCGTGCTGCGCGGCAGCGAGGTCAATCCGATCGTGAAGACGTTGCGCGGACATGGCATCGAAGTCACGGCGCTGCACAGTCACATGATCGATGACTCGCCGCACCTGTTCTTCATGCATTTCTGGGCAAACGACGACGCTGCGAAACTGGCTGAGGGAATGCGAGCGGCGCTCGATCTTGCCAGCGTGAAACGCGGGTCCTGATGTGGCCGCCGGACGTACCCGGCTCCAACCGAACTCGACGATGCACGGCTCCTTGAGCTCATAAGCCATAACTTCTCAGACCAAGGTTGTCGGCGCAGTATTCCTTGTCGCCATTGCGGGAGCACCCGGTGGGTGATCGCAATCTTATCTACGCTGGCGCCTTCGTTCGCTCCCTCGCGACCAGCCTCATCGGTGTGCTTCTCGGGATCTATCTGGCCAAGCGGCGCTTCGATCCCGCGGAGGTGGGTTTGGTCGTGGGCGTCGGTCTCGCGGGCGCCGCGATGGCCGCGTTGGTGGTCACACTCGCCGGCGATCGCCTGGGGCGTCGCACGGCACTGATCGCGCTGTCAATCCTGGGATGCGTCGGAGCAGTCGTCGTGGCGTTCTCCTCGCATCTCATCGTCTTGGCCGCTGCCGCCTTCATCGGGATGCTGAACGGAATGGGGCGTGATCGTGGCGCCTCTTCGGCCCTGGACCAGGCGATCCTGCCGGCAACGACAGGTCACCAGCAACGTACGCTCGGGTTCG
>CAZDTG010000239.1:0-5348 GCA_964508005.1 uncultured Steroidobacteraceae bacterium
CGCCGCTGATCGCGACCGCGACTTCGCTCGTCTTGGCGCCGGCGCGCTTGACCGCGCGGCGGATCGCCTCGCCGACCGCTTCCGCATCGACGATGGCCTTCTCGTTGATGGCATTCTGAGGCGTGGGCTCAGCCGCATATGCCTCGACCCGGTACTGACCGCCCGCCATCGCCAGCTCGATCAGCTTTACCGACGACGTGGTTATGTCAAGTCCCAGGAGCGGGCGATACTTGCGCTGCAAGAGGAACATTTTTTATTTCCTTTTCAGGACGTTACGCCTGAAAATGACCGCCCCATCTCAATTCTGGACGCACTATATATCAGCGCAAAGTTAAATTGAACGTGAGGGGGCTCACGGAACTGCGCCGTTGCTGCGCGCGGCCGGTCGGAACTGCCAAAGGCATCACGACCCGCCGCGTCCGCGGTAATCCGGTTCAACGATTCGAGCTTCGCCTTGTCCAAGCACCTTGGGGACGGTGGCGCAACCGATGTGAGGAGATATGTGCAATGCGAGAAGGCGATCGAACCTGCGGCTACGCCCGCTTGGGTCAGCGGACGGAAGTAAGTTAACGTTCGATCGGCAACCCCGCTGTCATAGGCACGTACGTCCCGTAGACCGGAAGCTTTGCGTCCCCACCTTTCGGTGAGTTTGCCCTTGAAACGGCGGCTACTATGCATAGCCCCTCCGGGGAGCGCAAGCTGAAGAGAGTTGATTTTGTGAAATGGAATGGGTTTCGGATTATGGTGGCTGCCGCGGGCAGTGTGATGTTGGTCACACTTCTCGGCGCGTACGCGTTTGCATGCAGCTATGTGTACCTGGCGCCCTCGCTGCCCTCGACGCAGGCGATGCGCAACGTCGAGATGCAGGTGCCCTTGCGGGTTTACACGCGCAATGGCGCGCTGATCGCGCAGATCGGCGAGCAGCGGCGCATTCCGGTCACCTACGAGCAGATCCCGGATGTCGTGAAACACGCCTTCCTGGCTGCCGAGGACGACCGCTTCTTCGAGCACCACGGCATCGACTACCTGGGCGTGCTGCGCGCGGTGGCCGTGGACCTCATCTCTGGCGACAAGACACAGGGCGCGAGCACGATCACCATGCAGGCCGCCCGCAACATGTTCCTGACACTCGACAAGACCTATCGGCGCAAGCTGCAGGAGACCTTCGTCACCTACGAGATGGAGCACGAGTTTTCCAAACAGGAGATCTTCGGGCTGTATCTCAATGTCATCTTCTTCGGCCAGCGCGCCTACGGCGTCGCCGCCGCCGCCGAGACTTTCTTCGGCAAGACCCTGGACCAGCTGTCGGTCGCCGAAGCCGCCACGATCGCTGGCGTCCCCAAGGCTCCTTCCCGCTACAACCCCATCGTGAATCCGCAGCTGGCGGCCGGGCGCCGCTCGTACGTGCTCAACCGCATGCGCTTCCTCGGTTATATCGATGACACCACGGCGCAGGCGGCCATGAACGAGCCGATACAGGCTCGCACCCACGCGCCGCTGTTCGACGTGGAGGCACCCTACATCGCGGAAATGGCGCGCCTGGAGCTGCGCCAGCGATTCGGCGCCAACGCCGAGAGCGCCGGTTACAAGGTGTACACGACGATCGACGGCCGTCTGCAGGCCGCCGGCAACCGCGCCCTGCGGATCGGGCTCATTGAATACGACCGGCGCCACGGGTTCCGCGGCCCCGCGGGCCATGTCGAGCTCGCGGCCAACAGCAAGCCCGAGCAGCTCGAGGAGCTGGTGGACGAGTACGCCTCGGTCGGCAACCTGCTGCCCGCGGTCGTGGTCTCCGTGGCGCCCAAGACCGTACGGGTCTATGCCAAGGCGCGCGGCTTCGCCCAGATCGAGTGGGATGGACTGTCCTGGGCGCGCAAGCCGGGCAACAATGACACCGCCGGTCCGCCGCCGAAGACCGCCGATGAGATCGTCTCCCGCGGCGACGTCGTCTACGTCGTCGCCGATAGCTCGGGCCACGCGCAACTGGCGCAGGTGCCGGAGGCGCAGAGCGCTCTCGTCGCGCTGGATCCCGAGGACGGCAGCATCGCCGCCCTCGTCGGGGGCTTCGATTATTTCACCAACAAATATAACCGGGTCACGCAGGCGAAGCGCCTGCCGGGCTCGGGTTTCAAGCCGTTCCTCTATTCGGCCGCGCTGGAAAACGGCTTCACGCCGGCCAGCACGCTGCTCGATGCGCCCTTCGTGATGGAGGGGCAGGGCATCGAGAGCTCCTGGCGTCCGGAGAACTCGCACGGGCAGTTCGGCGGGCCCACGCGCCTGCGGGAAGCCCTCGTACGCTCCCGCAACCTGGTCACGATCCGCCTGCTGCGTGAGTTGGGAACGCCTTATGCGACGGATTACGTAACGCGCTTCGGCTTCGACAAACGTGTGTTACCGCAAAACCTGACACTTGCACTCGGCACCCTGCAGGTCACGCCGCTGGAGATCGCCTCGGGCTACGCGGTGTTCGCCAACGGCGGCTTCCGGGTGCAACCGTACTTTGTCGATCGCATCGAGAACGCCGCGGGTGAGGTCGTTTACCACGCGGCTCCACGCATGGCGTGCGAGGCCTGCGAGCATCCGGCAGCTTTGAGTCAGGTCCCTCAGAACGCGGCGCCGGACGAAATCCTCCAAAGCGAGGACGCCGTGCGCGGCGGCCCGGGTCCCCTGTCACCGGAGCAGCTGGCTCCCCGGGTCATCTCGCCACAGAACGACTATCTGATGACCGATATGATGGCCGACGTCATCAGGTCCCCTCACGGCACGGGCGTGCGAGCCCGCGCGCTCGGACGCACCGACATCGCCGGGAAGACCGGCACGACCAATGAGGCGAAGGACACGTGGTTCAACGGCTTCACGCCTCACCTCGTCGCCACCGTTTGGGTTGGGTTCGACCAGGAGCGCTCCCTCGGGGAGGCGGAGGAGGGCGCGAAAACCGCGCTCCCGATCTGGATACATTTCATGCGCGAAGCATTGAGGGGAGTGCCGCAGGAGAAGCGGCCGATGCCGGATGGTATTGTTACCCTGCGTGTCTCGCCGGCGACCGGCGCGCTGGTAAGCGCCGAGAATCCCGACGGCATGAGCGAAATTTTCATGGCCGACCATCTCCCGGCAGCCGGTGAGCAGGGCTCGATGGCGCAGAGCGCGGAAGGAGGTCAAGCCGGACAGGCGGGCGGCGAGCCCATCTTCTGACACCAGCCGGTTTCAGATAAAAACAGACGCAAGTGAACGACGAGCGTGCGATGACCAGGAAACATCCGAGCCGCAGCGACAACCTGCGGCGCGCGCTGGCACAGGAGGCCGCGCGCATCATGGCCGAACACGGTATCCGCGACTTTTTCATAGCCAAGCGCAAAGCGGCCGAGCGCCTGGGCGTGACGGACGGGTCGGCGGTACTCCCCAAGAACACCGAAATAGAAACGGCTCTCGTCGAATACCAACGCCTGTTCGGCGGCGAATCCCACGCCGAGTCGCTGTATGCACAGCGCCGCGCGGCACTCAGCGCCATGCGCTATCTGCATGAATTCGCGCCGCGGCTGGTGGGGCCGGTGCTGAGCGGCACGGCGACCGAGCACTCCGATGTGCAGCTGCACCTGTTCACGGACACCGCGGAGTCCGTCGCCCTGAAGCTGATGGACGAGCGTGTTCCGTACGAAGTGACGGAAAAGCGCGTGAAGATGAATGCGGAACGGGTGCTGGCCTATCCCGGCGTGCGCTTCGAGATGGATGACCATGAGATCGAGGCGACGGTGTTTCCCACCGACGGCATCCGCCAGGCGCCCGTGAGTCCCGTCGATGGGAAGCCGATGCGTCGGGCGAATGCCTTCGAAGTGGAGGCGCTGCTGGACGAGCAGTGAGGCGCCCATCCATCGCCGTCAGCTGCCGCAGCCGCTCGTCCTGCGGCGCTGAGGATCAGCCCCGCTTCGTGATCTCGGTGTAATCGCGCCGCGTCGCCCCGGTATACAGCTGCCGCGGCCGCCCGATCCGCATATTCGGATCGGAGATCATCTCCTGCCAATGAGCGACCCACCCGACCGTGCGCGCGATCGCGAACATGACGGTGAACATCGAGCGCGGAATGCCGATCGCGCTGTAGATGACGCCGGAGTAGAAATCCACGTTCGGATACAACTTGCGCGACACGAAGTATTCGTCCTTCAGCGCGATTTCCTCGAGGCGCAGGGCCAGCTCGAACAGCGGGTTGTCGGAGCGGCCGAGGCGCGCGAGGATCTTGTGGCACATCTCGCGAATGATTTTCGCGCGCGGGTCGAAGTTCTTGTACACGCGATGGCCGAAGCCCATGAGCCGGAAGTGGCTCGACTTGTCCTTGGCCATGTCGAGGTACTTCGGAATGTTGTCGGCGGTGCCGATCTGCTCGAGCATCGCGAGCACGGCTTCGTTGGCGCCGCCGTGCGCGGGGCCCCACAACGCAGACACGCCGGCTGAGATCGCCGCGTACGGATTCGCGCCGGTGCTGCCGGCGATGCGCACAGTGGAGGTGCTCGCATTCTGCTCGTGATCGGCGTGCAGGATGAACAGCAGATCGAGCGCCTGCGAGGCGATCGGGTCCACCTGGTACGGCTCGCAGGGCACCGCAAACAACATGTGCAGCAGGTTGCTGCAGTAGTCGAGATCGTTGCGCGGGTACACGAACGGCTGGCCGATGGCGTGCTTGTGCGCGGCCGCGGCGATCGTCGGGATCTTGGCGATGATGCGATGGGCGAAGATCTCGCGGTGCCGCGGGTTATAGATGTCCATCGTGTCGTGGTAGAACGCGGACATCGAGGCCACGACGGCCGACACCATCGCCATCGGGTGGGCGTTGTGGTGGAAGCCGTTGAAGAAACGCAGCAGCGTCTCATTCAACATCGTGTGATGGCGGATGTTGTTGGTGAACTCGTCGAGCTGCTTGCGGTTGGGCAGCTCGCCCAGCAGCAGCAGGTAGGCGCACTCCATGAAGGAGCTCTTCTCGGCGAGCTGCTCGACCGGGAAGCCGCGGTACAGGAGCTGGCCCGCGTCGCCATCGATATAGGTGATGCGGCTTTCGGTCGAGGCCGTCATGCCGAAGCCCGGGTCGTAGGTGAAGACGCCGAGGTCTTTCTGTATCGAGGAGACGTCGACGACGGACGGGCCGATCGTGCCGTTGCGAACGGGTAGCTGCGCTTTGCGCTCGGTCGCTCGATCGACGAGCTCGAATTTTTTGTCGCTCATGCGGTAGAAACTTCAGGTCAAAGGGATCGGGAGCTACGCGATGCGAAGCCTGGAGCCTGTCGAGCGTGAGTCACCCGGGCTCGAAGCCATCCGGCGCGAGCCGAAGAGGTTTACATGGTCCGTGCGCCGAATCAAGG
>CAZDTG010000240.1:0-5336 GCA_964508005.1 uncultured Steroidobacteraceae bacterium
CGAGGACTCAAGACGATGAATGCACAGGAAGGCATCACCCGAACCCGCACCCTGCGGATCCCCGAATGGCCCGAAGACGAGCGCCCGCGCGAGAAACTGCTGTCCCGCGGAGCGCAGATCCTCTCCGACGCCGAGTTGCTAGCGGTGCTGATGGGGACCGGGACGCGCCGCCGCAATGTCCTGGAACTGGCGCGCGCGCATATTGCCGCCTTCGGTTCCTTGCGCGAGCTGCTGAACGCCGAGCGCCCACGCTGGTCGGACAAGGAAGGCGTCGGACCCGCGCGCTACGCCGCGCTTCAGGCTGTGCTGGAGCTGGCCCGCCGGCACCTTCTCGAGCCGTTGAAGGTTGGTTCGACCCTGGCAGCCCCGGACACCACGCGCAAGTTCCTGCTGGCGCAGCTTCGGGATCGCCCGTACGAGGTGTTCTGCTGCCTTTACCTCGATACCCGTAACCGCCTGATCGCTTTCGAGGAGCTCTTCCGAGGCACCACCGACAGCGCCCACGTGCATATCAAGGAAGTCTTGCGCCAGACCCTGGTGCACAATGCGTCGGCGCTCATCCTCGCCCACAACCACCCGTCCGGCGTCATGGAGCCGAGCCAGGCGGACGAGCTCATCACCAGACGCCTGAAAGATGCGCTGGCCCTCGTGGACGTACGGGTGGTGGATCATCTGATTGTCGGCGACGGCTGCTGCTACTCGTTTTCCGAGCATGGGCTGCTTTAGCGGGTGGGCGCCCAAGGGGGCACGGGCCCAGCGATCCGCGACGACGGTGCCGGCGGCAGCCGCTCCCAGAATCCGCCGCCACGCTTGAGATCCCCGGGCAGCGCTGGTATAAAGTCCGGCTCCTGCGAGGGGACCATCACCCCTCGCTCCCAAGTTACTGAATTCTCAAGGTTGTTCGTATGTCCCGCGTTTGCGTAATCACCGGCAAGAAGCCAATTACCGGTAACCGCGTCTCGCACGCCAACAACAAGCGGCGTCGGCGCTTTCTGCCGAACCTGCACCACCAGCGGTTCTGGGTCGAGACCGAGAAGCGCTGGGTGTCCCTGCGCATCTCCACGAACGGGCTGCGGACGATCGAGAAGAAGGGCATCGACCAGGTCGTTGCCGAGCTGCGCTCGCGAGGCGTGAAGATCTGAGCCCGCGGCGGCGCCCCTGAGGAGGAAGAATCATGCGCGAGAAGATCAAATTGCTGTCGTCGGCCGGAACCGGCCATTTCTACGTGACCACCAAGAACAAGCGCCTGCACCCCGATAAGCTGGAAGTGCGCAAGTTCGACCCGGTCGTGCGCAAGCACGTCGGGTACAAGGAAACCAAGATCAAATAAGGCCGCAGGGCCTGCCCGCCGCGCCCCGGTGTGCGCGGGTGCTGAACGGATCGCAAGGGCCCCGGCTCGCACCGGGGCCCTTTGCTTTTGGGCTCCGCACGTCCCGCCGCCCTTTTCGTCGCGCCCCGAGCCCCAACCTCTGTAGCTCCCTGGCGCGAGCCTGTAGCCTTCGCATCCATGCCCGAGCTCCCCGAAGTCGAGACCACGCGACGTGGAATCGAGCCCCACGCCGTTGGGCGCCGCATCGCCGCCCTTGCCATTCACGAGCCCCGTCTGCGCTGGCCCGTGCAAAGCGACCTGCCCGCCCTCGTCGCCGGTCAGCGCATCCTCCAGGCGAAGCGCAGGGCGAAGTACCTGCTGCTCGAGCTCGAGTCCGGCACCTTGCTGCTGCATCTGGGCATGTCAGGCAGCCTGCGCGTACTGCCCGCCGACACCCCGCGCCTGACCCATGACCACTTCGATCTCGTGCTCGACTCCGGCAGCACCCTGCGCTTCAACGACCCGAGGCGCTTCGGCAGCCTCCACTACACCCCGGGCGATCCGAACGAGCACCCCCTGTTGGCCGATCTCGCGCCCGAGCCGCTCGATGCGGCATTCAACACGGACTACCTCTGGCGAACCACCCGGGGCCGCCGCGTCACCATCAAACAGTTCCTGATGAACAGCAAGCTGGTGGTCGGAGTCGGCAACATCTATGCAAGCGAGGCGCTGTTCCGGGCGAAAGTGCGGCCACGCCGCCAGGCGCGCAGCCTCTCCCGCGCCGAAGCAGCGCGACTCGCACGCGCAGTGAGGACGGTGTTGGCCATGGCGATCCGTGTTGGCGGCACCACACTACGCGATTATGTCGGCGCCGACGGCCTGCCGGGTTATTTCCGCCAGAAGCTCTATGTGTACGAGCGCGCGCGCCAGCCGTGCCGCAAATGCGGCACCCCCGTACGCCAGCTCACACAGGGGCAGCGCTCGACCTACTATTGCCCGACCTGCCAGAAGTGAGCGCAGCATGAGCGAGCACATCCTCAATCACCTCTCCGGCATCGACCGGAACCTGGGCGGGCTCATCCGCGCAGTCGGCGCATACACGCTCGTGCTCGAGAGCGAGTGCCATCCCTTCCAGGCGCTGGCGCAGGCGATCGCACACCAACAGCTCCACGGAGCCGCGGCGCGCACGATTCTCGGCCGCTTTGTGAACAATATCGGCCAGGGCACGTTTCCAACACCGCAGGCCGTGATCGCGGCTCCGGAGAAAGCCTTGCGCGCGGTAGGTTTTTCCGCCTCGAAGATCGCAGCGCTCAGGGATCTCGCGACGAAAACGATCGCAGGCGTCGTCCCCGACCACGAAACTCTCGGGCGTCTCGCGGACGCCGAAGTCATCGAGCGGCTCACCGAGGTCCGCGGCATCGGCCGCTGGACCGTCGAGATGTTGCTCATGTTCCATATGGGTCGTCCTGACATCCTGCCCGTCGACGACTTCGGCGTCCGCGCCGGGTTTCAGTTCACCTATGGCTTGCGCAAGATGCCCGCGCCCAAAGCGCTTGCTCTCTATGGGGAGCGGTGGGGACCGTATCGGTCGGCGGCGGCGTGGTACCTCTGGCGCGCCGTCGAACTGAAGCGAGCGGGCAAGCTGCCAGCTCCAGTGGAGCAAATTCGTCTGCCGCGCATACTGAGGCTGCGAAGACGACCCTCACGCGCAAAGCCCCCAAAGCCCGCGAAGCACCGCAAAGCCGCCGCAGCAAAGCGCCCCAGCCCCAAACCGGCAGCGACGACACCGCGACCTATGAAAGCAAAGTCAAAGCGCGCGTATAAGTGATACTGAGCAGAAGCTTGTCCTCGCGCGGCTGCATGTCGCGCGGCCGCTCGCTCCCGTCGAGGTCGTAGCACACCGTGAGACGGTCGGCGTCCAGCTGATAGATCGCGAGCATCGTGCGCCCGGCGTTAGGTCCCTCGCGGCCGACAATATCCATGGTCTGCGGCGAGGCGGCATCGTCCACGAGATACTCCCCTCTGTCGACGATCTGGTTGGTGCGGTCGACGATGCTGTAACCCCCGGAATCGAGCACGAGGTACTTCACCCGCAGCTCGTTCACGACGAGCTCCCTGCCGGCGACGGTGGCCGCGACCGGCACCCAGGCGCCCTCGAGTCCGCGCTGCATCCCGATGTTAATGACTCATCCCCGACCGCAACGTTAGGTACGCCGATGCTTTTTCAGCTCGGCCTCGACGATAGGGTCCACGAATTCGTGCACGTCCCCGCCCAGAACGGCGATTTCGCGCACCAGGCTGGAGGAGATGAACGTGAATTGCTCCTGCGGTGTGAGGAACACGGTCTCGATCTCCCGCGCCAGGTGGCGATTCATGTTGGCGAGCTGGAACTCGAACTCGAAATCGGAGACCGCCCGCAGCCCGCGGATGACCACCCCAACCTTGTGCTGGCGCGCAAAGTCGATGGTCAGGACCGAATACCCCAGAACTTCCACATTCGGCACATCGTGCAGCACACGGCGTGCCAGGTCCACGCGCTCCTCGAGCGGGAACATCGTCGCCTTGTTGGGGTTGGCGGCTATGGCCACGATCACCCGGTCGAAGATGCCGGCCGCCCGGCGCACGAGGTCGTGATGGCCATTCGTGATCGGATCGAAAGTGCCTGGATACAGTGCACTGCGCTTCATTCCCCTGCCGTCCCCTCTAAGCTCGCGTCAGCAGATGATACCCGACCTCGCCGGCCTGCTTGGTCCTGGTGGTCGCCCAGCCCGGGGGCAGGGGCGGTAAACCGTTGCGGGCCGCGCATTCGACATAGATTAGCGCGCCCGGGGCCAGCCACCCCCCTTCCTCCAGGAGACGGGCGGCGGCGGTCAGAAAATCAGAGTCGAACGGCGGATCGAGAAACACGATGCTGAAGGGCTCGGTACGCGTTCCAGACCCACCGAGGAAATGCAGCGCATCCGCATGCTCGACCTGCCCGCCGCTCGCGCCCCATTCGCACAGCCGGGCACGCAGCTCACGGACAGCCGCCGCATCACGCTCCACAAAAGTGACGTGAGCTGCACCCCGCGAGAGTGACTCCAGCCCGAGCGCGCCGCTGCCCGCAAAGAGATCGAGACAGCGTGCTCCCGACACCCGCGGTCCAAGCCAGTTGAACAACGTTTCGCGCACTCGGTCCGGCGTAGGACGAATCTCAGGGGAGGGCGGAAAGCGGAGCTTTCTCCCCCGCCAGGTCCCACCAATGATTCTCAGCACGCGCGCCTGGCCGGCCGGCCGTGCATGAGCAGCGCCGGTGCGCCGGCGGGATTTTCCTGAATGGTCCAAGGGCTTACATCTGTACGCGGCCAGTCGGCCACTTCCCAAAGTGTACCGGGTACCGCTGCCGTCCGAGGGCAGAGGGCTGTGGCGCGCGGCTTGCTTGAACGCCCCGACAAGGTGGGCCCCCCGGCGCGCCGATCGAGTCCGTATTTCGGCGTGAACGCGCCGGAAGACCCGACCAGAGGCCGCTACAATACGCGGCGAGCGATATACCTATGTTCTTCAGACGCACACCCAAAGACCCCGATCAGAAGCCTGCCGAAAGGCCTGACCCAAAGCCCGAGGAGCGCCAGGGCTTCTTCAAGCGCCTGCGAGCGCGGCTCAATCGCGGTAACTCCTGGCTCACCTACGATCTCGCCGAGTTGTTTCGCGGTCGCAAGATCGACGCGGAGGCCCTTGAAGAGCTCGAGACCCGTCTTCTGAGCGCGGACGTCGGCGTGGACGCGACCGAGCACATCCTGTCGGGCTTGCAGAAGCGCGTGGCGCGTAACGAGCTCGCGGACGTCGAGGCGCTCATCAAGGCATTGCGCTCCGCGATAGAGGAAATTCTCGCTCCGTGCGCGCGCCCGCTGGTCATCGATGAGCAACGCAAGCCGTACGTGATCCTTGTCGTCGGCGTGAACGGCTCGGGCAAGACCACCACGATCGGCAAGCTGGCTCGCCGGCTGACCGAAGAGAACCGCGAAGTCATGCTGGCTGCCGGAGACAC
>CAZDTG010000241.1:0-5322 GCA_964508005.1 uncultured Steroidobacteraceae bacterium
TTGAAGATGAGGTCCTGGATGAGCGGCGAGTTGAGCATGATTTCCATCGACGCGATCCGGCCCGGGCTGGAGTCGCGGGGGATGAGCCGTTGCGAGATGAGCGCGCGCACGTTCAGCGACAGGTCCATCAGGAGCTGCTCGCGGCGCTCGTCGGGAAAGAAGTTGATGATACGGTCGAGCGCCTGGTTGGCGCTGTTGGCGTGCAGGGTCGCGAGCACCAGGTGGCCGGTCTCGGAGAACTGGATGCCATATTCCATGGTCTCGCGGTCCCGGACCTCGCCGATGAGGATGACGTCCGGCGCCTGCCGCAGGGTGTTCTTCAGCGCCGCCTGCCAGGAGTCGGTGTCGACACCCACTTCGCGATGCGTGATGACACAGCCTTTGTGCTGGTGAACGTACTCGACGGGATCCTCGATGGTCACGATGTGGCCGCGGGTCTTCTCGTTGCGGTAGCCGATCATCGCCGCCAGCGTGGTGGATTTACCGGAGCCGGTGCCGCCGACGATGAGGACGAGACCGCGCTTCGTGAGCACGACTTCCTTCAGGATCGGCGGCAGGTCGAGCTCCTCGAACGTCGGGATCTTCGCGTTGATGAGGCGGATGACGCAGCCGACCGCACCCTGCTGCACGAAGGCGCTCACGCGGAAGCGGCCGATGCCCGGAGGCGCGATCGCGAAGTTACATTCCTTCGAGGCGTCGAATTCTTTCGTCTGGCGATCATTCATGATCGCGCGCACGAGCGTCGCGGACTGCTCCGGGGTCAGGGCGCGCTCGCTCTGGGGACGGATCTCGCCGTCGATCTTGATGGCGGGGGGAAAGCCGGCCGTGACGAACAGGTCCGAGGCTTTCTTTTCGGTGACCCGCCGCAGCAGGTCCTGCATGAGCTTGATGGCTTGATCGCGATCCATTTAATGCTCTCTCTTCCGCAGGCAGCAGTTCAGACAGCGTCCTTGTTGTGCGCCTTGTAGCGCGCTTCTTCCTTGCTGACGACGCCTTTCGCAACGAGATCCGTGAGGCACTGGTCGAGCGTCTGCATGCCCGCGGCCTGCCCTGTTTGAATGGCGGAGTACATCTGCGCGATCTTGCCCTCGCGGATGAGGTTACGGATCGCCGGCGTGCCGATCATGATCTCGTGGGCCGCGACGCGGCCGCCGCCGTTGCGCTTCAACAACGTCTGCGAGATGACGGCGCGCAGGGACTCGGACAGCATCGAGCGCACCATATCCTTCTCGGCCGCGGGAAACACGTCGACGATGCGGTCGATGGTCTTCGCGGCCGAGCTCGTGTGCAGCGTGCCGAACACGAGGTGGCCGGTCTCCGCGGCCGTGAGCGCGAGGCGGATCGTCTCGAGGTCGCGCATTTCGCCGACCAGGATGACATCGGGGTCTTCGCGCAGCGCCGAGCGCAGCGCCTCCGTGAATCCGAGGGTGTCGCGGTGGACTTCGCGCTGGTTCATGAGGCAGCGCTTCGATTCGTGCACGAACTCGATCGGATCCTCGATCGTGATGATGTGATCGGGGCGGTTGTCGTTACAGTGGTTGACCATGCCGGCGAGCGTCGTCGACTTGCCCGAGCCGGTCGGTCCGGTGACGAGCACGAGGCCGCGCGGCAGCATGCACAGGTCGCGGAAGATCTTCGGCGAATTCAGGTCATCCAGCGAGAGGATGACGGAGGGAATGTTGCGAAATACGGCGCCGGCGCCGCGATTCTGGTTGAAGGCGTTGACACGGAAGCGCGCCAGCTTGGGGATCTCGAAGGAAAAGTCGGTCTCGAAGAACTCCTCGTATGCCTTGCGCTGCTTGTCGTTCATGATGTCGTACACCATGCTGTGCACTTCCTTGTGCGACAGGGGCGGCATGTTGATGCGCTTCATGTCGCCGTCGACGCGGATCATCGGCGGCACGCCCGCGGACAGGTGCAGGTCGGAGGCGTTGTTCTTGACGGCGAACGCGAGGAGTTGCGCGATGTCGACGGCCATTCAAGGCTCCCTGGGGACGACTAAGGACTGCGAGGGTGGCTCCCTGCGACTCTCGGCAGTATAACGGAGGGGTTCCACGTCCAATATGTTAATGGGTCCGCAGAATTTGCCGGAACGCTTCGACCAGGTGCGTAATCGCATGGAAAAGGCCGCCCTCCAGGCGGGACGGCGCGTCGATTCCATCACACTCCTCGGGGTCGCCAAGGGCCAGCCGGCTGCAGCCGTGCGCGCGGCCGCCACGGCCGGCATCAGGGACTTCGGCGAGAGTTATCTGCAGGAGGCCCTGGAAAAGATCGCAGCGGTGCAGGAGCTGGGCAGGCTCGCGGGGCAGTCTGCGGCGGGCGAGCTGGCGGCGCCGCACGAGCAAGTGGCGCCGCACCAGCCTGTGGCGCCACAGACAGCACCGGCCGCGCCGGGCAAGGCCGGCACCGCACCGCAACCTGAGCTGACGTGGCACTTCATCGGGCGGTTGCAGTCCAACAAGACACGCCCGATTGCGGAGACGTTCGCGTGGGTTCATGCGGTGGACCGGCTGAAGATCGCCGAGCGGCTGGCGGAACAGCGCCCCTACTACGCACCGCCGCTGAACGTCTGTCTGCAGGTGAATGTCGCGGGAGAAGGCAGCAAGGGCGGCGTGGGCTTTGCCGAGCTGCCCGCCCTCGCGGCCGCCGTCGCGGCCCTGCCACGGCTGAAATTGCGCGGGCTCATGTGCCTTCCGCCCGAGGAACACGATCAGGCGCGTCAACGAAATTGGTTCCGGAAGCTGCGCGAGGCCCTGGACGCGCTCAACGGGTCGGGCATGGAGCTCGACACGCTCTCGATGGGAATGAGCGCCGATCTCGAGGCGGCGATCCTCGAGGGGGCAACGATAGTGCGCGTGGGGACGGCGCTGTTTGGGCCGCGCGCACCGCCGGCTGGCGGGGGATTGGGTTGAAAATTGGGGCAAATTCGCGGCCTGCGCGGACCTTGCGCCCGGGTGAAAACTGTTTAGACGGCGCGGCTCTGACGGTTCGCATAAGCTCGAATCGGGCAGGAGCCCCGACCCGTCGGGTACGGGCACAATAAGCAACGAGTGTGGACAACATGCAGCTGGCATTCCTCGGCGGTGGCAACATGGGACGGGCGCTCATTGGCGGTTTACTGCGCCGAGGCACCCGTCCGGAACAGATTTCCGTGGGCGAGAGCGTGGAGGCCGCACGCGCCGCCCTCGCTCGCGACCTGGGGATCACGGCCACGGCCGACAACGTCGCGGCGGTCGAGAATGCGGACCTCATCGTGCTCGCCGTGAAGCCGCAGGACGCGGCCGCCGTGCTCGCCTCGCTACAGCCGTTGCTGAGGCGTAATCAACCAATCGTATTGTCCGTCGCGGCTGGCATCCGTGCTTCCACCCTGGAAACCTGGTGTGGTCCTGGGATTCCCGTCGTACGCGCCATGCCTAACAGGCCCGCGCTGATAGGCGCCGGTGTGACGGGGCTCTATGCTCCGGCCCACGTCGGTGCCACGCATCGCGCGGCAGCCGAACGGGTCATGCTCGCCGTCGGCGAGGTTGTTTGGGTTCCCACGGAAGACGCCATCGATGTGGTCACGGCGCTTTCCGGCAGCGGTCCGGCATACTTCTTCCTGCTCGCCGAGCTGATGGTGCAGGCGGCATCCGACCTCGGTCTCGAGACGCAGGCGGCGCGCCGTTTAGCCATAGCGACGCTCCACGGGGCGGGTCTGCTTGCAAACTCCAGTGACGGCGATCTCGCACGTTTACGAGCGGAAGTGACATCGAAGGGCGGCACGACGGAGGCGGCCATACGTACGATGGACGCTGCCGACCTGCGTGGCATCATTTCGCGCGCGCTCGATGCCGCGACTCGCCGCAGCCGGGAACTTGCCGCGCAATTCGGGGCGTAGGACCCATTACTCAGACAGGTTCCTTCGGACCCAGACACGGTCCCGGATGCCCGTACCAGCCCACGCGCCACCCCCGTGCGCGCACGTCAATCCCAAGGTAGGCTCGCGGCGGCATTATCATAGGCCGGACCGGCAGGTCCGACGGCGGGCAAAAATTACATGAATGCAATCATCTACATTGTCGACACGCTGCTGTCCCTGGCACTGTTTGTCGTGCTGGCGCGACTGCTGCTGCAGTGGACGCGTGCCGACTTCCGTAATCCGCTGTGCCAGGCGATCGTACGGCTTACGAATCCGCTGATTCTGCCGCTGCGGCGCATTCTGCCGCCTGTGGGCAAGGTGGATACCGCGTCCGTCGTCGCGGTGCTGATCGTGGCTACCGTCGACGTCGCAATCGTCTCCGCGCTGCGTGGCGGCGGCTTTCCCTCGCCGTTCTACTGGATACAGAGGGTGGCGCTGGAGATCGCGACCACGCTGTTATGGACCTACTTCTACGCGATCGTCCTCTACGCCCTGCTGGGTCTCATCGCGCCCGGAGGCTATTCGCCGATGCAGTCGGTGCTAGCGACCATCTGTGAGCCGGTGTTGCGTCCGTTCCGACGGCTGATTCCCTCGGTCGCCGGCCTCGATCTTTCGCCGCTGTGGGCGTGTATCGCCATCCAGGCGATTCTCATCCTCCTTCATTGACACGGCCTGTTTGCTACCGCGTCCGCAGTGCGGTCCTGCTGCTGGGCCTGGCGCTTCGCTCACGGCTCGACCGCCCTGACACGGCGCGTATTTTTTACCGATGCGGCCATGACGTTTTTTGACTGTATTTTAAGCCTCCGCACGCTGCATGCGGACGGCCGCGAGCGGCGCTCCCTTTTATGAAACACCCTCTTAGCGTTCATATCGCACCGGGAATGGGAGCATTTGCGTGAGTGGCGACTACGCTCGAAGCGACGTTTGGCGCGCGTGAAACCCGCATGCTAACGGTCGCGCTGAGGCGCTCACGCGCGCCGCACGGATGCAAAACACTTGAAAAAAAGGCATTTCAGCGTCACCGCGCGCGAAAAATCGCTTGCCAAAGCGCACGCATGTGCTATTTTCCGCGCCGATTCTCTTTGCGCGGCAACAGTGGCACCGCGTTTCACAGCTCATAAATTTTTCGAGGAGTAGCGCAATATGGCGAAAAAGGGTGGCGCACCGACGAAGTCGGAAGTCCTGACTCAGATTTCCAAAGACACAGGGCTCTCACGCAAGCAGGTCGGAGGCGTCTTCGACTCCCTCGGCGGCGTGATCAAGAAGAGCCTGCGCGGTAACGGCCTGTTCACCATGCCCGGCCTGCTGAAGATGAAGGTCGTCAAGAAGCCCGCCACGAAGGCGCGCGAAGGCGTCAATCCGTTCACCGGCGAGAAGATGATGTTCAAGGCCAAGCCCGCGAGCAAGAAGGTTCGCGTGATGCC
>CAZDTG010000242.1:0-5270 GCA_964508005.1 uncultured Steroidobacteraceae bacterium
ACGAGGTCGAGGACGAGCACGCCTTTGCCGACGCGGATCTCATCATCGCCGCCGATGGGGGCAATAGCCGCACTCGCGGCCGGCACGCGGACATATTCCAGCCTGACATCGACAAGCGCAAATGCCGCTTCATCTGGCTCGGCACGACGCAGGCCTTCTCGGCCTTTACCTTTGCCTTCGAGCGCACCGAGCATGGCTGGTTCCAGATCCATGCCTACCAGTTCAGCAAGGAGCTCTCGACCGTCATTGTCGAGACCCGCGAGGAGACCTGGCTGGCTCACGGGCTGGATCAGTGCGACACGGAGCAGTCGATCGCCTTCTGCGAGCAGCTCTTTGGCCGCTACCTCGACGCGCATCGGTTGCAGAGCAACGCCGCCCATCTGCGCGGCTCCGCCTGGCTCAATTTCCCTCGCGTGATCTGCAAGCGCTGGCACCACGGCAAGCTCGTCCTCATTGGCGACGCGGCGCACACTGCCCACTTCTCCATCGGCTCCGGCACCAAGCTGGCCATGGAAGATGCCATTTCGCTCGCCCGGCACGTCACCGGCGATAGCGCTCTCGATACCGCGCTGACTTCGTACCACGAAGAGCGCAACCTCGAGGTGCTCAAGCTGCAGAGCGCGGCGCGCAATCGCATGGAGTGGTTCGAGAACGTGGCCCGCTACGCGCAACTGCCGCCGGAGCAGTTCGCTTACAGCCTGCTTACCGGCAGTCAGCGCATCGGTCACGAGAACTTGAAGCTGCGCGATCCACGGTTCGTAGCGGACTATGAGCGGTGGCTCGCGAACCATATTGGCACCGGGACGGCGCGTCCGCCCATGTTCCTGCCGTTCAAGCTCCGCGAGCTCGAGCTCACCAACCGCGTGGTGGTGTCTCCGATGGCACAGTACTGCGCGAAAGAGGGCGTACCCGACGACTGGCACCTCGTTCACTACGGTCACCGCGCGATGGGCGGCGCCGGGCTCGTGTACACCGAAATGACCTGCGTATCTCCCGAGGGGCGCATCACGCCGGGCTGCACGGGACTGTGGAATGAAGAGCAGCGCGACGCCTGGCGCCGCATCGTGCGATTCGTGCACGAGCGCACACCCGCCAGAATCTGCCTGCAGATCGGGCACTCCGGGCGCAAGGGCTCCACCCAGCTCGGCTGGGAGGAGATGGACTACCCGTTGCCGGCCGGGAACTGGCCCGTAGTCTCAGCCTCCCCCATCCCGTATTTCGAGGGCATCAGCCAGACGCCGCTCGCGCTCACCCGCGCGGACATGGACAAGGTGCGTACCGATTTCGTGCGCGCTGCCCGCCTCGGGCACGAAGCCGGCTTCGACATGCTCGAGCTGCATATGGCGCATGGTTACCTCCTGGCGTCGTTCATCTCCCCACTGACCAACCAACGCACGGACGAGTATGGTGGCGGCATAGTTGGCCGCCTGCGTTTTCCGCTCGAAGTCCTGGCGGCGGTCCGAGCCGAATGGCCCGAGGAGAAGCCCTTGTCAGTGCGCATCTCGGCGACCGACTGGGCCGATGGCGGACTGAGCGACACCGAGCTGCTGGAGATGGTGCGCGCGTTCAAGACCGCTGGAGTCGATCTGGTGGATGTCTCGACCGGACAAACAGTCCCCTGGCAGAAGCCGGTTTACGGCCGCATGTGGCAGGCGCCGTTCGCGGACAAGGTGCGCAACGAGATCGGGATCGCCACGATGGCCGTAGGCAACATCTACGATCCGGACCACGTCAACTCGATCATCGCCTCCGGGCGCGCGGACCTGTGCGCCATTGCGCGTCCGCACCTGGCGAACCCCGCGTGGACGCTGGAGGCTGCGGCCCGCCAGGGCTATGCCGGGCAGTGGTGGCCCAAACAGTATCTGTCCGGGAAGAGTCAGCTCGAGCGCAATCTGCAGCGCGCCGCCCAGCTCGCGGCGCCCCCGGTAATTACGGATGAGACGCCATGAATCGTCAGGACGCCATTTTCGCCGAGCGGCATGCGGTCGTGACGGGGGCCAGCCGCGGAATCGGCAGTACGATTGCGGCGGCTCTGGCTGCCCGGGGCGCCCGGGTCTCGCTGCTCGGTCGCGATGCGACGAATCTGAGCACGGTTGCGGGCGCTCTGGGCGGATCGAGCCGGGCGGCTGCGATCGTTGCGGATGTGACGGACTCGGCCTCAGTGCGCGCTGCGTTCGCGAAGGCGCGCGAGCAGTTCGGACCTGTCCACATCCTCATCAACAACGCGGGCCAGGCTGCGAGCGCCAGGTTCACGGACACGGACGAGGCGCTGTGGAACCGGATCATGGCCGTCAACGTCAACGGCACCTACCTGTGCACCCGGCAAGCCGTGCCGGACATGCTGCAGGCTGGATTCGGGCGCATCGTCAATATCGCGAGCATCGCCGGGCTCCGCGGCGGCGCCTACATATCGGCCTATGTTGCCTCGAAGCATGCGGTCATCGGCTTCACGCGCTCACTTGCGCTGGAGCTCGCGACAAAGAACATTACCGTGAATGCGGTGTGCCCGGGTTACACGGATACCGACATGGTACGGGAGTCCATCGCCAACATCATGCGCAGGACCGGGCGCAGCGAGGCCGAGGCGCTCGAGGCGCTGGTTGCAACGAATCCGCAGCGCCGGCTGATCACACCCGAGGAAGTTGCGCATACCGTGTCATGGGTGTGCGGACCGGGCGCAGAGAGCATAACGGGTCAGAGTATCGTGGTTGCGGGCGGAGAGGTGACCTGATGGCAAAGGACGGATCCAAGGAAAGAGCCGCGCTCAAAGTCGTCGCGACACCACCGGTGGATGCGGAGACACGCGTTCATGACGATCATCACGTCTCGCTGCGGCTGTGGCTGCGGATTCTTTCCTGCACGAATCAGATCGAGAGCCGCATCCGTCAGAACCTGCAGGCGCGCTTCAACACCACCCTGCCGCGCTTCGACCTGATGGCGCAGCTCGAACGCGCGCCCGAAGGCCTGAAGATGAGCGAGTTGTCGCAGCGGATGATGGTGACTGGAGGCAACGTCACCGGCATTACCGACGGCCTGGAGAAAGAGGGCCTGGTCGTGCGGGAAATCGACGCCGCCGACCGGCGGGTGTTCCGGGTCAAGCTCACACCCGAGGGGCAGCGGCAATTCCAGCGCATGGCCGCCGAGCATGAGCAATGGGTCGTCGACCTGTTCGGCGGGCTCAGCCAGAAGCAGAAGAAACAGCTGGTCGATCTCCTGGGTGAGCTCAAGGCGCACGTTTCGGGCGGCCACAGCGGGTAATACGCACATGACTCCAACATCCGATCTGGCCGGATTCCAACCTCGACACTTCCGCTGGCAGCAGCAGGGGCGCGTTGGGGTAATCACCCTCGACCGCCCCGAGCGTAAAAATCCGCTTACCTTCGAGTCGTACGCGGAGCTGCGCGATTTCTTCCGGGCGCTCGTAACCGCGCAGGACGTTCGCGCCATCGTGATTACCGGGGCCGGCGGCAATTTCTGCTCGGGCGGCGACGTGCACGAGATCATCGGACCGCTGACGCGCATGGATGCGGCCGGCTTGCGTAACTTCACGCAAATGACCGGCGATCTGGTGAAAGCCATGCGTGCCTGTCCGCAGGCCATCGTGGCCGCCGTCGACGGCGTTTGCGCCGGCGCCGGCGCGATCCTCGCCATGGCTTCCGACTTTCGCCTGGGGACGACGCGAGCCAGGACGGCCTTTCTCTTCACTCGTGTTGGCCTCGCGGGGTGCGACATGGGGGCCTGCGCGATTCTCCCGAGACTCATCGGGCAGGGACGCGCCTCGGAGCTGCTGTTCACGGGCCGCTCGATGTTGGCGGATGAGGGACTGGCGTGGGGTTTCTTCAACCGCCTGGCCGCTCCCGAGTCGGTATTGGCCGAGTCCATTGCACTCGCCGCCGAAATAGCGCAAGGGCCGACATTCGCTCACGCGATGACGAAGAAGATGCTGCACGCCGAGTGGAGTATGCCGGTCGACGCGGCGATCGACGCCGAGGCCGAGGCGCAGGCGGTGTGCATGGAGACGCAGGACTTCCACCGCGCCTATCACGCGTTCGTCGCGAAACAGAAGCCGAAGTTCGAGGGGGACTGAACAGTCGTGGACGTCAGCGGTTATCTGGAATGGCCTTTCTTCACGCCCGAGCATGGCGAGCTCGCACGGCGCGTGGATGCATGGGCGACCTCGTACTTCGCCCACAGGACGACCGCGGAGGACCGCGACTCTGTCGACCACGCCTGCCGGCAGTTGGTGAAAGAGCTCGGGCGCGCGGGGTGGACCCGATATTCAGTGCCCGAGCGCGCCATCTTCGACGTCCGCTCGTTGGCGTTGATTCGCGAGACGCTGGCCCGACATGATGCGCTCGCCGATTTCGCGTTCGCCATGCAAGGGCTCGGCAGCGGGACCATCTCGCTCGCCGGATCGCCTGAGCTCAAAGAGCGGTATCTGCGGCGTGTGGCGGCGGGCGAAGCCATCGCCGCTTTCGCGCTGTCGGAGATGGCCGCCGGGTCGGACGTTGCCGCGATCCGATGCCGTGCGCGCCGTGACGGCGACTCCTATGTCCTCGACGGCGAGAAGACCTGGATTTCCAACGGCGGGATCGCTGATTTTTATTGCGTGTTTGCCCGAACCAGTGACGCCGAGGTGCGCCCCGACGGCACGGTTGCCGCCCGCGGAATCAGCGCCTTCGTCGTCGATGCCGACGCGCCGGGCTTCTCGATCGCCGGCCGCATCGACGTGATCTCCCCTCACCCGCTCGCCACGCTCTCTTTCAATGGCTGCCGGATACCGGCAACACAGCTGTTGGGAACCGAGGGCGAGGGGTTCAAGTTGGCGATGCGTACGCTGAATGTGTTCCGCACGTCGGTCGCCGGCGCAGCGCTCGGCTTTGGCCAGCGAGCGCTCGATGAGTCACTGGACCACGCGGTCAACCGCCCGATGTTCGGGAAAACGCTCGCTGACTTCCAGCTCACGCAGGCCACACTCGCCGACATGGCGACGCAAATGGATGCGGCCCGTCTGCTGACTTACCGGGCCGCGTGGCTGCACGACAGCGGACGCCCTTGTGCCAAGGAAGTCGCGATGGCGAAGATGACCGCAACCGAATCGGCGCAGCGGGTGATCGACCAGGCGGTACAGATGTTCGGCGGGCGCGGCGTCATGCACGGCGAGAGAGTCGAACAGTTGTATCGCGACATCCGGGCGCTGCGCATCTACGAAGGGGCCACCGAGGTTCAAAAGCTGATCATCGGGCGCGAGCTTCTCAACATGGCGAAGA
>CAZDTG010000243.1:0-5252 GCA_964508005.1 uncultured Steroidobacteraceae bacterium
CAGCCATCCGCGCGTGCATACTCGTAGTACCGTCCCTGGAGCCGCAACCCGGCCCCGGTGTGCGGGGCCTCGCCCGAATGTGATCGGGCTGTAACCGCTCTATAACCGGGGCGCAGTCCGTCATAAGTAACCATTCGTTCTGTCATGAGGGCGCCCCCGCCTATAGTTGCGGCCACTATGGGAGAACTGCTGAACCTCGAGCTCGAACAGAAGGCTGCCGCTGTACGGGAGCGCCTGGCCGCCGCCGTCGGCGAATATGGGCGGGTGATCTATTCGAGCAGCCTGGGGGCCGAGTCGATCGTGCTGACCGACATCATCTGGTCGCACGTGCCCTCAATAGACATATTCACCATCGATACGGGCCGCCTCCCGGAGGAGACCTATGAGCTCCTGGGAAGGCTCCAGGGGCGCTACAAGCGCAGCCTTCGGGTGGTGTATCCGGATGCGAAAGCGCTGGAGGCCCTGGTCACCGCGCAAGGCATCAATGGCTTCTATAACAGCCTCGAAGCGCGCATGGCGTGCTGCCGTGTCCGCAAGGTAGAGCCGTTCAAGCGGGCGATCGCCGGTTATGGGGCGTGGGTGACAGGCTTGCGCCACGAGCAGTCGGCGACCCGCGCCCAGGCGCGGGCGGTGGAATGGGATGCCGAGAACGGCCTGCATAAGGTGAGTCCGATCCTCGACTGGACGGAAGAACAGATCTGGCAGTACATCCGCGCGCGCCAGCTGCCGTACAATTCGCTGCACGATCGTCAGTATCCCAGCATCGGCTGCCAACCGTGCACCCGCGCGATTCAGCCAGGCGAAAGCCGCCGTGCGGGCCGCTGGTGGTGGGAACAACCAGAGTCCCGTGAATGCGGCCTGCATCCGCGAGTTCGCCATGCAGCCGCGCAGGCCTAGCGGCCCGGCTGCCGAGAACCTGGCCGACGGGCTCCTGATACGGATGGGAGTGGATGGAATATCTGCCGCTGTTTTTGCACCTGCGCTCGCAGCCGGTCCTCGTCGTGGGCGGCGGGCGGGTTGCGGTTCGCAAGGTAGACCTGCTGCGCCGGAGCGGGGCACGGGTGACCGTCGTCGCGCCCGAGCTGCGCGAAGAGCTGCATAAGCTCGCTGCGGACAGCGAGCTCCAACATATCCCGGCCAAGTTCGCCGAAGCGCATATCGACGGTGCCGCCCTCGTCGTCGCGGCGACGAACGATCATGACGTCAATGCGGCCGTCTCCGCCGCCGCCCGGACGCGCCGTATCCCCGTCAACGTGGTCGACGACCCTACCCTCTCGACCTTCATCTTTCCCGCGATCGTCGACCGCTCACCCATCATTGTCGCCGTCAGCTCGGGCGGAGAATCGCCGGTCCTCGCGCGACGCGTTCGGGAGCAGATTGAGTCCGTACTTCCGGAAAAGCTGGGCGCGCTCGCGCGCTTCATGGGTCACCGCCGCAAGGCCGTACAACTCGCTCTCGGCGTCCTGGCGCGCCGCCCGTTCTGGGAGCGCATCGTAAGCGGCATCGTGGGTACGCGAGTTCTGGCCGGCGACGAAGCAGGCGCGGAGAGGGCCTTCGAGAGCGAGTTGCGCACGTCGCACCTGACTACATCGCCCAGCACAGGCGGTAACAGGCTCGGCGAGGTGTATCTGATCGGCGCCGGGCCAGGAGATCCCGACCTGCTGACGCTCCGCGCTCTGCAGTTGCTGCAGCAGGCGGACGTCGTCCTCTATGACCGGCTTGTGCCTGATGCCGTCCTGGAGAGGTCACGTCGTGACGCTGAGCGCATCTTCGTCGGAAAGAGTGGAACCGCCGGTGACCACACCGTCCAGGAGCGCATACATGAACTGCTGGTGCATTACGCGAGCCAGGGCCTGCGAGTCGCACGCCTGAAAGGCGGAGACCCATTCATCTTTGGCCGCGGCGGTGAGGAGATCGAGGTTCTCACCCGCCACAGCATTCCTTACATCAGCGTTCCGGGTATTACCGCGGCGCTCGGAGCGGCATCGTACGCGGGAATCCCGCTTACACACCGCCGGCTCGCGCAGAGTGTGACGTTCGTGGCGGGTCACGTACTGGACGATGAGTCCCTCGACTGGCACTCGCTCGCCGGCTCACGGCAGACGGTTGTTTTTTACATGGGCGTGGCGCACCTGGACCGCATTGTCGCGAAGCTTCGCGACGCCGGAGCGAAGGCCGATCACCCCGCCGCCGTGATCGAGCGTGCAACCTTGCCCGAGCAGCGTACGTTACGCGGCACACTCGCGACGATCGCGGCGAGCGCGCGTGAGGCGAGAGTGACCGCCCCCGCACTGTTGATCGTCGGCGATGTAACGACTTTCACCGCAATCGACACACCTCTCGGCAGCGACGTTCGCAAGGACGGATCGATGTCACACGGGGCCTGCGTATGAGTATCTCTGACGGATTTGCCGGCTCGGTCGGCAATACGCCGCTCATCAGGCTTCGTGCCGTAAGTGAGGAGACCGGCTGCGAGATCCTCGGCAAGGCCGAGTTCATGAACCCCGGCGGCTCTGTGAAGGATCGCGCGGCGCGTGCGATCGTTGCCGCGGCGGAACGCCGGGGACAACTTCCACCGCGCGGTACCGTCGTGGAAGGGACCGCGGGCAACACTGGCATCGGGCTGGCGCACGTCTGCAATGCGCGCGGATACCGGTGCGTCATCGTCATGCCCGACAATCAGGCGCCGGAGAAGTACCGGCTGTTGGAAATGCTGGGCGCGGAGGTGCACAAGGTGCCCACCGTTCCCTACAGCAACCCGAACCAATACCAGAAGGTGGCGCAACGCCTGGCGGCCTCCCTGCCGAACGCCATCTGGGCCAACCAGTTCGATAACACGGTGAACCGGGAAGCTCACGTGCAGACCACCGGGCCGGAGATCTGGACGCAGACCAATGGCCGCATCGACGCGTTCGTGGCGGCGAGCGGTACCGGTGGAACGTTCGCCGGCGTGTCCGAATACCTCAAATCACGGCGCAAGGCGGTGCGTTGCGTGCTGGCCGATCCTCCCGGCAGCAGCCTGTACGAATACGTCCGCAACGGCACGCTCAAGGCAACCGGCTCGGGCTCGATCACCGAGGGCATCGGCATCGGACGCGTCACGGCGAATCTCAAGGACGCGCCGATCGATGACGCCTTGCACGTCGAAGACGTGGACACGGTTCGTTTCGTCTATCGCCTGCTGCGTGAGGAAGGGTTGTTCCTGGGGAGCACGAGCGGCATCAACGTGGCAGCCGCCGTGCGCGTCGCGCTCGAGCTCGGACGGGGACACACGATCGTCACCATTCTCTGTGACGGAGGCGCTAAATATCAGTCGCGGCTGTTCAACCGCGAATGGTTGGAGCAGAAAGGGCTGGCGGCGCACGCCGCCATGCCATCGGCGGCGAAGCCGCCGATTTCGCTCGACAAGGTTATGGTCGCGATGGAGTGAGACCCGGACGCCGCGCGAGCGAAGAGCGCGCGGCGGTCTGCCAACGGTCCGGGCGCTCCTTTCAACTTTTCAACTCTTCGCCGGGCTCAGGCGACGGACCTTTCCGCCTGACCGTTCTTGCTGCTCGACTTGGTGGCGGACCTGTCGCCCGCTGCCTTGTCGAGCGATCCCACGGGCTCGCCGAGTGCGACCTCGAGGGCTTCCTGCACCCGCTCCACCCACACGAACTCCAACATGGAGCGCGTGCTCTGCGGGATGTCATCCAGATCGCGCCGGTTGCGCATGGGCAGGATCACCTTCTTGATGCCTGCGCGAGCCGCGGCGATCGTCTTCTCCTTCACTCCTCCGATGGGCAGCACCAGTCCTCGCAGACTGATCTCACCCGTCATCGCCACGTCCGCCCGCACCGGCTTGCCCTTGAGGAGCGAAGCGAGCGAGGTGAACATTGCGACGCCTGCGCTCGGACCGTCCTTCGGGATAGCTCCCGCGGGGACGTGCACGTGGATATCGCTGTTGTCGAACAACTTCGGATCGATGCCCAGATCGGTCGCCTGCGCCTTGACGAGGCTCAGCGCCGCCTGCGCACTCTCCTTCATGACATCGCCCAGCTGGCCGGTGAGAATGAGCTTGCCCGATCCCGGCATCCGCGCCGACTCAACGAACAGAATGTCGCCACCGACGGGGGTCCATGCAAGTCCGGTTGCCACGCCAGGCACGGCCGTGCGCTGCGCCACTTCGTTCTCAAAGCGCGTCGGGCCCAGCACCTCCGGTATGTCCTCCGCGTCGAACCGCACGGTCTCGGCCTTGCCCTCGGCGATTCGCACGGCAGCCGCCCGCAGCAACGAGCCGATCTCGCGCTCCAGATTGCGGACTCCCGACTCGCGGGTGTAGTCGCTGATGAGCCGCATCAGCGCCTCATCGGTGATCGTCACCTGCGCGGCCGTCAAACCGTTCGCCTTGAGCTGGCGCTGCACGAGGTAGCGCTTCGCGATCTGCAACTTCTCGTCCTGGGTGTAACCGGTGAGCTGGATGATCTCCATGCGATCCCGCAACGGCCCCGGAATGGTCTCGAGCACGTTGGCGGTGGCCACGAACAGCACCTTGCTCAGGTCGAACGGCTGCGCGATGTAGTTGTCGCGGAACGTCGAGTTCTGCTCCGGATCGAGCACCTCGAGCAGCGCCGAGGCCGGGTCGCCCTGGTGGCTGGCACCAAGCTTGTCGATCTCATCGAGCATGAACACGGGATTGCGCGTGCCGGCCTTGCGCAGCCCTTGAACGATATTGCCCGGCAGCGCGCCGATGTAGGTGCGCCGGTGACCGCGGATCTCCGCCTCATCGTGCACACCACCCAGGCTCGCCCGCACGAACTTCAGGCCGAGCGCGCGCGCGATGCTCTGCCCCAGCGAGGTCTTGCCCACGCCGGGCGGACCCACGAAGCACAGAATCGGGCTGCGCCCCTCAGGGTTGAGCTTGCGGACCGCGAGGAACTCGAGAATGCGCCGCTTCACCTTGTCGAGGCCGTAGTGATCCTCATCGAGGACCTGGCGCGCGTGCTCGATATCGATGTTTTCCGTATCAAGCTTGCTCCACGGCAACGCGACGAGCCAGTCGAGATAAGACCGGGTCATCCCGTACTCGGGGCTCGCCTCATTCATGCGCTGGAGCCGCTTGAGCTCCTTGCGGGCGTGCTCCTCCACTTCCGGGGGCATGCCTGCGGCGGCTATGGCTTTCTCGAGCTCCGCCGTATCGCTCTCGGAGTCTGCGGTGTCACCGAGCTCCTTCTGCAACTGGTGCAGCTGCTCGCGCAGCACGGCCTCACGCT
>CAZDTG010000244.1:0-5217 GCA_964508005.1 uncultured Steroidobacteraceae bacterium
CGGTGGGCCCGAATGGGCAGCTGATCGTCAACCTCATCCCGGAGCTCGAGCTCGTCATCGGGCGACAGCGGCCCGTCCCGGAGTTGCCGCCGCACGATGCACAGAGCCGCTTTCGCAGCGTATTCGGAAAGTTTCTCGGCGTCTTCGCGCGGCGGGAGCACCCGCTCGCCTTGTTTCTCGACGATTTGCAATGGCTGGATGCCGCGACGCTCGATCTCCTCGAGCACCTGATGACACACGCGGAGGTGCGATACCTGCTGCTGGTCGGGGCCTATCGGGACAACGAAGTCGGCCCCGCGCATCCGCTGATGCGCACGCTCGAGGCGATCCGCGAGACCGATGCGAGGGTAGAGGAGATCGCCCTGGCGCCCCTCGGACTCGAGGATGTTGGCCGGGTCGTCGCCGATGCGCTGCATTGCGAGCTCGCGCGCGCGCAGCCCCTGGCACAGCTGGTGCATGAGAAGACCGGCGGGAATCCTTTCTTCGCCATCCAATTCTTCAGCGCGCTCGCCGAAGAGGGACTGCTCGCGTTCGAGCCATCCGCACGGGCCTGGCAATGGGACATCGATCGCATCCGTGCCCGAAGCTACAGCGACAACGTGGTGGATCTCATGGCCGCGAAGCTGAAGCGGCTTTCCGCCGGCACGCGGGAAGTCCTGAAGCAGTTCGCCTGCCTCGGTAATATCGCCGCGACCGACATGCTGACTCTGGTTCACGGGGAAGCCGAGGCGACCCAGGCGGCACTGGCGGAAGCCGTCCATGCTGGCCTGGTGTTCCGGCTCGATGGCGCCTACAAGTTCCTGCACGACCGGATCCAACAGGCGACTTATTCGCTGATCCCGGAAGAGCGGCGTGCGGACATGCACTTGTCGCTCGGCCGCGTGTTGCACTCGAGGATCCGGCCGAATGAGCTCGCGGAGCATCTGTTCGAGGTTGCAAACCAGTTCAATCGGGGCGCGGCACGGCTGGTCGAGCGCGACGAGAAAGCACAGGTGGCGACGATCAACCTGCTTGCCGGGCGAAAGGCCAAGGCGTCGGCAGCGTACGTGTCGGCGTGCATGTACTTTTCGGCGGGCATGGCGCTGTTGGACGAAAGTGACTGGGGCAGCCGCTACGAGTTGACGTTCAGGCTGCGGCTCGAGCGCGCGGAATGCGAGTTTTTGAACGGTCGCTTCGACACAGCCGAGCAGGTGCTGGCGGAGCTGTTGGCGCGCGCGGCATCGAAAGTCGACCAGGCGGCCATCTACCGGGTCAAGGTTCTGCTGCATACCGTGAAGTCGGAAAATCCGCAGGCTGTGGCCAGCGCGCTCACGTGCCTGCGCCTGTTCGGCATCGACCTGCCGGCACACCCGAGCCTGGAGCAGCTCCACGCCGAATACGAGGCTGTCTGGCAGACCCTCGCTGGGCGCCCGGCCGAGAGCCTGCTCGACCTGCCGCTGATGACCGATCCGGAGCTGCAGGCCGCCATGCAGGTGCTCTCGGCCCTGACTCCTCCTGCCTACTTCACCGACTTCCGTTTGTGGTGCTTGCTGGTGTGCCGGATGGTGAAGGTCAGCATGCAGCACGGTACGAGCGGCCCTTCCGCGCACGCCTATGGCTACTGGGGGATTGTGCTCGGACTGGTCTTTCACCGTTACCGTGACGCGCACCGCTTCGGTGAGCTCGCCTGCAACCTGGTCGAGAAATACGGCTTTATCGCCTACCGGGCGAAAGTCCACTACGCGATGGGAACGATTGCCTTCTGGACGCAGCCGATCGCGAGCGCGATCGATTTCATGCGGGCGGGCTTCCGCGCCGCAACCGAGACCGGTGATCTCACCTTCGCGTGCTACAACGCCTTTCATATCGTCGAGGGCCGTCTCGAGCGGAACGATCCGCTCGAGGCCGTGTGGCGCGAGTCGGAGAGGGCACTTGACTTTGCGCAGAACGCCGGGTTCCGCGACGCCACGGACATCATCGTGAGCCAACAGCGCTTCATCGCCGCCATGCAGGGCCGGACCGCGAGTTTCTCCACGTTCAGTGACGCGCAGTTCGACGAGGCAACCTTCGAGGCGCAGCTGACAGGGGATCGGATGCCCCTGATGATCTGCTGGTACTGGATCCTCAAGCTGGAAGCGCGCTTCCTGTCAGGCGACTACGCCGAGGCTCTCGCGGCCGCCAACAAGGTGACCCCGGGTCTTGCGGCCCCAGCCGCCCAGCTGCTCGACTACTTCTACTATGCCGCACTGACCGTAGCCGCGTGCTATGAGGCTGCCTCGGCCGACGAACAGGCCGGGTGGCGCGATCTCCTGGCGGCGCACCGCGAACGACTGCGCGAGTGGGCCGACAGCTATCCACCGACCTTCCGCGACAAGCACGCGCTGGTGTCCGCCGAGATCGCCCGCCTCGAAGGGCGGGACTGCGATGCAATGCGTCTGTACGAAGATGCCATTCGCTCGGCCCGCGACCACCACTTCGTGCAGAACGAGGGCGTGGCGCACGAAGTGGCCGCGCGGTTTTACGAGGCGCGCGGCTTTGCAACCATCGCACACGCTTATCTGCGCAACGCCCGCCACTGTTATCTTCGCTGGGGCGCGCTGGGAAAAGTGCGACAACTCGATCAGCTCTACCCCTGGCCCCTGGAGGAATCGGCTGCGTACGGGCCGACCGCGACGATCGGCGCGGGCCTCGAGCGGCTCGACCTCGACACGGTGGTCAAGGCCTCGCAGGCGGTATCGGGCGAGATCGAGCTCGGCAAGCTGACCGAGACGCTGCTGAGAATTGCGGTCGAACATGCGGGAGCCGAGCGGGGCGTCCTCATCTTGTTCCGCGGCGGCGAGCCGCAGATCGAAGCGGAGGCGAGGATTGTCCGGGGCGTCGTCGAGGTGACGTTGCGACACGCTGCGGTTGCGCCCACCGAGCTTCCCGAGTCGGTGCTTCACACTGCGATCCGGACCCGCGAGAGTGTAATCCTGGACGACGCCGCCGCGTCGGCTCTGTTTTCCGAGGATGCGTACGTGCAACAGCGACGGCCCCGGTCCGTCCTCTGCCTGCCGCTGGTGAAGCAAGCCAAGCTCGTCGGCGCACTGTATCTCGAGAACAATTTGACTCCCCGCGCCTTCACGCCGGGCCGCATCGCGGTGTTGGAATTGCTGGCCTCGCAAGCCGGTATCTCGCTGGAGAATGCCGTGCTCTATTCCGATCTGCAGCAAGCCGAAGAGGGGCTGCGGAGGAGCGAGTCCTATTTGAGCGAGGCGCAGCGACTCAGTCGCACCGGCAGTTTTGGCTGGCAGCCCTGCAGTGCGGATATCTATTGGTCGGAGGAAACCTTCCGGATCTTCGAGCTCGACCGGGCGACCGCGCCTACCGTGGATCTGATGCGCGAACGGATTCACCCGGAAGATGTTGCCGCGTGGTGGCAGGTGGTCGAGCGCGCAATACGCGAAGGGCGGGATTTTTCCCATGAGTATCGCTTGCAAATGCGCGATGGCAGGGTCAAACATCTTCACGTTGTCGCCCGTGCGATCCTGGCTGAAGCGGGCGGGGCCGAATTCGTTGGCGCTGTCAGGGACGTTACCGAGGAGAAGTGGGCGCAGGCCGAACGCGGCCGGCTCGAGCTGCGGTTGCGCCAGGCGGCGAAGATGGAGGCGGTCGGCAGGCTCGCCGGCGGAATCGCGCACGACTTCAACAATGTTCTGACGGGTGTGTACGCCTACGGTGAGATGGCGTTTGACGAGGCGCCCGCGGACTCGCGGCTCAAGCGCTATGCCCAGAATGTGCTGAACGCCGCAATCCGTGGCCGGGAACTGGTCGAGCAGATCCTCACTTACAGCCGCACCCAAAGCGGCAAGCGCGAGCCCGTCGACGTCACTCATGTCGTGGCCGAAACTCTCGAGTTGCTCCGAGGCTCGCTTCCCGCCGGCATCCGTGTGGAGACGAGCGCTCCCGCATCCCCCATGATCGCGACCGGCGACCCCACCCAACTGCACCAGGTGGTGATGAACCTGTGCAGCAACGCAATCCAGGCCATGCGTACAGGGGGCATCTTGCGCGTGATGCTCGAGACCGCAGAGCTCCCAGCCGAGCGAGCGTTCGCGCACGGAACGCTTGGAGCGGGCGCTTATCTGCGGCTGATCGTCGAGGACAACGGATCCGGCATGGACGAGGCAACCCTGGCGCGCATTTTCGAGCCGTTTTTCACGACCAAGGATGTCGGCCAGGGCACCGGCCTCGGCCTGTCACTGGTTTACGGGATCATCACCGACCTGGGTGGCGCGATCGATGTGAGAAGCGCCCCTCGGCAAGGAACCACGTTCACGATTTACCTGCCGCGCTCGGAGATCCTGCTGGCTACGACAGAGTCCGAGCCGGTCGCGGCGCCTCGAGGCCACGGCGAGCGTGTATTGCTCATTGACGACGAGGCGCCGGTGCTGGCAGCAACAACCGATGTGCTGTCGCGGCTCGGGTACGAGGCGGTGTCATTCTCCGATAGCCGCGCCGCGCTCGCCGCATTCGAGGCCGCTCCCGAGCGGTTCGACGTCGTCCTCACCGATGAAGTCATGCCCGGGCTCACCGGAACGGGGCTGGCGCGTGTGTTGCGCCACCATCGGCCCGACTTGCCCATCGTGTTGGTGAGCGGCTATAGCGGTACGATGCTGACACAGGACGCGTTCGCCGCAGGGGTCAGTGAACTACTCACCAAGCCGCTGCAGTCTCGGGAGATCGCCACGACGCTCGCTCGGGTACTGCAGCGCACCGCCTGGAGAGTCCAACCGTGATCAACAGTGTGACGAAGACTGCCAAGGCCGGGGCCACCCCTGGCAACGAGCCCGGATTGATGAAGCGCCTTGCCGCCGGTGCGGTGATCTGTGCCGAAGGCTACGTGTTCGAGCTCGAACGCCGCGGCTATCTCCAGGCGGGCGCATACGTTCCCGTCGTTCTCAGCGAACACCCCGAGATCGTTGAACAGCTGCACATGGACTTGGTGCGCGCGGGATCCGACGTGACGCAAGCGTTGACATACTACGTGCATCGGGAAAAGCTGCGCGTCATAGGCCGGGAGAAGGATCTCATGCCGATGAACCGCACCGCGCTGCGCATTGCCAGGAGAGTCGCGCGGCGTACGAACACACTGTTCGCCGGTGACATCTGCAATACCAACATCTACGATCCGACCGACCGCAAGGCGCTCAAGGAGGTCGCACGGATGTTCGAGGAGCAGGTTGGCTGGGCGGCGGA
>CAZDTG010000245.1:0-5211 GCA_964508005.1 uncultured Steroidobacteraceae bacterium
ATATGAAACGCATGAGCGATTTTGCTTTCATTGGTCGCGTCCTCGAAGCACAAGTCTGGTTTTCGCGCGGATATCGTTTTGACCACCGAATGCGCCGCGCCGATTATGCGCCATTCGCCGAGTGCCGGCTGAATGGTGCAGCGCACTGAACACGCAACCCAAGCTTGGACCTGTCTTCAAATCTGCGGCAGACGCAACACGGCGACCGCAAGCGCGCAACAATCACAGTCGCGGCTGGTCGGCGTGCTTCGATCGGATGGCGTCGATTGCGGGCTGACACAGCGGGGGAGGCGCAGAGCGGTGTGAGATGCAGCAAGCTGCCGCAAGTGCCGCATCCGCTCAGCCGTCGACGGATGGCTCGCCAGGTATCCGGGCGCGGAGGATTCGGGATGGCTCTGCGCCAACTTCTCGAGAGCGTCGGCGAGTAAGCCCGGCGACATGCCATTGTCGAGAAGCAACGCCGCCCCGTAATCGTCGGCCTGCTGTTCAAGGTCTTGCGAGTATCTCGCCTGCACGATGGCAGCCGGTGCCGCCGCGAGCAGGTGGCTGATGTCGCCGACGTAGAAGGACCAGAAAGCCGCTACCGCGGAGCTCTGCAGGAGCAATTGCAGGCCGTGGCGCCCGTGCGCATGACCCAGCTCGTGGGCGGCTACCGCCATGATCTGCCGATCGTCACCGAGGGATTCGATGAGGCCGTCGAGCACGATGATCGTGCCGTCGGGCAAGGTAAAGGCGTTGGCGCCAAGTTGCGGCGAGTTGCGAAACAACAGTGTGGAGTCCGGAGTACCGCCCTGCGGCAGGCGCAGCGCGCGAAATTCGGCACTCAGCGCCTGCTGGCGTGCCGGGGCAACCTTGCTCGGCACGAGAATGCTGCCGTCCAAAGTCTTCAGCGCCTGCACAGATAGGATTTTACCGACTTCGGGCGGCAGGCGGCGCGCGGCCTGGGCAGCCGCCCACGGCAGGCCGAATTTGTACGCTGCGACTGTCAACACCACCGAGGCGACGCACGCAAACAGGACAAATTGCAGCTGGCGCTGCATCCGATCGACCCGGCCATCGCGATGCGGTGTTGCGGACAACAGGGTGTCGAGCGCATCCAGATCGCGCACTTCGCAGAATGCGCCGTCCTTGAAGCGCAGTCGGCGCGGCGCGCTCCCGAGCCGCTCGTCCACTTTGACCTCGGCAAACGGAACGCGCAGATCGATGTCCTCGCCCGCAACGACGAGATCCTCGCCGGTCACCGACAACCCGACGACGCGAACGCGCGTGGAGCGCCCGTCGAAATAGTTCGCGTGCAGCACGTTCACCCCAGCCTGGGCGCACAACCCGCTTCCGGGCCTACAGCGCAATATCGAAATCGAACATGGCCGCCGCCTCTTCCCCGACCGCGGCGACGCTTTCCGGTGCCGCCGCCGCGAATTCCTGCAGATCGCTGGCCGGCAACAGCCGCACCGATTCCACCTGATATTTCGCCAGGCGGACCGCGGCCCACGGCATGAACAGTCCCAGGGTCAGCACCACCAGCACGACGTTGCTCACGGTGACCCAAATGAGGCCGAACGGGGCCATTTTACATTCGATGCGATGTTCGCCCAGTCGCGTGTTGTTCCAGATCAGGTTGGTAATGACTGCATGAAATGCCGGGCCGACCGAAACCCCCAGCAATATCAGCCCGCCGTAAAGGATGAGCACAGCCCTGACCACGGCCTGCGGATCGACGTGCCCGCCGTGCTGCCGTGCCTGGAACAGCCCGACCAGCGCACCACCGGCCCCGGCAACACCGAGCACGATCAGGAACGCCACGATCGCGGCCGCCAATGCCAGATAGATCAAATAGAACTGGCCGACCCGGGCGTGAAAGGAGAACCGTGTCTGTCCGAACCAGCTGTTGCCGTGCTGATAGGCCTTCAGGCGCTGATGCATGAACGGCGCCAGCAGATACAGCGTGATCAGGGCCAGAAACCCGTTCAGGAGGAACACACGGTAGGCGCCGCCCAGAGTGCCTCGAAAGTGAAAACGGGCGCCCCGCCAGCTCGCGTTGTAGAGCCGGAAGCGGAATGAATTGCGCAGCAGCCACGGCATGACGACAGCAAGCGCCGCGATGATGACGAGGGTGAATGGCGAGCGCAGGCGTACCGAGTAGTTATAGAGAACCAGCATCGCCAGCGCCAGCATGCGTCCGATCAGGATCCGGATGGGGCTGCCGTGAAAGTCGAAGCTCGACTGCGCCAGCTCGGTATGTCGATAGAAGTACTGCAACCGCCGCACCTTGGCCCAGGCCGAGTAGATGCCCAGGGTGACGATCGTCAACAGCATATTGACGACCCAGATGCCGAAGTATTCGGAGCCCGTACCGGTAAAGCGCAGTTGTAGCGGCGCGCGGGCCGCAGGAGCTTGGGATGGCGTAGCGATCCCCGAGACCTCGTCCATGGACCCTCCCGCTTCTACTTGGATGTTTGAAACAGCGTATCACAGTGTAGTCGGATAGCCCGCACGCGCGTCCATGTCAGGGGGCCCGAACTGTGCGCCGATCGACATTTATTGGCTGTTCGCAGTGCACGCTGGCCGTTTGACAGCGGACAGCAACCGATCCACCAGCTCATTGACCGGCGCATGATCCTTGAGAATTTCCCAGCCGGTAAAGACAGCAATGAGGTTTTGCTCCGGGAACACCATCAGCAGCTGGCCGCCGAATCCTCTGGCCATCCAGACATAGCCGCCGTTGAGCGGGTAGAGCCACCATTTGAACCCGTACTTGAATTCATTCCCGAGCCGGCCGCTTTCGGCATCGATGTAAGGCGTGAGAGATCGTCTTACCCATTCCTTTGACACGATCTGCCTGCCATTCCAATTGCCGTCGTGCAGATACAGGTAGCCGATTTTCGCCAGGCCCTCGCCGCTCAAGTAAAGGCCGCCTTCCGTGTCCACGACTCCCAGGTAGGAGCGCTTCCAGTGGTGCTTGATTCCGAGCGGCCCGAACAGGTACTTCTCCCCATAGGCATCGATATCCTGTCCGGTCTCCTTCTGGAAGATGTAGGCCAGCAGCTCCGTCGCGCCGCTGCTGTAATTGAACACCTTACCGGGCTCCTCGGCCATGGGCTTGTCGATCGTGTACTGCACCCAGTCGTCCGTGGCCTCCATCAGGCTCGAATCGCTGCGCGGGTCGTCGTAGGGCACCTCCTCATTCCAGCTCAGTCCGGTCGTCATGGTCAGGACGTGCTCGAGCGTCATCCGCGACTTGCGCGCGTCGACATTTTTCACTTTCGACACATCGAAGAACTTCAATACCGGCGTGTTCAGGTCGGCCTTGAAGTCCCCGCGGCTGATGGCCACGCCGAAAATGACCGAGGTCACGGTCTTGCTGACCGATTGCATCGTATGCAGATCGGTGCCGTGATAGTAAGGGTGCCAGGCGGGATCGAAATAGTTGTAGCGGCCCGTCAGACGCGCGTTCAGCGGTCCCTTGGTCCTCGCCTCCTTGCCATAAATGACGGCGTAATCATGCGGATATTTCCGCGTGAAGACCTCCCTTCCGCAGCGGAAAACCTCGAAGCTGTCAACCAGCATGTATTTGCCGGCGCCAAGGTCCGCAGCGAAGCTCCCGAGAGCGGATTCGTCGAGTCCGACACTTGCGGGTGTTGCCGACAGCCAGCCGTTCGCAGGCCAGAGCTCCGCGGAACCGGCTCCGCCTGTTGGCCCGCTCGCCGCAACTGCCGCCATTGGAAACAGGATGAGAGACAGAATCGCAATCGTCCGAGGCCTGAGCTCTTTCATTGTTCGTGTTCTCGTAGAGGCAGCGCGCTGCGCCGTTTTCACCGTTACTACCACAGGACGCGGACTGGCTCCACCATGATCTTGGGTAGCGCCGGTCCGGGGTGGGGGCATATAGTCGCCCTACAACAAGGTCGCGGCACCGCCATGCCCGGACCGCCGAACAGGGGAGATCATATGCGCAAACATTTGGCCGTAACGACGGTTGCCGTCGCGCGCCTGTGCCTGGCCTTCGTAGCCCTGACCGCCATTCCCGGCACGCCGGCGGCGGCTGCGATACAGCCGTTTCCGGCTGCCTTCCGAACCGAGATGGTGCCTACCAACGGCACCCGACTGTATGTACGCGTCGGCGGCAAAGGACCCGCCGTCGTTCTATTGCATGGCTTCGCAGACACGGGAGACATGTGGGCCCCGCTGGCGGCGGTGCTCGTCAAGAACTACACGGTGATCGTGCCCGACCTGCGCGGAATGGGTCTGTCGGAGCATCCGGACACCGGCTATACCAAGAAGAACCAAGCCGTCGACATTGCCGGTGTCATGGACGCCCTGAAGGCGCAACGCGTAGCCCTGGTGACCCACGACATCGGCGACATGGTGGGTTACGCGCTCGCGGCGATGTATCCCACACGGGTCACGCGCTGGGTCGTGATCGATGCGCCGCTGCCGGGAATCGGGGATTGGGACAACATCGTGCGCAGCCCCTTGCTGTGGCATTTCAACTTCCGCGGGCCCGACGAGGAGCGGCTCGTGCAGGGACGCGAGCGGATCTACCTCGACCGCTTCTATAACGAGCTGTCCGCGAATCCGAAGTCGATCGACGAGGAAACGCGCCAGCACTACGCGGCCCTGTACGCGCGGCCGCACGCCATTCACGACGCGTTCGAACAATTCGGCGCGTTCAACCAGGACGCCATCGACAACAAGACGCTGCTGGCGAAGGGCGGCAAGCTCACGCTGCCGGTGCTCGCCATCGGAGCCGAGAAATCGTTCGGAGCGGGGGAAGCGGAAGACCTGCGCTTCGTCGCCAGCAATGTGACCGGCGGCATCGTCCCCAACTCGGGCCACTGGATCATGGAAGAGAACCCGCAGGCGACCATCCAGCTGGTCACCGCGTTTCTGGCGCAATCCAAATAGCCGAATAATTAAGGGTTTCCGTCGCGGCGGCGCGCGCGCCGGCGGCACCTGCGAGCGGCCTTTGCGGCCGTCGGCTAGAATGACGGTCTCGATGCCACCGACCGCGGCCCGCGGCAGAGACACCCATGACCGTCGTAAAGCAGGAAGATCTCATCCAGAGCGTCGCCGATGCGCTCCAGTACATCAGCTACTACCACCCCCTGGATTACATCACCTCGCTCGGCCGCGCCTATGAGCTCGAGCAAAGCCCCGCGGCAAAGGATGCGATCGCCCAGATCCTCACCAACAGCCGCATGTGCGCCGAAG
>CAZDTG010000246.1:0-2891 GCA_964508005.1 uncultured Steroidobacteraceae bacterium
ACATTGATCACCGGTCCGTCGTTCCAGTCTTTACCGTCAGCGTATGCAGGGCTCGTCAGTGTTGATAGAGCGACGAGCACGGCGGTGGCGCAGATACCTTGAGTCAAGCGCAGCATTGTCGTCTCCCAAGTCGGTTTGTGTTTTTTTCCCGCCAGCGCGCTGGAGCACCTCCAGCCGCAGCTCTGGTGCGGGTGTAAAGCTACACCGTTAGCGGACCGGCCGCCACTGGAAACAAACCGGGCGGACGCGAATCGCCCAAATGTCGTTCAGCTTAGAGGCGCATTCTGCCCGACGGGTTTCCCCTTGTTCCATCGTATATGCTGCGTCGGGTCTGGAACTGGTCCACGCTCCGGACCAGACGCTACCGCCGGTTAGGAAGGAACCGGAGGCCGCCTCTTATGTCGGCAGATGGCCGGGCCCTCCACTTGGTAGCCCCTCACCCGTAACTTCGCCGGGCTGCCGGCTTTCCTGCATTGCGGACTCACTTTTATGTTGCAGAAGAATCCGGAAGACGAGTCCGTGCGTGATCAGCAGTGGCGGCACAACGAGAGTCGGTTTGGTTCGAATTCCAGCGATCGACTGTGACTGAGAACCTAAGCGCGCTGTGTGCGTAGCTCTGCGATAGCAGCGCCTCGCTCCAAGTGGGCGATGGCATGCTCGCGCCGCCAGATCTTGGAGTCAGGTGCAAACTGCGGCTCTGACGGGAAAGGGCGGCGCAGCTCGCGGTCGTAGCGGTCGAGATTGAAGCCGGGGCTGAGCGGGGCGATCACGAACTGCGCGAACTCGCGAAGCGAACTGCCGGGGGTCCGCCGGTTGCGCGGCAGCGCTGCGTAGCGACGCGCGATCGTCTCGAAGTCCTCAGCGGGCTGACCGGTCACATCAAGCACATCGGTGGTGGGTGCGCCCAGCTCAAAAGCCCCGCGTTTGTGATCGTCGATGTAGTAACGAACGCCGCTGACCAGATCGATCGACAAGCCTCCCATCCGGGCGGTCTTCATGAATAGCCAGGTCGGCGTCGGCACGACCCTGACCGATCGCCCGACGGCCTGGCCGATCGCCTTGGCCATGTCCTCCGCGCCAAGGAGCTCCGGCCCAGTGGGGCGGTAGCTCTTCCCGGCGTGCCGCGCTGGATCCATCAGGGCCGCGACGGCGACTCGCGCGACATCCTCGTTGGAAGGTGGCGCGTTGCGGCTATCGCCATAGATCCAAGGAAATACTCCGAGGTGCGCAGCAAACCCAGTCAGCACGAGGTAGGCGTCAGCGAAGAAGCCCGGCCTCACGATCGTATGCGCGACTCCGGGCGTCAGCGAGAACAGCCGATCGACGAGCCAGAGCTGGCGGGTCATGAGGGCGGGATGCGAGGGGCTCGACAGCCACTGGGTCAGGCCAACAATGTGTTCGAGCCGGGATTCCTTGGCGGCAACGGCGAACGCGACCGCGCCCTGAATCATGTAGGGATCGAAAGGCGGACAATAGTAGGCGCGCTGAACGTCCTTCAGCGCGTCGGCGACGCGCTCGACATCACTCATGTCGGCGAGCGCGATCTCAGCCCCCTGCGCCTTCAGCCACGCGCTGCGGCCATCTTCTCGATGCACCATGGCGCGCACGGGATAGCCGGCCTTCAGCAGCTCAGCTACGACGACGCTGCCTGTCTTCCCGGTCGCGCCGGTCACGAGGATTCTTGGCTTTAGCATGATCGTCTCCCAGCAGTGTGGTACCCATTGGTACCAGAAGGTCGAGACAGTGTGGTACTATGCGGTACCGACTGTCAAGAGAGACGATGATGACTACGGGTTCGCTGTCAAAGCAGCCTCAGGAAGGCCGCGACGAAACTGAGGTGCGCGCGCGCATCCTCGACGCAGCCTTCGCAGCGTTCATGAAGAGTGGCTACGCGGCGAGCAGCACGCTTGAGATAGCCACACGCGCGCGCGTTTCGAAACGAGAACTGTACGCGCTGGTGGGCAACAAACAGGAAATGCTAATCGCATGCATCAGCGCGCGCGCCAAGCGACTGCAGGTACCCGCTGACTTGCCCGTGCCGCACGATCGCGAGACCCTCGAGCACGTACTGGCTTCCTTCGGGACGCAGCTCATCCGCGAGGTAACCGATCCAACGGTCATTGCGGTATTCCGACTGGCAATCGCCGAGGCGGTCCACGCTCCCGAGGTGGCGCAAGCGCTCGACTCCATAGGGCGCGAGACGAGCCGTGCCGCCTTGCGTCAAATCATGGCTCGGGCTCAGGCGTCCGGACTTCTCAATGGCCGTCCTGCCGAACTTGCCGAACAGTTCGGCGGGTTGCTGTTGGGCAATTTGATGGTCAGCCTGCTGCTCGGCGTCGCCAAGCGACCGAACTCACGCGAAGTCGCGGCACGTGCCTGCGACGCCACAGCTGCGTTTCTGCAACTTCATCCGCTCCCGATTAACGCTACGGTACCTCGTAGCACTTCTGGTGCATGAATGATCCGTCCGACGCCACGGCCACCTAGCGGTGGCATGGCTCCCGGGTGGCCCGCTATCGAGAGACCCGCGAGGTGAGATCGAGCGGCGACTTCTGGCGACACCGAGACTTTTCCGGTTTTTGGACCGGTGGTTCAGCGACCAGCACGAGCGGGCGCGTGTCTTCGGCGGGCCACGGCGATTGCCAGGGCTGCGTCCAGCTCGGTCCGACGTAGCGAATGTGCGGCGGCAGCGAGTCGACGGGGAAGTCGAAGGCGCGGCTCGTTCCGAGCAGGTAGCGCCGCGCGACGGCAGTCTGCTCCGTGATATCTGTGATCGGCGCGAGTCCCAACTGTGCGCGCGCTTTGTTGAGGTCGGCAAGCCCCGCACTCATTAGAGCGCCGAACGCCGCCCGGATCGCGTCGTGTTCGGCGTGCTCAGCCGGTGTTCGCGC
>CAZDTG010000246.1:2991-5203 GCA_964508005.1 uncultured Steroidobacteraceae bacterium
AGAGACGCGGCGATGGATGTTGACTTACGCGGCGCGCGGAACCGCTACTCGCGCCCGAGAGCCGCGGGCCGGTCAGGCCTCACGCCGGACGGACGAAGCCGTCGATTACGTGTGCCATTTCGAGGGGCACTTCGAACATCGGAAAGTGACTGCGCGCCGCAAGCCTGTGCACCTGGAACCACGGATGTGCTGCGCGTAGCTCTGCAGAGTGGAGCGGGTGATGGGTATCGAACCTATGTACTGCGGACTGATCCGGCGAGCTGTGCCCAATGCGCGGATAGTGCACGTGACTTGCCACCCGATGGCTTCCTGTTACGCTATGTTCAAGACGCTATGCAAGGATGGATACCCATTGTCGTACGTCTCAATGACATCGCGCGATACTACGTAGGCAAGTTGGAATAGGAAGCATTGACGATGCAATCCACGACCGTGTTCGACGAGGAAACCTGCCATCGATGCTGGGGGGATTTTCCCTCGTTGTCGCGAACATTCGGCGGTCATCCGGTGGCATTCCTGGACGGGCCCGGCGGCACGCAGGTGCCGAAGCCCGTTATCGACGCGATTGTCGATTGCTATCGCAACCGGAATGTGAACACGCACGGCAACTTCCGGCCGTCGGCGGAGCTTGACAAGCGAATACTGGAAGCACGGTGCGCGGTGGCGGATCTTCTCGGCGCGCAGGGGCACGAGCAGATCTCCATCGGCCAAAACATGACGACGCTCGCGTTCTCGCTGTCACGCGCCATCAGTCGGACGATTCGTCCGGGTGACGAGGTTCTCATCACGCAGCTGGACCATGAAGCGAATCGGGGTCCCTGGCAATCGTTGCAGGAGCGCGGGGCGGTTGTGCGCGAGGTGCCATTACTGCCGACAGGTGATTTGGACTACGCGCAGATGAGTAACTTGATCAACGAGAAAACCCGGTTGTTGGCATTGGGGTGCTCATCCAATGCCATTGGGACCGTCAACGACCTCACATTGGCGCGCGAGCTGACCCGGCAAGCGGGCGCATTGCTCATATTGGACGCGGTGCACTATGCGCCCCATTTTCCGGTGGACGTGCAGCAGCTCGATCCGGATTTTCTGCTGTGCTCGGCCTACAAGTTCTATGGTCCACATGTCGGCATTCTGTATTCGCGTCCGGGCGCGTTGGACACGTTGGCGACGGACAAACTGATCGTCCAGGACGATGTCGCACCGTATCGGATCGAGACGGGTACGCTAAATCACCCGGCGATCGAAGGTGTTGGGGCGGCAGTTGACTACCTGGCGCGGTTTGGGCGAGGTGCTACCAGGAAGCAGAAAGTCCACGACGCCATCGCGGCTATTTCCGTCTATGAGCACGAATTGGGGGGGTACCTGTGGTCGGCCTTGGAGGAGTTGGAGGGTGTTCATTTGTGGGGCGTCAAGTTCTCGAATCCGCTCCGCGCGCCGACCGTGTCGTTCACCGTCGATGATGTCGATCCCGGCTTCATTGCGAAGTCTCTCGACAATGTGGGTATCTGTGTGTGGGACGGAAACTTCTATGCGCCGCGGCCCGTTGACATCCTGAATATCCCGGGCAGATCGCTGCTGCGCGTGGGATTTTCAATGTACAACACCAAGGAGGAGGCCGAACGGCTCGTCAAGTGCGTGGCGGGGCTGGCGCAGAAGAAATGAGGGACCCGCGGTGGCAGTACGCATTCGCGTGCGCTCCAGAATGGAAAGGAGTTCGCGTCTTTGATTGACGATTGCGCCGCCCCAGTCCATCGTGGCACGATTCCGCGGACACGGGATACGGGATCGGATCAATGAAGGAACGTGTGGCGTTGGTGACGGGCGGCGGTCGCGGGATCGGGCGTGAGGCGGCGCTACTGCTGGCGACGGCTGGAGCGCGCGTGATGGTCGTATCGCGCAGCGCGGCCGAGCTGGCGGCCGTTGGTCTTGAGTATGTCGCGGCTGACCTTGGCACCGCCGAGGGCTGCGCCCTGGCCGTTGCCGAAACCGAGCGACGACTGGGGCCCATCGACGTGCTTGTCGTGAACCACGGCATCGGCTCGGCCCACGAGCGGCTCGTGTGGGAGCAGGATCCCGAGGTTTGGCGCGAGACGATGCGCATCAACCTCGACGGTCCGTTCGAGCTCGCGCGACTGACAGTGGGCGGTATGTGCAAGCGCGGCTTCGGCCGGCTCGTATTCACCAGTTCGACCGCCGGCGAGAAGGCGGAACG
>CAZDTG010000247.1:0-5164 GCA_964508005.1 uncultured Steroidobacteraceae bacterium
CGATGCAGCGGCCCTTCTTTTCCCAATCGCCGAACCGCGTGGGCTCGGGGCCGGAAGGACCGCCGATCTCGCGCGGCCGGGGCGCGGGGGCCGGACGCGGCTCATGCGGCAGCGACGCATCGCTCGCGGAGCTGGGCGGCGTGGCGGTCGGCGCGGAATCAGGTTGAGCGGCAGGAAGAACGGGGTGCGGCAACGATTCGGTGTTCCTGTCAGCGCATTTCGGCATTCCTGTATTGTGCCAGAATCCCGCCGGTGGGACTACCGGAAACCCGTGGAAAAACAATGCGTAAGTTCATGAGTGAACGGCGCGCGCGCGGTCGCGGCGCCGAGGGGCGCATCATGAGGGCCAAAGGGGGAGCGGCCGGCCTTGAGCGCGAGGATCCATGAGCACAGATTGGAATTTGATCGAGCTTGGCGATTGGGGGGTCCTGCGCGTGCGCGGGCCCGACAGCGTGCGCTTTTTGCAGGGGCAGGTGTCGAACGATGTGGAGCGGCTGACGCCGGAGCGCTCGCAGCTCGCGGGCTATCACAATCCGCAGGGCCGCACGATTGCGGTGCCGCGCCTCGTACACCTCGCGCCGGATGACGTGCTGGCAATCCTGCCGCGCGAGCTCACGTCGCCGGTGGCGAGCCGCCTGGCGAAATTCATTCTCCGGGCGAAGGTGAAGATCGCCGACGAGTCGGCGAGCTGGCGGGTGACAGGATTGATCGCGCCGGACACGCACGGAGAGCATAGAGCGGGCGCGGGTGGCGCGGGTGCCTCGCCTTCCCCCGGCGCGGGAGAAGGCGCCGCTTCCACGAGCGCCGGCACTGCGCGGCGTGTGCGCAGCGCTGCGCCGGACCCGAGCGCCGCGAATGCGGAAATCGTCGCGGCGTCGGACGCGCTCGATGCGAACTGGGCGGCGGGGCAGTTTGAGCAGGCGAGCGCGGTTGCCGCGGCTGCTGGCGAGTTGACCTCAGCGGCAGCCCAGTTGGAGGAAGCCGAGTCCATCGTCGCTCTGCCAACAGCGTCGGCCTTGATGCTGCCGGACGATGTGAATTCGCAATCGCTCTCGGGGACGACCGTCATCGTGCGGGTAGGCGGGGCGCCGGCGCGTTGGCTGGTGATCTCACCTGCCGGCAAGCCAATGCCGTTGTCCGGCTGCGTGAAGGCCGAACGCGATGCGTGGCGGCTCCTCGACATCGCGGAAGGATTACCGCAGGTTTACGCGGCGACCTCCGAGGAGTTCGTCGCGCAGATGTTGAATCTCGATGTGCTCGGGGCCATCGCCTTCGATAAAGGCTGTTACACCGGACAGGAAGTCATCGCGCGCGCCCACTATCGCGGGCGTGTGAAGAGGCGGATGCAGCGATTCATCTCGCGCGGACCTGCGCGGCTCGCGGTCGGCGAGTCGGGGCAGCTTGCCGATGGGCGAGCCTTCAAGGTGGTTGAAGCTGCGCAGCTCGCGAACGGGCGCTGCGAGTTTCTGGCTGTGGCCCCAGTGGTGGCTGCGGGAGAAGCCACGGCAACGGACGCGCGGGGTACGACAGGAGGGTCCGACGAAGAGCTGGACGACGTGGCGCGTCCGGGTGCGCCTCTCAACGCGGAGACCTTGCCGCTGCCGTATCCCCTACCAGAGTAGTTGTAGGAATGAGCTCGACTCTTCTAAAGGTCGACGAGCTCAACTTCGCCGGGGTCGATGCGGCGCTCGAGGAAACGGCTGCCGATGCGGGCGAAGCGCTCGACGGAGTCGGTGGCGAGAAAGCGGGTGGCGCCCTCGCCTGTCTGCCGTGTGAGAGCTTGGCGATCCAGGGTCTCGCGGACGCTCCGGGCCGTCGTGGCGGCGGAATCGACGATGCGAACGTCAGGTCCGACGGCTGTGCGAATGGCGGCGGCGAGCATTGGAAAGTGGGTGCACCCTAACACCAGCGTGTCAGGGGTGGACAGGGGGTCGCCCGGGTTGTTGCGCGACAGGGCCGTCCCGAACAGCGGGTCGAGATAGTGGCGGGCGAGACTGTCTGCAATCGGGCCGTGGTGCAGACCTTCCTCAGCGAGCGCCACGAACAGCTGCGCGGGATGTGCGACCACGCGGGCATGTTCTCTGCGGCGCAGGATCGCTTCCTGATAAGCGCCGCCGCGCACGGTGCCTTCGGTTGCAATGACAGCAATGTGACCTGACCTGGATGCCGTGCAGGCGGCCTCCGCGCCCGGCTCGATCACGCCGACGATCGGCACGCCGTCGATGCGCTCGCGGATCGCGGGCAGCCCGACCGACGAGGCGGTGTTGCAGGCGATCACCAGGCACTTGACGCCGTATTCCAGCAGCGCTTCCGCGGCCTGCACGGCGTAACGGGCGACCGTCTCCGGACTCTTCGTGCCGTAAGGCAGGCGTGCGGTGTCGCCGAGGTACACGAAGCGCTCGTGCGGCAACTCCGCCGCCAGCGCCTTCAGGACCGTCAATCCACCCACACCCGAATCAAACACCCCGACGGGGGAGTCTCTCAATCGGCCTCCGGGCGAAGGTGCGGGAAGAGGATCACGTCGCGGATCGAAGGCGCGTCGGTGAAGAACATGACGAGCCGGTCGATGCCGACGCCGAGGCCGGCCGTCGGCGGCATGCCGTACTCCAGCGCGCGGACGTAATCGGCGTCATAAAACATGGCTTCCTCGTCGCCCTTGTCCTTGCGGGCCACCTGCGCCCGGAAGCGCGCGGCCTGGTCCTCGGCATCGTTGAGCTCGGAGAAGCCGTTGGCGATCTCGCGTCCGGCGATGAAGAACTCGAAACGATCCGTCAGGAAGGGGTCGGCGTCGTTCGCGCGGGACAGCGGCGAGACCTCGGCAGGATAGGCATACACGAAGGTCGGGTCGTTGAGGGTGTGCTCGGCCGTCTTCTCGAAGATCTCGATCTGCAGCTTGCCGGGGCCGTCGTGGGTATTCACGGGAATGCCGAGCTTCTCGCAGATCCTGCGCAGATAGGTCGGGTCGCGCAGCGACAGCGGGTCGATGCCCGGATTGTTCTCGAGGATCGCTGCCTCGACCGTCACGCGGCGGAAGGGCTTGCTGAGGTCGTAGGCGCGGCCCTGGTAGCTCACCTGCGCCGACCCGTTCAGGGAGTCTGTCAGACCGCGCATCGCCTTCTCGATCCAGTCCATGAGATCGCGGTAGTCGGCGTACGCGAGGTACAGCTCGAGCATGGTGAACTCGGGATTGTGGCGCGTCGAGACGCCCTCGTTGCGGAAGTTGCGGTTGATCTCGTAGACGCGCTCAAAGCCGCCGACGACCAGCCGCTTCAGGTACAGCTCGGGCGCAATGCGCAGATACATGTCGAGATCGAGCGCATTGTGATGCGTGATGAACGGACGTGCCGCCGCCCCGCCCGGTATCGGCTGCATCATCGGGGTCTCGACCTCGAGAAAGTCGAGCGAGTCGAGGTAATCGCGCAGGAAACGGATGATGCGGGTGCGTGTCCGGAATACGTTGCGGCTCGCCTCGTTGACGATGAGGTCGACGTAGCGTTGGCGGTAGCGAGTTTCGTTGTCGGCGAGGCCATGCCACTTGTCGGGCAGCGGGCGCAGCGACTTCACCAACAGGCGCACGCTGTCCACCCGTACGGACAGCTCGTTGGTTTTCGTCCGGAAGAGAACGCCGCCGGCACCGATGATGTCGCCGACGTCCCAGCCCTTGAACGCGTCGTAGGCGGCGCCCAGCGCCTCCTGCTGGAGAAACAGCTGGATCTGGCCGGTGCGGTCGGCGATCTTCGCAAAGCTCGCCTTGCCCATGACGCGCTTGAACAGCATGCGGCCGCCGACCTGGACGTGCGTGGGGTTTGCCTCCAGCCACTCTGCGTCGTGCTCACCGAACGCGCCATGTAATTGCGCGGCGAGCGCGTTGCGGCGGTAGTCGTTCGGAAATGCGGCTGCGCCGGCCTGCCGGGCCGTCTCGCGCACCTGCGCGAGCTTGCCGCGCCGCTCGGCGATGAGCTTGTTCTCATCGCCCGAGCCGCCGGCGGGGCTCGTCCCGCCCGCGGTCGCGCCAACGCCGTCTTTGCAGCCGGCCTGGCCGCCCTTGGGAGCGCCCGGGTTGCCTTTCGAGTCTGACACTTAAACTCCCGCCTTGAGCGAGGCTTCCAGAAATTGATCGAGATCGCCGTCCAGGACCTTGTCGGTGGCACCCACCTCCACACCGGTGCGCAGGTCCTTGATGCGCGACTGGTCGAGCACGTAGGAGCGGATCTGGTTGCCCCAGCTCACGTCCGACTTCGAGTCCTCCAACACCTGCGCGGCGGCGTTGCGCTTGTTGACTTCGAGCTCGTATAGCTTGGCTTTCAACATCTTCATGGCCGTCGAGCGGTTCTTGTGCTGGCTGCGCTCGTTCTGGCAGGCGACCACGATGCCGCTCGGGACGTGCGTGATGCGCACCGCGGACTCGGTCTTGTTCACGTGCTGGCCGCCGGCGCCCGAGGAGCGGTAGACATCCGTCTTGAGATCGGCGGGGTTGATGTCGATTTCGATGTCGTCGTCGACTTCGGGCGAGACGAACACGGAGGCGAACGAGGTGTGGCGGCGGTTGCCGGAGTCGAACGGCGACTTGCGCACGAGCCGATGCACACCGGTCTCGGTGCGCAGCCAGCCGTAGGCGTAATCCCCCTTTATCTCCACGGTCGCGCTCTTCAGGCCGGCGACTTCCCCCGGGTTCGAATCGATCACTTCAGCCGGGAAGCCGCGCGCGGCGGCCCACCGCAAGTACATGCGCAACAGCATCTGCGCCCAATCCTGCGCCTCGGTACCGCCCGCACCCGCCTGGATGTCGAGGAAGGCGTTGTGCGAGTCCATCTCGCCATGGAACATCCGCTTCAGCTCGAGGCGCCGCACTTCGGCTTCGAGTCGCTGCGCGTCGAGGTCGATATCGCGGGCGGCCGCCTCGTCGCCCTCGCTTTCCGCGAGCTCGAGAAGCTCCGCGGCGTCGGCTATCCCCTTGGTGGTGCGGTCGAGCTCGCCGGTATCGGCGCTCAGGCGGGCTCGTTCGCGTCCCAGCTCCTGCGCGCGCTCGGGTTTCGTCCAAACGGCGGGGTCTTCGAGCTCACGGCCCACCTCTTCGAGGCGCTCCTTCTTGAGATCGTACTCAAAGAAACCCCCGTAAGGAGTGGATGCGCTCCCCGAGGTCTTTGAGCTGGCGTTTGAGCTG
>CAZDTG010000248.1:0-5155 GCA_964508005.1 uncultured Steroidobacteraceae bacterium
GGATCACCGCGGGCGCCTCCGCGACAAGCGTGCGCCAAAGCGAGCGCAGACGCCAGTACGCGACGAGCATCCGCAGCTGCCGCATGAGGGCGGGCACGCCAACGCGCGGACCCCACGACGGGATGGTGGTTCCGGCGAGCAAGAACACGACTGCGAAGAGGATGGACACCTGGATGGTGGTGTTCAGCCGCGTCGCGACAGATGCGCTGGCAGGCAGCACGACCTCAAGCAGCGTTGCCACGAGATACACGATGGCCCATGCAGCACCCACGATGTCCAGTGCAGCGGACAGCCTGACCGTCGCGTCGTTGGTAGCTCGTCCGTACTGCACGCAGCTGCGGATCATCCGCACGAGCACGAGCGCGAAAAACGCCAGATACAGCAGACGGTAGGCAATGAGCGGTGGGCTGACGCCGCGCATGTCGAACGAAGCCGTCGAGACGCGGAGGTGCGCAAGACTGAGCATCCAGGCCATCAGCCCGAGTGTCAGCACCAGATAGACGAGCAATTGCCGATGCCGGCGCCAGGCGTGTGGGCTGCCACCGAGCAATGAAGTGTAGAGCGCGTCTTGCCGGTACGCGGCGATGAGGATGAGGCTATTCCCAATCCAGCGAGCGGCATTGGGCAGGCCCAACGTGCGGTCTATGGCGAGGTAGACCGCCGGGACGACGACGGTGAGCGCGGCTGCCAGCAAGACGGTTGAGTGCCAGTATGCGGCGACGCGCAGATCTTGGCGCGCCCGCAGGTAGGAGCGACTGGTATAGACGGCGGTAAGCCAGGTCAGACCCGCGGGCACGACCGGGAGCAGCAAGGGTAGCATGCTCACCTCCTCGCGCTTGGGTCGTCGTCTCGCGTGGCCGATCGACGTTGCTGGCTCACATTGCACGCAACTTGCTCGTGAAATCATCCAACCTTCGGCGCAGGCGGCGCGTCTCAGGGTCACTGTCCGCCGCGTCCTGGCCACCCGCACGGCGGGCGTTGGGTCGCGCGGCCTCCCATCGCCGCTCGAGCATGGTCGCGAGCATCTCCGCTTCGCGTTCGCTGCGCGTATCGTAGCGAGAGCGGCCGAGCTTACGACGGATCGCGTCGCTATCGAGCAAGGGGAATTCCGGTCGTAGCACGGCCTCCGCGTCTGGCACCAGCGCCCGGTGTCCGCACAGGATGTGAGACAGCTCATGGAGGATGACATGTCCGCGCTGCGCCGGCACGGTGTCCCAGGAATAGAAGATGTAATCCTCGCTTACGCCGGGCAACCAGAGGCCGGAGAGATCAGGCGGCAATCGCACGCCCTCCAGGTGGATCGGACGCCGGCGTTGAGTTCCGATTACTCTGCTGAGCGCAGCAACGTCGGCCACGCGATCCCAGCGAATCGTGGGCTCAAGCTCGTCCAACAGAGCGCGGCAGCGCTGTTCGATCTCGCGTAGCTCGCGCGCATGCAACTCCTGCCGCCTCGTGCGCCGAAACAGCGTGCGTAGCGTCTCGCGAATGGTGCTCGCTGTCCGCAACACGGTTGTCATACGCATGCCCCGTGGTCTCAGGAGTCTCACAGCACGACGGATTCACGTGCCAAAGATCACCGCCACCTTGTGTAGCACGAGGGTCGAACGTTCGCCTCCCGCCGCACATGGGGGTGGAACGCTGCTCTACGTCTGCCGCTTCGCTGGAGTTGCGACACTGCGCCGGCGCCGAGCAGTCTCAGGCGTTCTCTGGCGGGCCGGAGCGCGGTCGTCCGCGCCGGCCGCTGGACCGTTGAGCCCTTCGAGCTCGCGGTACCGCTCCAGCACGTCGCGCACCGCTCCGAGGCTCTCAGGGGAGACGCCTTGCGCGCGTTGAGCCAGGCTCCAGACGCGCCCATCCTTGAGCAAGTCCAACGCCGCCAGCTGTTGCTCCAGCTCGCGGATGCCGACATCATCCGAGAAGTAGCCGGGCGCCACACCGAAGGCTTTGGCCATGCCCTCTATAAGCTGCCACGACGGACGCGTCGTCACGCCCGTGCGCACGTTCCAGATCGCGGTGCCGGTGACGCTGAAGCCACGCCGCAGCTGCCGGATCCGGGCCGCCAACCTCGGATTGGTGAACGGCTGCCCCGTCTCAGGATCCGGGATGTGCTGGAAGAGCCATTCGACCTTGTCAGCCAAACTCTCGGCCATGACCTTCCCTGTACATCTCGATGCGTGCGGTGCCATCACTCATCATGTCTGCAAGTATACCACGCCCATCAACTATTCTTGCTCCGAAAGGCCGAATACGAGTCGCATTTTCATAATTCTTGACAACTTGACCAACTTCAGTTACTATCATGGCGTTGTCATTCAGAATTCGTGCGATCGCGCAACTCGGCAGAAGGTGCTATCGCGGCGGCCGACGCGAGGTGCAGCCACTACTCGACCACCTATGATACGGATGGTTGAAGACCGCCGTCCCCGAACGTACGTTGCCGCGAGGCGTGGAGGTGTGGCGCCACCCGGCGCGTGCCAAGCAGGAGGGCGATGGCATGCACACGCACGGGGATCAGTCATCAGCACCTCCATTGGCGGAGTCCACGACCACCCTGCCCGCCGGCGAACTTCGACCTTCGGGCGCGTCGACCGGAGCGACAGAGCAGCAGTCAGAGACCATCTGGCACAACCTGGACGGCCTGGTGGTGCAACGCAATGATGCGCATCGCATGCTGATCATTGCGGGACGCTGGATACAACTGTCTCCCACGCAGTACGCCCTGCTTGTGCCGCTCCTTGAGCATTTCGGGCATCCCGTCTCGCACGCCGAGATCTACCGACGCGCCTTCGGCACCTTGTATTCGGTGCGGGATGCGCGGCGCACCTACTATCACATCGACAAGCTGCGCCCGCGGCTGAGCCCCTTCGGCCTGCTGATCCGCACCGTCATTGACCACGGCTACATGCTGCTCCGCGAGCCACAAGAGCCGTGAGCAGCGAAGGCGCCCGCACCGCGCGTCACCCGTGGTGGCCGGCAGTGGAAGCCGTACGACTAACACCTGGGAATCGGCGATCTTGCTTCCCAAATACGCACGAATCCCGAGGCGGTACGCAGGCTTTCAGGTGCCGGTACGCTATCCTTTTTAAAGTCCCCTCAAGCTGTGATATCATCCGCTCGGACGCATCCTCGTTGGCCGACGAGTAGAGAGCCGGCATGCTCTTTGCTGAGCTAGGATGCGATCGACGTCGCCACAGCCTCTACACGGCCGAGCCACCGCGTCCTGCAGAGGCAGCCCCGACCGAGCCCAAGCGAAGTCGTTGAGCAGCCTCTTAACACGCAGCCATGGCACGGCTAGGCATTACTCATGTTTGGGAGAGTACGTTTACGCGATGGCTACCACTTCGAAATGGACGGAGTCTAGCTCAGACGCTCCGGTGACGCTGAGCCTGTCGGAACATGTTTCTGGGCACGCCGTCCAGTGCTATGCGAGCGAAGACTACCTCACGGATGCGATGAGTGAGTTCATCGGCGCAGGTCTTGGCGCCGGCGAGGCATGTGTGGTCATCGCCACCCCGACGCACCGCGCGGGTCTCGAACAGTGCTTGCAGGCCCGCGGGCTGGATGTGGCGGCTGCACAGGCGCGTGGCGACTATGTCGCGCTGGACGCCGCTGAGACGCTGCGGAAGCTGCTGGTTGTCGGAACACCTGACGCGGCGCGCTTCGCGCAGGTCGTCGGCGGCGTGATCGAGCGCGCGGCGCGGGCACCGCAGGGGCGACGGGGCAGACGACGGCGGGTGCGGGCCTTCGGGGAGATGGTCGCGCTGCTGTGGGCAGCGGGCGATCAGGCCAGCGTCATCCAGTTGGAAGACCTGTGGAACGATCTGCAGCAGCGCACGCCCGATCCCTCTTTTTCGCTCTTGTGCGCCTATCCCACGCCTGCCATCGCGGGGGCGGAGAACGGGACACGGTTCGCCGAGGTATGCGCGTCTCACTCGCAGGTCCTCCCCGATGAAAGCTACAGCGCGCTGAACAGCGCCGAGGACCGCCTGCGCGCCATTGCGCTGCTGCAGCAGCGGGCCGCCTCCCTGGAAGCCGAAATCGCTGAGCGCAGGCAGACCGAGCAGGTGCTGGCCGAGCAGAACGCCGTGCTGGAACGCATCGCGGCGGGCTGCCCGTTGGACGAGTGCCTGGCGGAGGTGACCCAGGCGGTGGCGCGGCTGTCGCCGCACGCGCGCGCCGTGGTGCTGCTGGCGGATGAGAGCCGCGCCACGGTCGCCGCGGTGTCTGCCGCCGAGCTGCCACCCTCCTTCGCTGCCCGACTCACGGAGGCGCCGATCACGGATCTAGCGACAGGCCCCTGCGGCACGGTGATCCAAAGCGGCCAATCGGTTACCTGCGCCGATGTCGCCCTGGAAGAGCGCTGGTCGCCCATGTGGCGTGACTGGTGGGTGGCGCACGGCATCCTGGCGTGCCACGTCGAGCCGGTGCCCGGCTCGGACGGCGCGCCGCTCGCCGCGCTCGTGCTCGGCTTCGACACACCGCGCGCACCCAGCGACTGGGAGTGGCGCATCGCCCACTTCGGCACGCACGTCGCCAGCATCGCCATCGAGCGGGAGCGTGCGGCGCAGGCCCTGCGCGCGAGCGAGGAGCGACTGGCCGCGGTCTTCCATTCCACGGCCGTGGGCGTTGCCGTGCTGACGCCCAGCATGCGTTTCCTGCAGGTTAACGACGCGTTCTGCTCCATCGTCGGCGCTGCGCGCGAGGGCCTGACGGCTGGGATGGATTATGCCGCGCTCACCCACCCCGACGATCTTCCGGTCTTCCAGAATCAGATGGAGGCGCTGCTTGCCGGGCGCATCCCGACGTTCGTCCTCGAGGTGCGTCTACGGCGCAAGGATGGCGCGCTCACCTGGGTCCAGCACAGTATCTCGCTCGCCCGTAGCGCCGCGGGGCAGCCCCTGCACCTCGTCGCGCTCTGTCAGGACATTACCGAGCGCAAGCGGGTGGAAGCTGCGTCGGCTCATCTGGCCGCCATCGTCACCTCGGCCGAGGACGCTATCGCCAGCAAGACGCTGGACAGCATCGTCACCAGCTGGAACGCCAGCGCTGAGCGCATGTTCGGCTACGCTGCTGCAGAGATGATCGGTCAGCCCATCACCCGCTTGTTCCCGCCCGACCGGCTCAGCGAAGAGGATCTGATCCTCGCGCGCATTCG
>CAZDTG010000249.1:0-5136 GCA_964508005.1 uncultured Steroidobacteraceae bacterium
GTTACTTCTTTTTCGGTGCAAATACCATGACCATCTGCTTGCCCTCCATGAGAGGGTTCTGCTCGATCACGGCATGCGGGCCCAGGTCGGCGGACACACGCTCCAAGAGCCTGCGCCCGATATCCTGGTGCACCATCTCGCGGCCGCGGAACCTCAAGGTTACCTTGGCCTTGTCACCCTCGGTGAGGAAGCGGATCAGATTACGCAGCTTGATCTGGTAATCGCCCTCTCCCGTACCGGGACGAAACTTCACTTCCTTGACCTGAATCTGTTTCTGCTTGCGCTTCGCCGCGTGGGTCTTCTTGTTCTGCTCGAACAGGAATTTCCCGTAATCCATGATGCGCACGACCGGCGGTTCCGCCGTCGGCGATACTTCGACGAGATCCAGCTCGGCGGCTTGCGCCATCTGAAGAGCGTCGAACCGGGACATGACTCCGGCCTGAGATCCGTCTGCCGCGATCACGCGCAGCTGCGGGGAAGTAATGTCCTCGTTGCGCCGAACGCGCTTCGTTGCACTAGCGATGCGTCAACCCTCCACTAATTGGCGACCGCGGCTATTGAGCTCGACGCGAAGACGCTCAGCGAACGTCTCCGGGGTCATCGTGCCCAGATCCTTGTTGCCGCTTGTCGCACGCACTGAAAGCAGATTTGCGGCCACTTCCTTGTCGCCCGCTACCAATAGATACGGAACACGCTGCAGCGTGTGCTCGCGAATCTTAAAGCCCACTTTTTCATTGCGCAAGTCGAACTCGACCCGAAACCCCTGATTTTTCAGGGTTTCCGTAATTTGTTTGACATACGCATCCTGGCGCTCGGTGATGCCGATCACGACCGCCTGCACGGGCGCGAGCCAGGCCGGCAGCCGGCCCGCATGGTGCTCGAGCAGGATCGCGAAAAAGCGTTCCAGGGAGCCGAAAATGGCCCGGTGCAGCATCACGGGCGTGCGCTTGGCGCTGTGCTCGTCGATGTAATAGGCCCCGAGCCGACCCGGCATGTTCAAGTCCACCTGCACCGTGCCGCACTGCCAATCCCGGCCGATCGCATCTCGCAGAACGAACTCGAGCTTCGGACCGTAAAAAGCACCCTCGCCCGGATTGAGCGCGTACTCGATACCTGCGGCCGCCGAGGCCGCTTTCAACGCTGCCTCCGCCCGATCCCAGACGGCATCCTCACCGACCCGCTTCGGAGGGCGGTCCGCGAACTTGATCTGCACGTCGTCGAAGCCAAAGTCCCGATAGACGTCGAGAATCAGCTTCGTCACCGCGACGCATTCCTCGGTGATCTGGTCCTCAGTGATGAAGACGTGGGCGTCGTCCTGAGTGAACGCACGCACACGCATGAGGCCGTGCAAGGCGCCCGAGGGCTCGTACCGGTGGACCTTCCCGAATTCCGCCAGCTTGATCGGCAGGTCACGGTAGCTCGTGAGCCCGTGCTTGAAGATCTGGACGTGCCCGGGGCAGTTCATCGGCTTGATGGCGTAGACCCGCTCATCCGGGGTCTTGGTGAGGAACATGTTCTCGCCGAACTTCTCCGCATGCCCCGACTGCTGCCAGAGGGAGGCGTCCATCAGCTCCGGCGCGTTCACTTCCTGGTAGCCGGCGGCGTTCTGCCGCTCGCGCATGTAGCCGATCAGGGCCTGGAAGACCCGCCAGCCTTTGGGGTGCCAGAACACCGCGCCGGGAGCCTCTTCCTGCAGGTGGAAGAGATCGAGCTCGCGGCCGATGCGACGATGATCGCGCTTCTCCGCTTCCTCGAGACGGTGCAGATATTCCTCGAGCTGCTTCTTATCCGCCCAAGCCGTGCCGTAGATGCGCTGGAGCATCTCGTTGCGCGAATCGCCTCGCCAATAGGCACCCGCGACCTTCATGAGCTTGAAGGCTTTCAGTTTCCCCGTGGAGGGCACGTGAGGGCCGCGGCACAGATCCACCCAGTCACCCTGGCCGTAGAGGCTGATCTGCTCGGCTTCCGGGATGCTGGCGATGATCTCGGCCTTGTAGATTTCGCCGAGCCCGGTGAAGAACTTCACGGCTTCATCGCGCGCCATGACGCGGCGGCTCACCTTCTGATCCGCCTTCGCAAGCTCGGCCATTTTGGCCTCGATGGCCGCGAGGTCCTCGGTGGTGAAAGGCCGCTTGTAGGAGAAGTCGTAGTAGAAGCCGTCCTCGATGACCGGGCCGATGGTCACCTGTGCATCCGGGAACAGCTCCTTCACCGCCTGCGCCAACAAGTGCGCCGTTGAGTGGCGGATGACATCGAGCCCCTCCGGATCCTTTTCCGTGACAATGGCGACGTTCGCATCGCTGTCGATCACGTAGGACGTGTCGACGAGCTTGCCATTCACGCGGCCGGCGAGCGCGGCCTTGCGCAGGCCGGCACCAATGCTCGCGGCAACTTCGTCCACCGTTACGGGGTGGTCGAAGGGGCGCTTACTGCCATCGGGCAATGTCACGACAGGCATGGACTTTCTCTCGACGAGACCCTCTAAAGGACATCCCTAGAGGCTTACGTCGAGGCAAATCCCGGGTCTTTTCAAGCAAAAGCGGCGCTGCCGGATATCGTTGCTTACCCGGAAGCGCCGCGCAGGCTATCTGGTAGGCGCGAGTGGGATCGAACCACCGACCACCACCATGTCAAGGTGATGCTCTACCACTGAGCTACGCGCCTGAAGACTTCCCTCGACGAGGGCCGCGAACGATACAAGAGCGGCGCCCTTGACGCAAGCTAACACCAGTCATTCCAAGTACTTACGTTTGTAGCACTGGGCCTCGGGACGCCGCCGGGGCAGGCCTGGCGGCCGCCGCGGCCACGGCCTGGGCCTGGAGCGCCGTGACACACTCGGCAAAGCTCACGACCACCTGCCCTGCTCCTGCCGCCTCGAGCCGCTGGCGGGGTTTCGTGAGGTCCCCCTCGGGGTCCCAGAGTCCCACGATCAAGGGCAGGTCCGGGGCGTCGGCCCGAACGCTTCTGCAAACCACGCGCGCGGGCGCGACGGCCTCCGGGGGCAGGGCCGACACCACTGCCACATCGACCGGTCGATCACTTTCACCCAGGAGCGCCTGCTCGAGCGACTCCAGTTTGAGCAGGTGCGCGCCGAAACCGCGCTCCCGGAGCGCGCAGACCAGCAGCTTGGCCACCACTTCATCGGCTCTGTCCGCTGCGGGGATGCACAGAATCCACGGGGGCCTGGGCCCCCGCCCCTCCGCCGCATCCAAAGAGTCGAGCCGCTCCTCGACCCACTCGTTGATGTGCTCGAGAAAGACCTTTCTCGTCGCGGCTCCGAGCACGCGCCGATCGTAGTCGACCTCCAACGAGCGGATCGCGGGAACGATCACGGCATCGGCGGCCTCCAGGGTCGACCCCGACGAGCGCAATGTTTCGTCCAGCAATGAATCGGCGACATCGAGGTTACTTTCGAGCAAACGTTGGTACAGCCGTTGATGCGGTTCCAGCACCGGCTCATCCCCCAACAGGACGCCAAGAAACTCGAGCTGCGGAATGTATTTGCTCATGACGGCGACGCAGACCGTCATCGGGATGGCGAGCAGCAACCCCACGCCACCCCAGAGCCAGGTCCAGAAGGCGGCCGCGAGCAGCAGGGCAACCGGGGAGATTCCGGTGCGATTCGCATACAGCCAGGGTTCCAGCACCGCGTAGTTCAGAAACTCGATCACACCGAACAGCGCCAGGACCATCAACGGGCGCGACAGGTCATCCGTCACCGCGAACGCCAATGCAAACGGAATGACGGCGGCTGCCCACACTCCGACGTAAGGAACGAAACGCAGCACCAGGGTCAGTGCGCCCCACAGGCCGGGGTTGGGCACGTTCAGGGCCCACAGGCCGGCCCCCACCAGGATGCCGGTCCAACTGTTGATCAGCAGTTGCATCAGCAGATAACGACTGACACGTTGTGCGGCATCGCTCAACGCTTCCGTGGTCGCGTACAGGTTGCGCCTGCCCACCACCCGGATGAGCCGCTCGCGCAGATCCTCGAATCGTAACAACATGAAGGCGACGAGCACGATGATCACCAGAGCGGTGCCGAAAGGCCTGACGAGCGGAGCGATCAGATTCCGGACCATCTGCAGGGGCGTCGACGGCGGTTCCACGATCTGCACTTTGCGTGTGTCGCTCGGCACCGGTTCTGCAGGGGCGACGCGCTGAAGCTCCTTGCCCAGCTGCTCGATGGCTTTGCTGGTCTCCGAAATACCGCCTCGCACAGCGCCGCGGATGTGCGTCAGGTTCTCATGCAGCTGGCGCTGATAACCGGGCAGCTCGTGTGCGAGGTCGCTGAATTGGTTGAAAGCCACATCGGCCAGCACGGAGATCACAGTCAGCGCGAACGCAACCGAAAAGATGACGGCCAGCAGGCGGCTCAAGCCCCACTTAGTGAGGCGGGCCGCGAGCGGCGCCAGCAGGAACGTGAACAGAATGGCGAGCGCGAGCGGGATAAAGACTTCCTGCGCCACGCGCAGGACGGCAACGACGATCACGAGCGTCAAAAGGACCCCGCGCGTCCCGGATGCTTGGCCTGGGCTATTCATGCGGGATAGAGCCAGCAGGAATCGTTCCGCCGCGAGGAACGCCCGAGGGCGCCCGTACCGCGCTTCGGGCACACCGGCCGGGCTCGCCTGCCCGCGTGTTCAGCCTGCCAGCGTCCTGGGCAGCCCCAGCTCTATCTGCTTCAGCCGCTCGATCTCATCGCGCAGCCGCGCGGCCTCCTCGAACTCGAGGTTGCGCGCCTTCTTGAACATTTCCCCTTCGAGCTTCTTGATCTGCCGAACCAGCACCTCCGGGCGCAGATCCGCAGCCGCAGGAGCGGCGTCCGCACCCTGCTTGCCGCGCTTGCGGCCCGCGGGTGTCGGCGCCGACGAGCGCGCCCCTTCCATGATATCGGCCACCGCCTTTTGGATGCCGCGCGGCGTGATTCCGTGCGCCGTGTTGTACTCCAGCTGTTTGCGGCGGCGCCGGTTGGTTTCATCGATGGCCCGCTGCATGGAGCCCGTGACCTTGTCCGCGTAAAGAATCGCGCGGCCGTTCAGGTGTCGCGCGGCGCGGCCAATTGTCTGGATGAGCGAGCCGTCGGAGCGCAGGAAGCCTTCCTTGTCCGCATCCAGAATGGCGACGAGCGATACC
>CAZDTG010000250.1:0-5130 GCA_964508005.1 uncultured Steroidobacteraceae bacterium
AAGACAAACAACTCGATCGCGCCGCGCGCCCACTGACCGGCAATGCCCTGCTAGGGACGCTCGCATCCGATGAGATGAGCGATCAGCTCAAAGAGGACTACAACGTCGCCACGCCCGCGACATCGGAACGGTTCGTCGCCGAAATCCAAAAGAACCTCGGGCTGTACGATGCATTCGACGGTCAATGCGGGAATCAGTTACTCGCGAAGCCGAAAGCCGCACCATCAAAACGCTACCTCGCGCTCGCGACGCTGCTCGCAGATGACCGACTGTGGGTAAATAGCGCCTCGACAGTTTGCACTCAGTTGATGGCGGTGGAACTTGCCAATCTGGCGGGCCGAAAGTCATTGAAGAACGACTGTGGTGGCCGAACGCCAAATTACAACGCCGTCAACGTCTACCGATCGCTCCTGGTGGACGGAACAAACACCAGCGTAGATGACGGTGTGGAGCACGACGATCACGAACACTCCGTGACAGTATTTCCCTTTCTGGCACCACCGGATCCCGCTTCAGCGTCTAAGTGATCGGGCTATCGCCTTTGTCCTTCAAGAGAGGATCGGCGGTTAGGTACAAGGCGATGGGCACCGCGGAGCGAGAGTGTGGTGTGAACCACTCCCAAGCCGCTTCGCGGTCTCTTCGCCCGCAAATGATCGCTATAGTCGCTGGGCTAGGTGGACTTCTGTGTGCCAAATCTGCCGTTGCACATATCGGCACGGGCCTGGCCGGTGGATTCGGATCCGGGTTCCAACATCCGTTCAACGGCGTCGATCACCTGCTCGCCATGGTTTCCGTCGGTTTGTGGGGCGCTTTTCTGGGCCGACCCCTGATCTTTGCGTTGCCGGTCATATTTCCTGCCGTCATGGTGGCAGGTGCAGTGATGGGCATGCTTGGAGTGCCGCTGGCTCCTGTCGAGATGGGTATCGCGCTTTCCGTGACAGTGTTGGGGGGCTGTATCGCCTTGTCCTTGAAGGCCCCGGTGTGGGTGGCATCGCTCATCGTGGCGATCTTTGCGATATTCCATGGCTACGCCCATGGCAAGGAGCTGCCCTCGGCGGCTGATCCTATTGGTTACAGTCTCGGGTTTGTCCTCGCGACCGGTTCGCTTCACGTGCTGGGCATCGGGATTGGATTCCTGAACGATCAACCCGGTGGAATTCGAGTGACGCGAAGCTTTGGGGCACTCATTGCCGGCGCTGGCGTCTGGTTCCTCTACAAGGCCGTCCCGTTGTGAGGGGCGGTGCGCTTCCGCCGGCGCTCCTGTGCGCGGCAGTCGGCCTGGCGCTTGCCTTTGCGCCGCGTCGCGCGGCCGTGCCGAGTCTCGTCACCCTAATCACAACGACAGTCGTGCTCGCGACGCTTCCGATCCAGGGCGAATGGCTGGAGGATGTTTTTCTGGGGGGCTGGGTAAGTGTGGCTGCGACCGCCGCCACGGTTTATCTGCCGCGGGGGCTGACTTCAAGAAGCGCCGTTGCTCTGTCCCTCAACGCCGGGTTCTGGTCCGGCGCCGAGGTTGCCCTCGCTGGCTCACGACTTGATATCGTCACGGCGCTCGCCGGCAGTTTGCTGTTTCTTCCGGCGGCGTTCATCGTCGATTGGCGAGCGCCGATCATGATAAAGGTCGTTGCAAGCTGGCTCATCGCCGTGGCGGTCCTTGCCGCTACATTGCAGTTCCTTCCGGTGACGCCCGGCTATCTGCCTGACCATTTCGATTAGGCCCGCGTGATGCACTGCTCAACGGTCCTATTCGGTGTCTCGCATCGGCTCCACAGCGCGTTGTTTGCCACGCTCCTCATTGGATTGATTTACGGCCTGTCGGCTGACGCGCATGATTTCTGGGTACAACCGGCGGAGTACTGGCTGCAACCGCAGACCGCGTCGAGCATAACCTTGCAGGTGGGTCACGGACCCTTCCGGCAACGATCGCCGATTCCACTCAGCAGGATTTCGCGCTTCGAAGCCATCGGCCCTGACGGACTTGCAAATGGTTTGCGCGGCACGCTCCACCTGGGTGGTAGCGCAGGTGATGGCGAGCTCGTTTTCCCACAGCCCGGTGCATACGTGTTAGTGCTGGAAACCGACAATCGCGCGCAGAGCCATTTGCCGGCGATCCGCTTCAACGATTACTTGACGGTTGAGGGGCTCACGCCCGCTCTGGAGCAGCGCGACCGATTGCAACAGACCGATAGGGACGGATCGGAAAACTACAGTCGGGAAGCCAAGGCGATTGTCCAAGTAGGCCTGCCCGATGCGAACTCGCAGAGGCAAGTAACTCGGCCGTTAGGTCTGCCACTTGAGATTGTTCCGGAAGAAACTCCCTATGCGCAGCCGCGACCGCGGGTGTTGCCTGTACGGGTCATCTACGAGGGACAGCCTTTGGAAGGCGCCTTGGTGAAGCTCACCCACCTCGAAAACGACGCGACCCCGTTTGAAACGCATTTGACCGATCGCATGGGCCGCGCAACATTTCTTATGCCGACAGAGGGGAGCTGGCTGCTGAATGTTATTTGGACGAAACCACTCCCTCGTTCACGTGAAACAGACTTTGAGACCATCTTTTCGAGCCTGAGTTTTGGCTTTTCCTCTGGCGTCGCGCGCTGCGGGAAGCCGGTAAACTGACGATCCGGGTCGAAAATCCTGCAAAATGGTACCCGGAGGCCATAGCACCATGAACGCGGTAGAACCCATCGTGCTCGACAACTGCGAGCACTTCATTGATACCGCCGCGCTCCTTGCGGAAAGGCTCCTCAGGGGCGCACCGAGTGTCCATATCATTGCTACCAGCCGTGAGTCCCTGCGCGCCAAGAGCGAGCGGGTCTTGCGTCTCGCTCCCTTGGAGCTTCCTCCACCGGGGGGGGCTGTGCTCACCGCAGCTGAGGCGCTCGGCTTCCCGGCGATCCAACTGTTTGCGGAGCGCGCCACTGGATACGTTCGAACTGCACGATGCCGAGGTTCCGATCGTGGCTGGCATCTGCCACCCGCACGTTGCAGGTGGCGCTGGAAGTATCGGCTCACACAACCGATTGACACGAAGTGCACGGAAATGCAACGAAAAGGCACGGCGTGCAACTAGGGAATCGAGTGATCGCAGCCTGCGGCACCGCAACTGTGCTCGGGACACGACCAGCCTCGTCTCGGCCGCCTTCTTGATGTCTAAATAGGTGGCCTGTCCGGTTCGAAGAGCGGGATGTGGAAACGGAGTCACGGTTCGTCAATTGCGACACCGCCAGACGAAAGGGGCGGCAACGGTTGAGACGAGCCTACGACCACCGCGCCACATCTCGACTCAATTGAGTATCTCTCCGCTGGCACAAAAGACTACGACATCCATGCACCACGTGTCGTGACACGGCTTCCCGCGCCCGGGTCACCCCAGAGGGCTTATTGGGGCTGCGAGAAATCGAGAAGGATTTTCCCGCCCTTGTGGAGGTGCTCAAGCGCTTCCTTGATTTTGACAATCGGATAGACCGCGGCCACCGGAACGGTCAGCGCGCCGGAGGCGACGAGGGGAGCTGCCTCGATCTGCGCGGGGAGCACCTTGGAGACATGGTCGTAGTCGCCTAGAAAGAAGCCTTTAACCGTCAGATGCTTCCCAATCAGCTGAAGCTCGTCGATCGCGAGCGGCTGACCGGTGGCGGAGGCATACGTAACAAGCACGCCGCGATCGGATAGCAGTTGAATCAACGTGGCCGTCGCGCTGCCCCCGACGGAGTCGACCGCCAGACGGACTGCTCCCTTGCCGACCGCCTGAGCGGCCTCCGCAACGGAAGCGGGGTCATCCTCGAGGACAATGTCCCCACCAGCCTGTTTGATTTCATCGATGAGTTCCCGCCGCCGAACGAGATTGATGGTCCGAAAGCCCCGCTTCTTCGCGATCGCGATCAACGAGCGTCCGACGCCCGAGTTTGCGCCGTTCTGGACAATCCAATCACCGGGCTCGAGATCAGTGTACTCACTTAAAATCAGCGCGGCCGTGGGCGGATTACTGGCAAGCTGTGCGAGCTGCAACCGATCACCGCCAGGCAGCGGGAATAGCGCCTTTGCTGGTGCGAGCAGGCGCTCTCTCCATGCAAGGCTTAAGTTTGGCGCCAGAACTCGATCGCCCACTTTGACGTTCTTGACATTCGGGCCGACAGCGGCGACGTGGCCGTAGCCCTCGTTGCCCACGACCGTGGGAGCGACGGGGCCACCGAAATAGCCCGTCATGAAGAGAAGATCATGCTTGTTCAATGGCGCAAGCTCGATCTCGATCAACACCTCGCCCGCACCTGGCGCGCCCGTCTCGGGGATCTCTGCGATACGTAACACCTCGGACGGGTTTCCATAGGCTGAGATTTGGAGGGCACGCATGGGCTCTTTCCTTATAACGATGAGAGAATGAAGTCCGGTATGAGCCGATGGTTAGATACGTGCAAGCGTAAGCAGCACCAAGGCGTCGCCGCCTCCAGCCCACTCGCACCGGACGAGGTCGGCCTACCGTTTCTTTCGCGGTTTGGGAGCCTGTTTCGAACGCTCATCGAGAGATGCGAGTACGTCTCGCTGCGTGAAGATGGCGTCATGCGCCGGCACGATCCCCGCGTTTGGCGATCCACGCAAGCCGAAACAGCCTCGGATAGTGAGCGGGAGACCTATTCGGCTTGTCTCGCCGGTGCCTGAACGGCTCAATTTCCTCTTCAGCTTCTATTGCCCAGGGTGGGTGTTTGCGCCCTCTCCGAATGCCGGCACGGCAGTGCGATATTTGGCCTCGGAAGCCTGTTCGAGCTTGAAAAGCCGCGGGCCGACGCCGGCCAACAACGCGTAAGCAACGGCCCCGACCCACAGCGAATGATTGAGCGATGTCTGAATACTCACCAAAACCGCAGCGCCGGACGCCAGCACTCCGGCGGCGCCGTTTACGGCCCACAGCCAGGGCGTGATGCGGGAGTCAATTCGGGCGCAAAGCCGCATACCCGTTGGAAACATGACAGTGAACACGCCGTCGGGGGTGAGACGGGAAACAAACCGCTTCCAGCCGTTTACGGTGTACAAACCGTTCTCGGAGAGCGTGAACGCTCCGGCCGTGGTTGCTGCCCAGCTGTCGATCATACTCATCTGAATTAGATCGAACTGTTCGTGGCTTCGTGCAAACCA
>CAZDTG010000251.1:0-5096 GCA_964508005.1 uncultured Steroidobacteraceae bacterium
CGAGCAGACCGCGGTGCTGCCCGAGACGGCATCGCAGCTGGTCGAGCTCGAGCGCCTGCAGCAGGCTCTCGGCGAAGCCGAGGAGCGCGCCAAGAGTCACTGGGAGCAGTACCTGCGCGCGGTCGCGGATCTCGACAACGTCCGCAAGCGGGCGCAGCGCGACATAGAGGCAGCCAACCGTTACGGCCTCGAGAAGTTTGCAGCGGAGCTGCTGCCTGTGCGGGACAGCTTGGAGCTCGCCGTACAGAACGCCGACAAGGCAGCGGACGTCCGCAGTCTCAAACAGGGCCAGGAGGCCACGCTGCAGCTCCTCGCCAAGGCGCTGGAAAAGCTCGGCGTCGTGACCATCAATCCGGTGGGGGAGCCCTTCGATCCGGCACGACACGAGGCCATGATGGCGCAGCCCTCGAACACCGCTGAGCCGAATTCCGTGCTGCAGGTCGTGCAGCCGGGCTACGAGCTCAACGGCCGCCTGCTGCGGCCGGCGCGGGTGATCGTGGCGAAGGCGCCATGAGCGGGGCGGGCAGCCAGTCCGCCGTCTATCACCTGGCCGTGCCCCTGACGGCCTTGAATCCCTCCGGCTCGCTCCCCAAGAAGAGCAGCCAGACCGTACCCATTTAGCAAGAGATGTTGGCGGAGTAATCCTTATGGCAAAGGTAATCGGCATCGACCTCGGCACGACCAATTCGTGCGTGGCCATCATGGAGGGCGGCAAGCCCCGGGTGATCGAGAACAGCGAAGGGGATCGAACCACCCCCTCGATCGTCGCCTTCACCAAAGACGGTGAGGTGCTCGTCGGCCAGCCCGCCAAGCGGCAGGCGGTGACGAATCCGCAAAACACGCTGTTCGCCATCAAGCGCCTCATCGGCCGCAAGTTCGACGACGAGGTGGTGCAGCGCGACATCAAGATGGTCCCCTACAAGATCGTGCGTGCCGATAACGGCGACGCCTGGGTCGAGGTGCAGGGGAAGAAGATGGCTCCGCAGGAGATCTCGGCCCGGGTCCTCATGAAAATGAAGAAGACCGCCGAGGATTATCTGGGCGAGTCCGTCAGCGAGGCCGTCATCACCGTGCCCGCCTACTTCAACGATTCCCAGCGCCAGGCGACCAAGGACGCCGGACGCATCGCCGGCCTCGAGGTGAAGCGCATCATCAACGAGCCCACCGCCGCCGCGCTCGCCTACGGCGAGGACAAGCAGGGCGGCGACCGCAAGATCGCGGTGTATGACCTGGGTGGCGGTACCTTCGACATCTCGATCATCGAGATCGCCGCAGTCGATGGCGAGCGCCAGTTCGAAGTGCTGTCGACCAACGGGGACACGTTCCTCGGCGGCGAGGACTTCGACCTGCGCATCATCAACTTCCTGGCGGACGAGTTCCTGAAGGAGTCCGGCGTCGACGTGCGCAAGGACCCGCTCGCCATGCAGCGCCTGAAGGAAGCCGCCGAGAAGGCGAAGATCGAGCTGTCCTCGACGCAGCAGACCGACATCAATCTGCCCTACATCACGGCGGACGCCTCGGGCCCGAAGCATCTCAACATCAAGCTCACGCGCGCGAAGCTCGAGTCCCTCGTGGATGACCTGGTCCAGAAGACCATCGCTCCGTGCCGCACGGCATTGAAGGACGCGGGCGTTTCGGGCAACGACATCGCCGAGGTGATCCTCGTCGGCGGCCAGACTCGCATGCCGCTCGTGCAGAAATATGTGAAGGACTTCTTCGGCAAGGACCCGCGCAAGGACGTGAACCCGGATGAGGCGGTTGCCGTAGGCGCCGCGATCCAGGCGGGCGTGCTCTCCGGCGAAGTGAAGGACGTGTTGCTGCTCGATGTGACGCCGCTGTCGCTCGGTATCGAGACGCTCGGCGGAGTCATGACGAAGCTCATCGAGAAGAACACGACGATCCCGACCAAAGCATCGCAGACATTCTCGACGGCGGACGACAACCAGACCGCCGTGACCATTCACGTGCTGCAGGGCGAGCGTGATCGCGCGGCCGACAACAAGTCGCTCGGCAAGTTCGATCTCACGAATATCCCGCCCGCGCCGCGCGGCATGCCGCAGGTCGAAGTGTCCTTCGACATCGACGCGAACGGCATTCTGAACGTGTCGGCGAAGGACAAGGCGACCGGCAAGGAGCAGAAGATCGTCATCAAGGCCTCGAGCGGCCTGACCGAGGATGAGATCAAGCGGATGGTGCGCGACGCCGAGGCGCATGCCGCCGAGGACAAGCGCTTCCGCGAGCTCGTCGAGACGCGCAACAAAGCGGACGGCATGATCCACACCGTGGAAAAGACGCTGAAGGACCTCGGCGACAAGGTGGATCCGGGCGAGCGCGCCAAAGTGGAAGCGGCGATCTCCGATCTGCGCACGGCGCTCAAGGGCGATGACAGGAACGTCATCGAGAAGAAGACCGAGGCTCTCGCGCAGGCCTCCTCCAGCATTGCCCAGAAGGCCTATGCGAGCCAGGCTGGCGCCGAAGGCGCGGCGGGCCCTGGCGGCGGCGGGGCGGCGGGCGGCGGAGCCGGCGCATCCGGCGGCCAGGCCGGCCGGGACGACGTGGTGGATGCCGAGTTCGAAGAAGTGAAAGACAAAGACCGCAAGGCCTCGTAAGCTTCCGCGAAGCGTCAGGTCCACCTGGACTTTTGAGATCAAAGGGAATGAACCCGGACCGGCGCGAGCCGGTCCGGGTGTTTGCGGCAACGATTAACGCATGTCCAAGCGCGATTATTACAGGGTACTCGACGTACCCAAGACGGCGACCGAGGCGGAGATCAAGAAGGCGTATCGCCGTCTTGCCATGAAGCACCATCCCGACCGCAATCCTAACGACAAGGAAGCGGAGGAGCTGTTCAAGGAAGCTAAGGAAGCCTGCGAGGTGCTCACCGATCCGCACAAGCGTGCCATCTATGATCAGCACGGACACGCGGGCATAGAAGCCTCCTCGCGCGGTGGCGGCGGCCGGGGCGGATTCGGGGCCGGTGACGCGTTCAGCGACATTTTCGGCGACGTATTCGGCGACATCTTCGGTACGGCGCGTCGCGGTGCCGGCGGGCGTTCACAGATGTTTCGCGGCGCGGACTTGCGCTACGAGCTCGAGCTGGAGCTCGACCAGGCCGTATTCGGCACCTCGGTCGAGATCGACGTCCCCAAGCTTTCCGAATGCGAGACGTGCCATGGGAGCGGTAGCGCGAAGGGCAGCACGGCGGCGGCATGCGACACCTGCGGCGGCTCCGGCCAGGTGCGCATCTCCCAGGGCTTCTTTCAGCTGCAGCAGACCTGCCCGCGCTGCCGGGGTGCCGGCACGATCATCAAGAACCCGTGCGACACCTGCCTGGGCCAGGGGCGCGTACGGCGCAGCAAGAAGCTCTCTGTGAAGGTGCCGGCCGGGGTGGATACCGGCGACCGCATCCGTCTCGGAGGCGAGGGTGAAGCGGGTCGTAACGGCGGTCCTCCGGGCGACCTCTATGTCGAGATCAATGTCAGGGAACACTCGATATTCGAGCGTGACGGCGAGCATCTGAGCTGTGAAGTCCCGGTGAGCTTCGCGACGGCTGCTCTGGGAGGCACGGTCGAGGTCCCGACGCTCGATGGCGAGGTGACGTTGAAGATTCCCGCGGAAACACAGTCCGGCCGCGTCTTCCGCTTGCGCGACAAGGGTGTGAAGCCCGTTCGCGGGGGCTCGCGCGGCGATCTGTTCTGTCGCGTCGTGATCGAAACACCCGTCAACCTGTCCGCCGAGCAACGCGAGCTCATTCGCAACCTGGAGGAGACTCTCAAGGGCGACAGGAACCGCCATGCCCCGCGGGAGAAGGGTTTTTTCGAGGGTGTGAAGCGCTTTTTCTCGGGTGGCACCGCCTGATGCGTGGTCCTCCCGCGAGCTTCTCGTGCCGCGTCCGCGTCCCCTGAATGCCGTCGTCATTGGCGCTGCAGGTCGCATGGGGCGGGCGGTGGTGCGCGCCGCGTCCGAGCTCCCTGACCAACTCATGGTCACCGCCGCCGTCGCATCGACCACCAGCACATCGCTGGGCCGGGACGCCGGCGAGCTGGCGGGCATCGGCCGCCTCGACGTGCGTATCACGGACGATCTCGCCGCTGCTCTGGCTCGCGCCGATGTCGTGATCGATTTCTCTCAGCCGCATGCGACGCGTTCCAACCTCGCGGTCTGCCGCGCGGCCCGCAAGCCGCTGTTGATCGGCACAACGGGCTTTCCCGCGGAGCTGACAGCACAGTTTGACGCAGCCGCGACCGAAATTCCGCTGCTCGTCGCACCTAACACCAGCGTTGGTGTGACCCTGTTGGTGGAGCTCACCCGTTTGGCGGCCAGATCGTTGCCCGCCGGGTTCGACGTCGAGATCCTCGAGGCGCATCACCGGATGAAAAAGGACGCGCCCTCCGGAACCGCGCTCGCGCTGGGCAAGGCCGCTGCGCAGGGCAGGGCGGATGTGGCCAAGGTGGCGGCGCACGTGGCGCCCGCTGAGCAACGCTTCGTCGAGAAAGGGGTATCCAACGCTGGCGTCGCCGCCGAAGAGACAACCAGAGACATGTTTCTCGAGGCCGCCGCGGCGGCGAGTCGCGCTGGAGAGCGTCGCTCGGGCGACATCGGCTTCGCGGTCATCCGCGGCGGCGACATCGTCGGCGAGCACACCGTGCTGTTCGCGGGCGACGGCGAACAGGTGACGCTGGGCCACCGGGCGACCGACCGCTCCGTGTTCGCCCGGGGCGCCGTCCGGGCCGCGCTCTGGCTGGCCGCCCGGCCGCCGGGGCGCTATTTTATGCGCGATTTTATTGGTTTAAAAACAGAAGCTTAGGAAGGACTCTGCGGGTTTAGACAGTGCCGGGTGCGGGATTTTCCATGGACACCTCGGGCGCCCCCCCTTAGAATTTCGCCGTAATCCGAGTACGGGTTAGTCCATGCAAGGCGGGAGGATGTTCGCGAGAACTCCTCCCGCTTTGTATATGCGCGCGCGGCAGGCGGGGCTTGAGGTCTCGGCTACCGGCCCACACATAGAGGCGCGCCAAATTCGCCAAACGGGAAAGGGGACATTATTAAGTGAGCAGCGGCGTACCTGCGGTGCTGGCTCTCGCCGACGGAACGAT
>CAZDTG010000252.1:0-5069 GCA_964508005.1 uncultured Steroidobacteraceae bacterium
ACGAGCTCAGTCCTGCTTCCCGGCAGCAGTCGACAGCGAATACGGGCGGCTCGACAGGCCCTTCCCCCAATGCTTGTCGGGCCGCGGCTGCATGACGAAATGCAACTCGCCTCCCGCCATGATCTCCTCGTGACGGATGAAGCAACGCGGCAGCGGCTTGTCGTTGAGTCGGACGGCGCCTACATAGCCGTTCGCATCCGACAGATGGTCGGCGACGATGCTGAAGCGTTTGCCGTTGGGCAGATGCAGCACGGCGCGGCTCACGAACGGCCGGCCGATGACATATTCGCCCGAGCCGGGCGTGACCGGATAAAAGCCGAGCGCCGTGAAAATGAGCCAGGCGGACATCTGGCCCAGATCGTCGTTTCCCGACAAGCCATCCGCGCTGGCGTGGTATTGGCTGGCGACAATCTGGCCCAGGCGCTCCTGTGTGCGCCAGGGCCTGCCCGCGTAAACATAGAGGTAGCCGATGTGATGACTCGGCTCATTGCCGTGCGCGTAGAAGCCGATGAGCCCTGAAATATCCTCGACGTCGGCGAAGCTCGCCGGGTCGACCTTCGAGTCGAAGAGGGCATCCAGCTTGCGTACGAAGCGCTCATCGCCCCCCATGCGCCGGATCAGCTCCGACGTGTCCTGCGGAGCGTACCAACTGTACTGCCAGGCGTTGCCTTCGGTGTAGTCGCCATCGCCGGCGATGGCAGGGTCGAAAGGCTCGCGGAACTTGCCGTCGCTGTTGCGCGCACGGACAAATCCGGTCTTGTCGTCGAAGACATTGCCCCAGTTGCGCGCGCGCTCGGTGAAACGGCTCGCGACGTCCGCGCGCCCCATCGCACCCGCCATGCGCGCAATCGTCCAGTCGTCGTAAGCGTATTCGACGGTTTTCGACGCGCCCTCGCGCTCCGTGTCCGCGGGCACCCAACCCAGCTTCATGTACTGGTCGAGCCCGGCATAGCGGGGATTCGTGGCGCTCGCGACCATGCCCTCGAGCGCCTCATCCGCCGCAAAGCCGTGGATCCCTTTCAGATAGGCGTCCGCGATCACCGCTACAGCGTGATAGCCGATCATCGTCCAGGTCTCCTGTCCGGCGAACTGCCACACGGGCAACACCCCGTCGGGACTCCAACGCCGCGAGACCAACAGGGAGCGGATGAAGTCCGTGTTGTCGGACTCCGGGCGCAGCAGGATCAGCAGCGGATGCAAAGCACGGTACGTGTCCCAGAGCGAGAACGTGGAGCGGAACGTAAACCCGTCCGCGTGATGGACTTCGTGATCGGGGCCGCGGTAGGAGCCGTCGACGTCCATCATCACGCTGGGCGCCAGTAACGAATGATACAGCGCCGTGTACAACATGCGGCGCATGGGCTCGGCAGCCTCGATATCGAGAGCGGCGAGAGCCTTGCGCCATTGCGCCGCGGCGGCCGCACGCCTCGCGTCGAAGTCCCACTGCGGCACCTCCTCATCGAGGTTGCGCAGAGCGTTCGCCTCACTGACAGCCGAGATGGCGACTTTCACCAGCACCGGGGGTGAGGGCAATACACCGAAATCGAAGACGGCGACCAGCCCGCGCCCCTCGCGAAACACGACGTCGTCCCGTCCTCCCCAGGGCGAGAACTTCGGGTCGTAATCCGGCTTTGGCTCGCGGTCATGGATGTGCTGTGTCAGCGGTGCACGCGAGAACCGCATGGCGAAGTACAACTGCCGCCCCGGCGCCCAGCCGCGCGTCTCGCGATAGCCGGTCACCGCCCCGTCGGGCCGGACACGGATGCGGGACCACAACACCTTGCCCGGGTAATCGTAGATGCTCGAGCGCAGGTCCACCAGGATGTGCGCCGGCTTGTCCGCCGGAAAGGTGTAGCGCTGCAAGCCAACACGCGCGGTCGCGGTGAGCTCGGCGCGCACGCCATAATCGGACAGCGTGACCGCGTAATAGCCGGGCTCGGCCCGCTCGGAGTCATGACTGAATCGGGAGCGATAGCCCGAGAGCGGCTTGCCGGGATCGCCCGGCTCGAGAGGCACCTCGCCCGTGATCGGCATGGTGAGAAAGTCACCCAGGTCGGAATGGCCGGCTCCCGAGAAATGGGTGTAGGAGAAGCCGAGGATCGTCGGGTCGCGATACTGGTAGCCGGCGGCCCACGGGTAGCTCTGTTTGTAGTAGCGGGTCTGCGTGTCGGGGCTCAGCTGGATCATTCCGAAAGGCACCGTCGCACCCGGAAAGGTATGGCCGCCGTCCTGCGTGCCGATGAACGGATCCACGGCGGAGTAGGCGTCGTCAGGTCCCTGGGCGAACGCTTGCGCGCCGCACGAGACAAGCACCAGGAGGGCGATCGAAACACGGGCGGCGGTCATGGGGGCGGCACTTCCGATGCTACGACGCAGACTCGAGCGCAAGCCGGGGCGAGCGCGCATGATAGTGCGAAATGAAGCGGGCCGTGCGACCTCACAGTCACACGGCCCGCTGGACCATCGCGTCGCCGCTTAGCGGCGCTTCCCGGTCACATCAGCGCGCAGAGGCAACCTTGCCGTCGGCGCCGTTCACCTTGACCTTCTCGGTGCTGCCGTCGGCCTTCGCGACCTTCACGGTGTATTTCACCTGGTCGCCATCACGGTCCGCGTCAGCGGCGACCGCCTTGCCACCCGCTTCCGATTCCGCGGTCGTGATCGCGGTCTTCAGCGACGTCGGCGCGTTCTGGAGGGCTTCCGGTTTCAGACGCGTGAACATCTTCTGGAAGGGCTCGTTCGAGGCCTCGGTCACTTTGCCGGTGCTGGGGCTCACCTCGTATTTGACGAGCTTGGAGCCGTCGGCACTCAACACCTTGATCTCGTAGTGTCCCATCGCTCCTTTCTTGGGCTCGTATTCCGCGCTCACCGCGTGGCCGCTGCCTTGCTGCTCGGCAATACCGATGGCCTGGGTCAGCGACACCTTAGCCTTGCTGAGCGCATGGTCCTCACCTGCGGCATTGGCCGCCTGGGCAGCCGTTCCGGCAAAGCCCATGCTGAGGGCCGCCAGCAATGCAATTGCTTTCGCTCTCATGTTCGTCCTCCTCGCTTGTTGCTGTCACGCCAGTTAGAACGACCACTGCCCCGCCGGGTTCCCGCCGCAACCCGGGCAGTTGGATGTTATAGCGGTTCAGCGTGCGTTAAGGCTTCGGCATTCCAACAATGTATCAGCCCGCATCAGCGGCCGGAGGCGCGCCGCGCTGCGGCGGCCTTCTTGTGCGCCCGCTTCGGAGGCTTGCGCTCGCCCAACCCTGCGGTCGCATCGCGCCCCCGTGCATTGCGCACGAGGCTGGCGCGCAGCGCTTGCATGAGATCGATCACCTTGCCTTCGGCTGCCGGCCGCGGCTCGGCCAGCGCGATCTCCTCGCCCTCCACCTTCCTCTGGATGGCCGCCTCGAGCCGCGCTTTCACCTCGTCCGTGTATTCCTTCGGATCGAAGTGATCCGCGGTCTGCTGGTCGATCAGCTGCTCCGCCAGTTTCAACTCCGCCTCCCGCACCTTCGCTTCCTCCACGCCCAGCTCGTTCACCGGCAGCACCTCGGGTGCGAACAGCAGCTGATGCAGGACGAGGGTGTTCTCCAGCGGGCGCAGGATGACGACATGGTCCCTGCCGCGCGTCGCCCAGCGGCCCACGGCGCAGCGTCGCCTCTCGCGCAGTGCCGTCACGAACAGCGTGTACGGCTTCGCGCCGCCCTTGTCCGGCGCCAGGTAATAGGTGGTGTTGAAATAAACCGGGTCCACCGCTTCGAGCGGCACGAACTCATGGATGTCGATGCTCTGGCTGCCGGCCTCCTCGAGAGCCTTGATCTCGGCGGGGGTGAACATCACGTACTGGTCCTTGGCGAACTCGTAGCCCTTGACGATTTCCTGCCGGTCCACGACGACCCCCTCCTTGATGCACACGTACTGCTGTTTCAGGCGGGAGCCGTCCTTCTTGTGCAGCAGGTGGAAGTGGATGGAGCCGGCGCTGCGGGTCGCGGAGTAGAGCTTCACCGGGATGGCGACCAGCCCGAAGGAAACAGTCAGCGATGCGATCGATCGTGCGGCCATGAAAATGCCCTCCCGATGCGGCGCAGCAAGTTCCGGCCCCGCTGCGCCAAGTTGGGGTACAGTAGCTGCATGGCACCGAAGTCGCACGGCTACAGGGTGATGGATGAGCAGCTCGCCGAGGGGAGCTGTCCGCCCCGGGACTACGCGATCGCGGCATGGCCGTCGGTCGTGCGCCGCCATGACCACCAGCGCCGGGATCTCAACGACTACCCGAAGAACCGCTGGTTCGACGCCGTCGGCGCACGCTCTTGAGATGCACGCCTCGGACCATGAAACCCAAACACACTTTTCGCGGCGTCGTCTTGCACGAGAGCCCGCCACGGTCGAGGACGGCGGCCCCCGTAACCGCAACAAAGCCGGGAGCGGCGCGCGTCCGGGTCGGTCGCGAAGTCTCCGGTCGAGGCGGCAAGGGCGTCTCCGTCATTACCGGATTGCCGCTCGCCGCAGCCGCGCTCGAGGAGCTCGCGACCCGTCTGAAGAAGCTCTGCGGCGCCGGAGGCGCCGTCAAGGACGGGGTGATCGAGATCCAGGGCGATCACCGCGACCGCCTGGTCGCCGAGCTGTGCAAGCTCGGTTACGACGCCAGGCGCTCGGGGGGTTGAGGCGGCGGCCACGCCTGTCGCCCGAGCGGGAACTTACGCATAATGCAGGAGTTTGAAATGGGCAGTACCGAGGCGGGACGACATGTCAAATAACCAACGCACGCCGGCGCGGTCACGAAACGGCCTGCTCTTTTTCGCCCGCAACTTTTTCCGCCATCCGCGGATGCTCGGCTCCATCGTTCCGAGCTCCCGCTTTCTGATCCGGCAGCTGCTCGAGCCCGTGGACTGGACGCAAGCGCGCGTCATCGTCGAATATGGCCCGGGGGTCGGCGTCATCACCTCCGAGGTGCTGCGGCGCATGCGCCCTGACGCGATGCTCATCGCCATCGAAACCAACCCGGCGTTCGTGAGCTATCTGCGCGAATCGATCCAGGACGAGCGGCTGCATGTCGTCGAGGCTTCCGCGGAAGCGGTGGACGA
>CAZDTG010000253.1:0-5067 GCA_964508005.1 uncultured Steroidobacteraceae bacterium
GGCTGTAGCGGACGGCATTGCGAATGATGTTCTCGAACGAGCTGCGCAACAGCTCCCTGTCACCCGACACTTCCAGTCCGTCCTCCGACTGCACCCCGATGCTGCAGCCGTGCGCATCCGCCTCGATCGCGACATCCTCCGCGATGTTCTTCAGCAATTCGCCGATATCGACGCGGATGTGCTCGAGGCTGCCCGCCGGCCGCTCGAGGCGGGCGAGCTTGAGAGTTCGCGCGATCAGATGCTCGAGCCGGTCGGCCTCACACGCGACCCGCTCGAGATGCCGTTCCGCCGGGTTGTCCTGGCGGCGTGCGAGGGATAGCGCGAGTTGCAGCCGGGCTAACGGCGAGCGCAGCTCGTGCGAGACGTCGCGCAGCAACTGTTGCTTGGTCTCGAGAAGATTGCGGACGCGCTCGGCCATCGTATCGAGATCGGTGGCGAGAAGTCCGAGGTCGTCCTGCCGGCCTTTCATGCCTTGCGAGACCCGGACGTCGAGATCGCCGCCGGCCATCCGCCGCATGGCGTGACGGAGACGGTCTACCGGCGCGGCGAGATACCGCGCGAGCAGGAAGCAGATCACTCCGCTCACGACGAGCGCGAGGAGCAATGTTGCCGCCGGCACGCCGGGTTGCTCGAGCTCGCCAAAGAGCCGTGGAGACTGCCGCACCGGACCGACGACGACGTGGTAGGTCTCACCATTCGCACCGACCAGCACGAGCGCGCCCCCAACGGGCGCGATGGGATTGGATCGGGAGCTCGAGCTTTTGGGATCGCCGCCATCGCCCGGACCACGCAGGAATCGGGGCAACGGCCGCCCGAGTATTTCCCTCCCGGAGGGCTCCACGATGAACGTGCGGCTGAACGGCTCGCTGGTCCCGAGCCCCTCCAGCCATCCCTTGAGCGCGGCGGGTCCGCCGGATTCGAAGGCACGCGCCGCCTGCGCATAGAGCTGGCCCCGCTGCACCCACGGGCTGTCCGCCCGACGCTGGGCTGCAACGTTCATCGTTACCGTCACCGTCCCCACCAGAATCAGCGCCAGCGCGAGCCAGAAGGCCAGGAATATCCGCCAGTACAGCGAGTGCATGGGCGTGACTGCGTTGGAGGGGATGGTGGTTATCCTTCCTCCTCCGCCGCCGCGACCCTTGCGGAGGCCAGTGTCAGGGCGTATCCGGTGCCGCGAACGCTCTGCACGGCAACCCGGTCGGTCCCTTTCAGCAGCTTGCGACGCAGATTACTCACGTGCGTGTCGAGACTCCGGTCGGTCGGCAGCAGGCGCCGGCCCAGCGCCTGGGTCATCAACTCATCCCGGGTGACAGTCTTGGTGTCCGCACGGACCAGCAGCTCCAGAATCCGCAGCTCCGCCGCCGTCAGCTCGAGATCCTGGTCGTTGACATCCGCGCGGCGCCCTCTCATGTCCAGACGCAAGGGCCCCCATGCAAGAATGCCGTTCGTCTGCTGCCCGTCGCTGGGCATCCGGCGCAGCACCGCGCGGATTCGGGCCACAAGCTCCCGGGGACTGAAGGGTTTGGCCAGGTAATCGTCCGCGCCCATCTCGAGCCCTACGACGCGATCGACTTCCTCGCCACGCGCCGTCAGCATGACGACCGGCACACGGCTCGTCGCCCGGATGCGCCGCAGGACCTCGAACCCCGAGAGTTCCGGCAGCATGACGTCCAGTACGACCAGGTCCACGGGACCCCGGCCGAGCCTGTCCAGGGCCAGCGGTCCGGTGCCCGCCGTTTCGGTGGCGAAGCCTTCGGGTCCGAGATACTCGGCCAGCATCGCGCACAGCTCGTGATCGTCGTCGACGATCAACAGCTTGGGCCGGCTGTCACCAGTGCCTGTTTCCGCCATGTCCATGACTCCTGAAGATACGCCCGGGCCGTGTCCGGGTGCCTGGGAGACACGCCGCCGGGCTGATAGTTCTTCACACTTCTTTGATGGCCGGGCGCGCCGCACCCACCTGGCGGATAAGGATACTACCGGCGTGCGGTCAGGCCGGATTTTCCAGGCTGAACATCTGCCGGGCGTCATCGTAGGCGAAGGCTTCGGCGTAGCGCCCCCAGCTGATGATCGTCCGCAGCGTCTGCTCGGCGGCGTCCTCGGCCATGTAGTCCTCGAGCTCATCGAAGAAACGGCTCTTGGGTGCCGTATGGCTGGCGCGCTCGTCCAACACCCGGCGGATATGGGCTGCCAGCGGCACATAGGTGAGCAGGTGACGGGCGAACAGGCGCTTGCGCTCGTCGGTGTCGTCCCTGACGAACTCGCTCCCCTCCCGGGTGAGCTTGATGTCGCCGCCCTCGATCTCCGCCAAACGCAACAGCTGCAGGGCTTCCGCGACGGGGAACAGCTCGTCGACGTCCATGCTCAGGGCTTCGGCGATCACGGGGAGGTCGGCATGGCCGTTGTAAGGCGGCTCGCTCACCGCCTCGAGCAAACCCGACAACAGGTTGGAGGACACGTGCGTCAGGGTCGTGCCGATGCCGGTGCCCGCAAAGCGCTCGGACTTGTGCCCCACCCGCTCCCCGCGCGGCTTGGACGTCATTTCGACGTATACGCGCTCCACGAGCGCCCGGAATCGCGGATCGAGCGCATGGCGTGGATGCGGCAGATCGATCATGATCTCGCTGACGACGCGCCCCGGATGCGTGGAAAAGATCAGCAGGCGGTCGCACATCTGCACCGCCTCCTCGATGTTGTGTGTGACGAGCAGCACGGACTTGATCGGCAGCTGCCCCTCGCCCCACAGGTCGAGGAAATCGTTGCGCAGCGTTTCGGCCGTGAGGACATCCAGCGCCGAGAACGGCTCGTCCATCAGCAGGATGTTGGGATGGACCACCAGCGCCCGGGCAAACCCCACCCGCTGGCGCATTCCGCCCGAGAGCTCCCGCGGATACGCCGATTCGAAGCCGTCGAGGCCGATCAGGTCGATGGCCTTCAACGAGCGGCTGCGCATCTCCGCTTCCGGGTGCCCCAACGCCTCCAACCCCAGCTTCACGTTCTCCAGCACCGTGAGCCACGGAAACAGCGCGAAGCTCTGGAACACCATGGCGATGCCCTCGGGAGGCCCCCCCACCGTCTGCCCGAGGTAGCTGATCTCCCCGCCCGAGGGCGGCTCCAGGCCGGCGATCGTCCGCAACAGCGTCGATTTCCCGGATCCCGAACGTCCGAGCAATCCCACGATCTCCCCTGGCCGCAAGACGAGATTCACATTCTCGAGCACCACGAGCTCATCGCCGTCCGGCTTGCGATAGGACTTGCAGATACCGCGCACATCCAGGAGCGGCGCCAGGTTCATCGCTTGTGCATTCGCGTTCATCCGCCTTCCTCTCTCAACTCAGTCGGAACTTGCGCTCGGCGCGGGCAAACAGGGGTCTCCAGAACACCCGATTGAGCACGACCACGAATAGTGCCATCACCACGACGCCGACCACCGTGCGCCGGAAGTCCCCGGCAACCGTGGCCTGGGAGATGTAGGCACCGAGCCCCGCGGCCCTGAGACGCTCGTTCCCCCACTCCGCGACTTCCGATACGACGCTGGCGTTCCACGATCCGCCGGAGGCTGTTATCGCTCCGGTAACGTAGAAGGGGAAGACCGCCGGCAGCGCGATCCGCTTCCACCATAGCCAGCCGCGAACACGGAAATTCTGGCCGACATAACGCATCTCCGCCGGAATCGCGGAGGCGCCGACGATCACGTTGAAAAGAATGTACCACTGCGTGCCCAGGATCATGAGCGGGCTCAGCCAGATGTTGGGATTGAGCCCGCCGAGCACAATACCGGAAACGACGATGGGGTAGATCAGGTTTACCGGGAAGGCGGCCAGAAACTGCGCAATCGGCTGCACCACGCTGGCGACCCGCGGGCGCAGCCCGACATAAATGCCGATCGGCACCCAGATGAGGCTGGCCAGGGCGATGAGCACGGCGACCCGCAAGAACGTCAGCAACCCGAGGAGCACGACGTGCCCGACCTCCGCCGGACGGATCTCCTCGAAGACGAAGCGTACCGCCTTCAACAGCGCGAAGATCGTGGCCAGCGCGATCACGGCGTACCAGATGAAATCGCCCAGACTGCTGCGCCGCGCATCCGGATCGACCCTGGGGCGTACGACGAGCGGCGTGCGCGCCTTGCCCCCGATGTTGAGAATGCTGACGAACAGCCCGGCGATCAGGCTCAGAAAGCGCGAGCGGCGCATCATTGTCAGCGCCCACGAGTGCGACCCCGTGAGGCCCGATTCCTGCTCGAGGCGAAACCAGTCTGCGCCCGCGATCAGCGGACGGAACAGCAGCTGGTCAAAAATGAGGATGACCACGAACATTGCCGCGATAGCCCAACCGATAGCGCCGAGGTTGCGCTGTTCGATCGCGTGTGACACATACGATCCGACGCCGGGAAGCGTGACCGTGGTATTGCCCACACTGATGGCCTCCGCGGCGACCACGAAGAACCAGCCGCCGGACATGGACATCATCATGTTCCAGATGAGCGGCGGCATGGCGAACGGCACCTCCAGGCGCCAGAAGCGCATCCACGGACTCAGGCGGAAACTGCGGGCCGCCTCATCCAGCTCATCCGGGATGCTGCGCAGGGAGTGATAGAAGCTGAACGCCATGTTCCACGCCTGGCTGGTGAAGATGAGGAAAATCGCGGCCATTTCCGCACCCGCCACGCGCCCGGGCGTCAGCGACAGGAAAAATACGATGGTGATCGAGAAACCGAGAATCGGCAGGGATTGCAATATATCGAGCAGCGGCACCAGAACAACTTCGGCGCGACGGCTCTTCGCGGCGAGTGTCGCGTACGTGAAGGTAAACAGGAGGGAGGCAATCATCGCGATCAGCATCCGTAGCGCGGTGCGCGCGGCGTAGCCCACGAGGGCCGACGGCGCGAGCGAGATCGGCGTTGCCTGGAGTTTATCGAGTGAGCCGGTGAGCCCGTGCGCCGCCTCGGCGACGTAGATGAAGAGGGCGAACACCAGCATGAACGCGAGCACGTCCCAGCCGCCCGGGACGAACCGGGTCTTGAGAACCGATATGGGGAGACGGTCGAGACGCATCCGCCGAAGT
>CAZDTG010000254.1:0-5061 GCA_964508005.1 uncultured Steroidobacteraceae bacterium
TGTCGGAGCCTGGGGTCCGATCCGCCGCCATGGCGCCGTGATCCAACCCCTGCCCCAGCCCGATTGATGGGGCGGCTCAAGATGCCGATACGGGACGGTGAGCCACAGCGGAATTTTTGCCGAGAATCGGTTGGCCAGCGGACAGCATCCGCATCCGACTCCTCAGGCTTGACGCTCTCGCTTTCTTAAGGAGTCTGATCGCTCCCGGACGGCGGCGCCTCGTATTGCGAGACCGTCGCCTTGCGGCCTTCCACGAAGTAAAAGATGAGATAGGCGGCGCCGACGGCGACCGCGATCCAGCCCAATCCCCCCATCTGAGACCCGAACCAGTCGTGCACCGCGAATGTGAGCGCGAGGCCGACACCGAGCCAGATCAGGCCGCGCAGCAGGTAGCGTGCGCGCGGTGGCATCTGCACCGGCTGCGGAAGCGACTCCGGCGGCAGCTCAAGTCCTTTCTCAATCGCGGCCATGCGCTCCTTGTGGCGGCAGTCGAGCTCGTGCACCCTGCGCCGGTGCCACACCAGGATCCAGAGGATCAGTGCACCCAGACTCAGCGCGACGGACAGAATCGGAATCAGGAGGGCCAGAGCTTCGATTCCATAGGTGTGTGACATGATCTCAACCTCACTTCAGCCGGTCAGTATGCGGAGGATCCATTCAATCTCGGGCCAGTGCCGGTGGATGAGATAGCCGGCGATCGCACCGACCACGGCAGCTGAGGCGGTATCTTTCATCACACGTCCTGGTGGCAGCATTCTCGCTCGTCACGCGGGTTGATACGCGTGGGCGCGTCGTGAGGTTTCACGTGTACGAATTTTTTGCGGCCCGGGTGAAACGCCGGAGGGCGCAGGCGCGTATCAATCGTGTGAAGCCGCGCCTACCCGAAATGCGACGCCGGTGCTGAACGATGGCAGCCTCATGGAGCTCGTGCGGGCGGAACGCCGCGACGAGGCGATCGCTCTGATCCTGCATGGGTTCCGGCGCAAGGTCTTTGCGTTGGCGTACAGCTTTCTTCGCAACCGTGAGGCGGCTGAAGATGTGGCTCAGGACGTATTCATCAAGGTCTGGCGGGCGCTGCCCGGATTTGACGGGCGCGCGTCGTTGTCCACGTGGATTTACACGATCACCCGTAACGCGAGCCTGTCCGCACTGCGCGCGCGACGCCCGCAGTCCTCTCTCAGCGATCCGGACGTGATGGACGCGGTGGATGCGACCGATGCCGCTCCGTCAGCCGATGCCATTGTTGACGGCGCTGCGCTCCTGCGGCTCGTGGATCAGCTCCCCACCAAGCAACGGCAGGTCATCATGCTGTTCTATATGGAGGAGCAATCCCACGAAGAGGTGGCTAAGATGCTGGCCATGCCCGTTGGAACTGTGAAAACATTGCTGCATCGCGCGCGGGCCCAATTGAGTGCTGCTGCCATTAAATGATTGCGCCCGTATGAGCACGCGAGATTCCCAACTAGACGAGGGCCTGCAGGCCCTCTTCCGTGGCTTCGACACGGCGCCGGACTTCCAGGCCCGGCTCATGGCGCGTTTGCGAGCCGAATCGCAGACAGACGCAGCCGAACGGGCGAGTCGCGCGCGGCAGGAGGAACGGGAACGCCATGGGAGAGCTCTCTTGGACCTGCGGAGCTGCCGTCGTTCGATGCTGCGACTGCTGGCGCTCGACACGCTGGGGATTGCATCCTTGCTGGTCGTTGCCGTCGTCACGGCTTGGCCGCACCTCAACCCGCAAGTAGTGGATGGTTTGCGTCAGTACGGGCCACACGTCGCGACGTTGCTCGCCGTCCTGCTCGCAGCCGTGCCGTTCGTCCGAGCGTGCGCGGAGTGGTATCGCAGGAAGATCGGGCTGCTCTGAGCCACGCGGACTCAAGCCGTATGCGTGCCTGAAGTGCGAGGTTCGGCTCTCGCGTCCGTGACTGGCGCCGAGGGGCCCATTACCGTCGGTAGGCGGAGAACGGTTGCTACTCCGCAATTTCGTCGTACCCGCGCCCGATGAATTGCACGAAACAGAACCCGTGGCCGAATGGATCAACCATCAACGCCAGCCGACCCAATTTGTGAGTAGAGACTGCACTCTCGAGCCGAGCGCCGGCATCCACGGCGGACTTTCAGCCCGAAGGCCGCTTCGTAGAGGAGCCCTGGTGTCCCGGCGACTGTTCAGTAGGGGTTGCGTTCGTCGCCAGCTACCGGAAAGGTTACACCGTTTCTCAAGTAAGGCTGTGGCTCACCCGCCTTGCGGCAGTGAACGGCCATGAAGCGACACACGTCGCGCTGATTCACTTGCCTCATAGCGGCCGTTCCACCCCTCGCTGACCCAGCGGGCCCAGGAAGGCGAGCGTCCCTGAAAGCTTCTACGACACGCTGGCGCAGCGTTCAGCGCGAGACGGCGTGGTGATCCGACAGTTGCATTACCCAGCGCCGGTGACCTCAACCGACTCGATCATCGAGGCGATCGAGCGAGCGCTCACCTCCCGCACGCGACTCGTCATGATCGGCCAGGTCGTTCTTCTGGGCCAGGTCAACCCGGTACGACCGATCGTCCAGGCTAATGGGCCGAACTCCCGGTGGAGCGACGCCGGTGTGCGTCCACCCGCACCAGCTCGACCAGCTGGCGCTTAAACTCGGCCGTGTGTCGGACGTCTTCTCTGCCATCGTGAACCTCTCCAAATCCAACGTTGAGATGTCCGCGAAAGTGGGGTCAACTCCAGTTGTCGCTCACGTAACCGATGGATCCCATGGGCATCCCCGAAATCCAGGAACATCAACAGGTGACTTACTACCCTGACTCGTTGAACCTCTGATATTCCCCCGCGATACCAACGTTGATGGATGTTGGAGCGGGGTGTAATCGCTGCTAAGCGTGAGGCTAAGGTGGTTGCGGCGGCGCAGTGTGCGCCGCGGGCGGCTACTGAAGCACTCGACGGTTCAGGGTTGCTCGGCGTCCGATGCGTGCAGGCGACTTTTTCGAACCGATCGCACAGCTTCATCTCTGACCATATCCAGGACTTGTTGTCTCTTGCCTGATAGGAGCGTCGACCATGATCGCAAACTATGACAAACCGGGAGCGAAAGCCATGTCCGTCGGTTGCTGTCTCGCAGCATTGATTTCGATGGGACTCGCCGCAGCCGATGAAAAAAAACAGGGAGACGAGCAGGTTGTGACTGCAGGGGACGCCAGTCCCTATCTCATCGGGCACTGGAGTCTCAACGATAGTTTCAGTGACTTTAGCGGTGGCTCCGAAATCACGACCCCGAACAGTGAATTCATCTTTCTCAACCCCACCGGACTTACGCTCACTTTGGAATATGCTTTTTTCAGTAACGAATCGGAGAATAACAAGGTAGGAACGTTCTGCGGTTGCGATCGCGATACCCTGCACGCCAACGGGCGTGTCCGATACACCATGCTAGGTGAGTCGCAGCTGTCACCCCCAACCTTTGATCGCAAGCTGTGTCCAAGTCCCCACAACGAGGGGACAATGAAGACAATCGTCTTCTTGAAGGAAGACGGGAATCACAACGTCGTGCTCGGCGGCGCGCTGCAGGCTGGCTACCAGATTGACTTTTTCCCAGGCGGAAGGACGCAATCCAGTCTGCTCGCTGTCCCTGTCAGCAAAGTCGCGAGAGACGAGATTCAGTCTATCCACAAGGCCTGTAATCGTTTCCTCGGCCCGCTGGCTCCTTGACAGCTGGCAGCACGCATCCCACGCCGAGACAGGTGGCGTGGGGTGCGGATTCAGTTTTCGAGTTCCAGGCGAGGCATCACGCGCAGGCATCATGCCGGTCATGATGCTGTCGGCTAGCGGATCGTTGACCAGTGCTTGACATGCAAGGAGCGACTTGCCTATCATTTAGGCAAGTGATTACTTGCGTATAGCACATGGCAGAGCGCCACGACACCGACGTGCTGTTCAAGGCCCTGGCCGATCCCAGCCGGCGCAAGCTGCTGGACCTGCTGCATGCGCACGACGGCCGCACACTCAACGAGCTGTGCGAACACCTGGACATGACGCGGCAGGGCGTGACGCAGCACCTGGACCTGCTGGAGGCGGCGAACCTGGTCGCCACCGTGCGGCGCGGCCGCGAAAAGCTGCACTTCCTCAATCCAGTACCGCTACAGGAGATCTACGAGCGCTGGATTGCCAAGTTCGAAAAGCCGCGCCTCAAGGCACTCTCGGATTTGAAACAACGACTGGAGAAAGCCAATGGCTAGATCGACCTTTGTCTACGTGAGCTACATCCGCACCACGCCGGAGAAGCTGTGGTCAGCACTGACCGACGACGTGGAGTTCATGAAGCAGTACTGGTTCGGCGTGCACTGCGAAAGCCAGTGGACGGCGGGATCCTCATGGAAGATGGTGTCGCCCCAGGGTCAGATCCTCGACGCCGGCGAGATCGTGGAGGCCGAGCCGCCACGACGCTTAGTGATCCGGTGGCAGAACCAGTTCAAGCCCGAGCTCAAGGCCGAAGGCGAGTCGCTATGCACGATGGAACTGGAGCCCAGTGGAACGGCGGTCAAGCTCTCCATCACCCACACCATCGAGCGCGAACCCTCGAAATTCATCGAGGCGGTGTCCGGCGGCTGGCCGAAGGTCATCTCCAACCTGAAGTCCCTGCTGGAGACCGGCTCCGCCGTTCAGCAGGACCCCTACCCCAATCAGAGCGCCCACTGTAGAAGGGAGTAATCATGGTGAAGGTCATTTTTGGAAACCATTCGTCGGTTCTGGTTCCGCGGCAAGATCGAGACAGCATTCGTAAATTCTATTGTGATGTCCTCGGTGGCAAAGTCATGAAAGCGGATCCCGAAAGGGACTTCATTCGCTTGGGAGAAGACTTCTATATCGGGTTTCTCTATGGTGATGTCGCTGATGAGAGCGAGTTCTTACGAAGTGGTAGATCTGTTTGGCTGGAAATCAAGTCCGACAACGTGGAAGAAATGACGCGGAAAATTCTCTATTTCGGTGTCCGGAAGCTTGAGGTACCGGACCCTCACCTTTACTTCCAGGCTCCGGGAGGTCAATGCCTCCGGTTAGTCGGAATCGACGAGGACCTCTC
>CAZDTG010000255.1:0-1331 GCA_964508005.1 uncultured Steroidobacteraceae bacterium
GCATCCAGCGCGAGCAAGGCCGCTCGCACCTCGAGATCGGCGATCCGACCGATCCTCTGCTGCAGAAGCAGCCCGATCAGAACTTCGGGGTGCGGGATTACTTCGTGCGGTTCTCTTATGACCGCCTCGATGACACCAACTTCCCGCACAGCGGCCAGCAGGCCGGCCTCCAATGGAACGCCGACCGCAGCGTGAGTGGCATAGACCAGGTCACCAACCAGGTGACGTTCAATTACGCCGGAGCCATGTCATTCGGCCGCGACACGGCCGTGCTTTCAACCAACGCGGGTATCACCCTCGAGGCCAATGTCACCGACGTGCGCCTGTTGTATCCGCTCGGGGGCTTCCTGAATCTCTCAGGTCTCAGGACGAACTCGCTCCTCGGGCCGGATTTTGCGATAGCGCGTCTCCTGTACTACCGCCAGATCGGTCGCGGCGGCCCCGGCTATTTCGATGTGCCGACCTACCTCGGCGTATCGTTCGAGGCGGGGAATGTCTGGCAGAGCCGCCGCGAGATGTCGTTCGGGAATACGCACAAGGATGCGAGCATTTTCCTCGGGATGGATACGTTCCTGGGGCCGGTGTATATCGCCACCGGGTTTGATCAGCATGGGAATGAGGCGTTCTACTTGTTTTTGGGGCGGACGTTTTAGAGGCGGGCGGGGGCGGTGGCCTGGAGCTCGTCGCTGCCAGGCGGGTCAGCGTGCGGCCTGGGGCCGAGCAGAGCGTGGCGCTTGGGCCGGTTGTGCGGCGGCCTGCGCGGCGCCCGTTGCCGGCGGCGCGGTCTGTCGAGCCGCTGCGGCGATGGTCCGCTTGCGACCGCGCCACCCCACACCGTAAGCTTCGGCCGCCATGGGAATCAGCCAACCACAAAACCTCCGTATTCCGCCGATCGAGAAGCTGCGCCCTTATGGGATACGCGTGAGCCTTCCGGCCGGCGATCCGTTCCGCAAGCTTCTCGGGCCCGAGTGGCATCGGCTTCACTGGTATTCCTCGCCGGAGGAGCGTGACGCCGCGCTGGCCGAGATGAGCCGCAGGCATCAGTACTCCCGCGCCACTGATAAGCCGTCGCTGGTTTTCCAAAAGGTCGAAAAGCTCGCTGAGAGTCGCGGGCTATAGCGGTTTCCTGGCGGGCGGCCCGCGCCCGACCGAGCGTCCAGCTCGGGGGCGGCGCAAGGGACCGCCACCTCGGGCACGCTGGTGCGGTGCCGCTACCGCTAATCCAAAATCCCCATAGCTACCCCGCAGTGGCGCGCGCCGCCCCGGGGCGAGCGGAACACCCTCGAGCGTCCCTGCATGGCTCAGTCGGCCAGCCCCGGCTTGAGTTGCCC
>CAZDTG010000255.1:1431-5033 GCA_964508005.1 uncultured Steroidobacteraceae bacterium
CGCGTCAGCGCACGAAATACGTGGCTATTCGAGGGCTTGCGTTTACCATAGTGGTGTCCGAGCAGATCACCAGGTACTTCGCATGTCCAACATCAAAAGACCAGTGCCATTTATATTGGTTTCTTCAAATCATGGAACCATGATCGTGAATCGTAACGATTATTGCGTGGACAACCAGGGGAACAGCTGGGGTGTGGGTTATCAGATTCTGCAGACCGGCAGCCACGATCATCAGGAGGTTGATTTCGTTCTCGCGCTGCTCGAAAGACGCCGGAAACATTTCGGCGCCGGTGTCGTAGCTCTGGATTGTGGCGCCAATATAGGTGTCCACACCGTTGAGTGGGCGAGGGCCATGTATGGGTGGGGTGAGGTGCTCGCGTTCGAGGCCCAGGAGAAACTATTTTACGCATTGGCCGGGAATGTGGTGATCAACAACTGTTTGAATGTTTCTGCAAGGCATTGCGCAGTGGGCGCGAATTGCTCACAGATGGAGATTCCCGAGCCTGATTACCTCGCGCCGGCGTCGTTCGGCAGCCTGGAACTCAAGAAAACCGACAGGACCGAATTCATCGGTCAGAAAATTGACTATCAGAACACCCGCTCCGTTCCCCAGATTTCCATCGATTCCCTGCGGCTGAAACGGCTCGATCTCATAAAAATCGACGTAGAGGGAATGGAGGAGGACGTCTTGAAAGGTGCGACCGAATCCATCGCAGCGCATTTTCCGGTCATGATGATAGAAGTCCTCAAGACGGACAAAACAATAATTGAGCGAATGCTATTGACCGTTGGATATAAATGCTACCCACTTGGTTACATGCTTTTGGCTGTCCACACGGGTGATCCGCTCTCACAAAACATTAAATTCGAGAACGGCGCTCTATCGCTGGGCCGGCTCTGAAATATGGCTGTCAGGTGCGAAAACAGTCAGGTCGACGCGACGCCCGCCACACCGTGGCCGCCGACTTGACGCTTTCCGCTTTTTGCGCGCACGGTACAGACGGTCGTTAGCGAGTTTATCGTTTTTTTGTAATATCGCTAAGACGTACACGCGCCCGTGTGACTCTACCAAGGGTCTGCAGTCAGTGTCGACCGAATAAGCGTAGGCCGAGACGTAACGCCCTGGTTCTCGCGCGAATTTCCTATACGGAGGATTATCACCAGCAGTATCTTGCTATGCAGCCTGACGGTTATTGCGGGCTGAAAGGCACTGGAATTGCGTGTCCGATCGGGGGAAGCGTGCAGGTTCCCGCGCACTGAGCGGTTGAGTGCAGAAAGATGCAGTGATTGAGCGATAGGGAGCGTCTACCGGAAATCTACCGGCAAGGGGCCAGGAGACAGTCCTCGGGAAACGAGGGAAGCACATCCGTGAAGCCGCCCGTGACTCTCATAAACCTGGCCTTGGTTGTTCTGGCCGCCGCATGCTCCCGCGCCCCCACTGCGCCGGCTCCGGCTGCGCAAAGCTCTGTGCAGGGAGTTGGTCTGAACAAAGTCAACCACATCATCATCGTGATGTTGGAGAACCATTCGTTCGACAACTACTTTGGAGCTCTGGCCTATGCTCCCGGAAGTCCGTACCGCACTGCCTCGGGGGGCTGTGCGGGAGAAGACCATAGTTGTGTCGACGGCCTGGCTTGCCGTAGGGATTCGACAGGGAGCCTGACCTGCACGAATTCAAATCAGGAAGACGATGGAACTCCAGTCCTGGCGTTTCACGATACGAGCCGCTGTGTCGTGCCCGACCTCGGCCATTCCTGGCTTCAATCCCACCTGGAGGCGAATTTCAACGATCCGAACGCCTCCTCGCGCGACTCGCCGAATGATGGCTTCGTGCGTGTGAACGATGCAACGGAGCAGGTCGACAACGGTGTCGAGACGCCCACGGAGGACCAAACAATGGGCTTCTACACCCAAGACGATCTGCCGTTCTACTACGACCTCGCACAGAAGTTCGCCATTGACGATCGGTACTTCTCGTCCGTGCTCGGTCCGACGTTCCCGAATCGCTCATACCTCATGGCCGCTACGTCATTCGGTCACCTGACGACCAGCGATTTCGCACCCCCGCCGGGGGGCTACAAGCCGATCACCGGCACGATATTCGACCTTCTGGACAGCAGGCACGTGTCGTGGGCGGATTTCTTTCAGGACGGAGCCCCAGCGCGTGTCTTTCGGCAATCGACTGGGGCCGAGACGGACCCTCACTTCTTGTCCTTGCAGGCGTTCCTGGGAGAAGCTGCGGGTCTTTCCGGGGCCGGGGAATTGCCTCAGGTGTCTTTGGTCGAGCCGGCTTTCGGCGGGCCGGACGAGAACGACGAGCACCCTCCGGCCGACATTCAGCGCGGCCAGGCATTCGTCTCGCGAGTCGTCAACGCGGTTCGCAGCGGACCCTATTGGAAGGATTCCGTCATCTTCGTCACCTATGACGAGCACGGCGGGTTCTACGACCACGTCATACCGCCCCTGGCACCGCAGGGATCCGCGCGGACTCCAGACGGAATCTCTCCCGGTCAATGTGCCGATCTCTCCAATCCACCGGCAAGCCTGCAGCCGGGCGGGGGAGCGAAGTGCGCCGCAAATTTCGCTGGCAGCACGGATACGAGCGTGCTCGATGCGCAGTCGCTATGTCCGGCTCTCGTGCAGAGTCCCACCGGCCCATACCCCGAGGATTGCGCAAGCTTCGATCAACTCGGCTTCCGCGTGCCGTTTCTGGTCGTCTCGCCTTTCGCCAAGCCACACTACGTATCACATACGATCGGCGATCATGCGTCGCTTCTCGCGTTCATCGAGGAGCGCTTTCTGAGTGATGATGCACCAGGCACCGGAGAAGGCACGCGCCACGGTCGACTTCACCTGACGCTGCGCGATCAGTACGCCAACGCCCTCGAGGATCTCTTCGACTTCGACAACGCTCCGTCCCTTGATAGTTCAGTGGGCCAGGCGCAGCTGCCCGCCACGGACTGCACGCCCGTCGGATGATTGTCCTGGCATGCGCTGTGATCACGTTCGGTCGACGATGTGGTCGTTCAAGTCGCTCATGGCTTGTCGTCAGCGAGATTCTCGAGAAAAGTTGCCGATGGGGCGAAAAACAGGCTTCCAGTGACGGCGCGACTGAAATCAAGAAGCCGGTCATAGTTGCCCGGCGGCCGTCCGATAAACATGTTTTCCAGCATCTGCTCGGTTGTCCGGGGAGAGCGGCAATAACCGATGAAGTAGGTTCCGAACTCTCCGTGTCCGGGTTGTCCGAAGGGCATGTTGTCCCGCAAAATCTTTACCTCCTTTCCATCCTCGACGATGCTCGTCAAAGCGTTGTGTGCAGAAGATGGTTTCACCGCATCGCTCAGCTCGATATCGGAAAGCTTTTTGCGCCCTATGATCCGCTCCTGCTTCTCTGTTGAAAGAGCATTCCACTTACTCACCTCGTGCAGGTACTTCTGAATGATGACGTAGCTTCCCCCTGCAAACCCAAAATCCTCTCCGCCAACGAGCGCAGCGTTGAGAGCGGCATTACCACGCGGATTCTCCGTTCCGTCGACGAATCCAAGAAGGTCGCGATCATCGAAGTAGCGGAAGCCGTGTGTTTCATCGACAGCTGATAGGGC
>CAZDTG010000256.1:0-5027 GCA_964508005.1 uncultured Steroidobacteraceae bacterium
CATCATCGGGCTTCTGCTGGGCGATCTGGACTCGCGCGAGCCGCAGCCGCGCCACTGTGGCGAGCGGCTTGTCCTTGGAATGCTGGCTCACGGCCTGCAGCTCCGCAGCGGCTTTGTCGAGCTGGTTGCTCTCCACGTAGACACGGGCGGCGGCGAGCTTCGCCTGATCGACGTACGGCGTCGAGGAATAATCGCGCTCGAGCTCACCCAGGAGGACGAGCGCCGCCGACCGGTCGCCTCGCCCAAAGTCGGTGAGCATCTGCTCATACTTGCCGCTCGCCTCGGCGCTCACCTTGTCGATGTGCGCATTCCACCACTGCCAGCCCCCGATAGCGGCGGCACCCACGGCAATACCGGCGACGATCCACGGACCGTTCTCCCGGAACCAGCGTTTGAGCGCCTCCCACTGTTCTTTTTCTGAGTAGTACTCTTCCAAGGACCCCTCCTCGAGTCATGCGGCGGGCTTTGAGGTGCCCGGCCCGCTTCGGGCAAGCGCCAGGGCCGCCGTGATGCCCGCCGCCAGCTCGGCAATCGGGCTCTCGGTCTGACCTGTCTCCTGCCGCAAAGGTTTCACTCCCGCCACGCCGCGCGCGAGCTCATCGTCGCCGATGATCAAAGCCAGGGCCGCGCCACTGCGGTCGGCGCGGCGGAATTGTGTCTTGAAATTGCCGCCGCCGAGATTCAGCTCGAATCGCACACCCGGCAGCTGATCCCGGAGACGCTCCACGATGGCCGGCCCGGCCGCAGCGGCGCGTGCGCCATTGACGACCACGTAGACGTCCGCCGTCGCCGGTGCGGGTACCCGCTGCGCCTGCACTAGCAGCTCGACGGCCCGTTCCACTCCCATCGCGAATCCGACACCCGGAGTCGGCTCACCCCCGAGCTGTGCAATGAGCCCGTCGTAACGGCCGCCGGAGCATACGGCATCCTGGGCACCGAGGGCGTCCGTAATCCACTCGAACACCGTCCGGGTGTAGTAATCGAGGCCGCGGACGAGGCGCGGATTCACTTGATAAGCCACTCCAATGTCCTGCAGCGTGTTGCAGAGTGTATCGAAGTGCTCCCGGGACTCCGGGTCGAGATGGTCGGAGAGCAGCGGAGCGCCCGCGATGATCTCCTGCATCTCGGGATTCTTGCTGTCGAGAATGCGCAGCGGATTGCCCTCGAGACGCCGCTTGCTGTCGGCATCGAGCCGTGACTCGCGCGCGCGGAAATACTCGACGAGCTTCTCGCGATAGACACGGCGCGATTCCGGCGTTCCGAGCGAATTGATATTGAGCTTCACGCGCTCGATGCCCAGTCTGCGCCACAGGCGCGCGGTCATTGCGATGAGCTCCGCATCGGCGTCGGGTCCGGTGAACCCCACGGCCTCCACGTTCACCTGGTAGAACTGCCGGTAGCGGCCCTTCTGCGGGCGCTCGTGCCGGAACATCGGCCCGATACACCACAGCTTATGCCGCGCTCCGCGCAGCAAGCCGTTCGAGATCATCGCGCGCATCACGCCGGCCGTGGCCTCCGGACGCAGCGTCAGGTTCTCGCCGCCCTGGTCGGTGAAGGTATACATCTCCTTCTCGACCACGTCGGTGAACTCGCCGATTGCACGCTTGAAAAGCTCGGTGTGCTCCACGATCGGCACACGTATCTCTTCAAAGCCGTATTCCGTGAGCAAGTCGCGAACGGTCCCCTCGAGGTGTTGCCAGGCGCCCATCTGCGCGGGCAACACGTCATTCATGCCACGGACAGGCTGTATCTGCTCTGCCAACTCAATCTCCGTCGCCAGCCGGGTGCGCGGGGACGGCGCGGCCGTGCGCGTTGACGACGAATCGCGCGCTCCCGTCGGGGCGTACATTGGCCGGAAGGAGCGCCGGACGGCCGTTGAACTCGAGAGCGACGCCGGCGGCGTTGCCCAGAACGACACGCATCGGGGCGGGGCCTTTCACAGTATGCGCCGAGGACGCTGTCCCTACGTCGTAGAAGAGACGCTGGCCCGAGGCGTCATAGACCTCGGCCCAGCTGTCTGATGAGAATTTCAGGGTGAGCTCGCCGTCTTTGGGGCGAGGTGTGGATGTTGGGGTCGCGGCGGTTGAGACCATCCCGGCGCCCGTGGCGGCCGTCGCGGCAGGGGTCCCGCCAGCGGGCGTGATCGCGGCAGCGGCCGTCTCCGGCTTCGATGCCGCGGCGGGCGAGGGGACTCCCTTTGCGCGGGTTCCAGCCACCGCGGCCGATTGGCCCGGCTGCTTCGCTGGCGTGACCAACTCGGCCGCAGTGTTATTTCCCGCGCGGGCGTCAGGCGCCGTCTCCAGGTCTTCCGGGCGCGCGTCGTTTGCAGGCACGGCCTGCCGACCGGCCGAACTGCCCTGCAGGCTGTTCTGAACGAGTGTCGGCTGCGGCTTGTCGCCCGAGGAGAGCAGCCACCAGAGCGTGCCGGTGAGGGCGATGCCAACCAACACCACCATGGCCGGGCCGGCGAGCTTGCCGGGATCGCCGTCGGGCTGCGCTCTGGGAATGCGTTTCAGATCGGGTTGTGCAGGGGCCGCGCGCGTGGAATTCGCATAGAGCTCCTGGAGCTCCGCGGGCCGCTCGCCGACGAGCTCCGCATAGTGTCGCAAATGACCCCGGGCATACACCGCGGCCCCGAGCGCGGCGAAGTCCTCCGCCTCGAGGGACTCGAGAATGCGGGAGTCCAGATGCAGCTTCTCGGCGGCCTGCAGGATGGTCAGGCCTTTTTTTTCGCGTGCGGCCCGCAGCCGCGTGCCGATACCGGCGCGTGAGTCGCCGCCTGCTTCCGCCGCCATGGGATCAGCCCGGGTTGCGCTCGAGATCGGCCAGCGCGTGTGCCTGGGCCGAGCTCGGGAAGTCGAGGCGCAGCTTGCGGGCGTACAGCGCGGCCGCAACCCGGTCGTGCTGCGCGCGGGCAATGCGAACGGCGAGGAGCAGCAGGTCCGGCGTTTCCTCGAAAGCACCCAGGTACGCGTCGACCTGCGCGCGCGCATCCGTCAGGTTGCCCCCTTGAAATTGCAGGTCGCCGAGCTGATACGCCGCTTCGGCGAAGTTCGGACGGATGAGCAACGCCTGCTTGAAGTTCTTCACCGCTTCCGCATTGCGCTTCGCCGTGCGCAGGCAGACGCCCGCGTTGGTGTAGGCAACCCAGGGAGTGCGGTAAAGCGCGTTCCGCGCCACCTCCTCGAAGCGACGCACACCGTCGTCGGTGCGCCCCTTCTCGCACAGATAGACGGCGTAGTTGTTGGAAACGTCCGGGTCGTGCGGCGCGAGCGACAGCGCTGTTTTGAACTCGCCGTCGGCCTGCGCGGGCAGGCCCATGCGGTCGAAGAGCATCGCACGCGCGCCATGAACCTCGGGGTTGCGCGGATTCTCCTTCAAGGCGCGGTCGAGCTTCTCTTTCGCAAGCGGAATGTCACCCTGGCGCAGGTAGGCGATGCCGAGCTGCGTGTTGTAGGTCGAGGCGTCGCCGTTTTTCTTGTCTGCGCGCTGCTGGCTGGCGCAGCCGCCCAACCCCAGCGCCGCGCCGAGCGCGACGGCGGCCACGAACGCACTGCGCGCCCGCGGCGCTCCAGTTTTGCAATCTGCTGTCCGCGCGCTCATTGCTGAACCGCCACCCCGAAGAGTTTGTTGCCGAGCCGCACGGTCGTGCGGTCAATGACCTTGCCTGCGAGTTGCCCGCAGGCCGCGTCGATATCATCCCCGCGCGTGCGGCGGATCGTTGCCAGCACACCGCGTCGAATCAGCTCGTCGCGAAACTCGCGGATGGCCTGCGGCGGCGAGCGCCGGTAGCGCGTCCCCGGGAACGGGTTGAAGGGAATGAGGTTGACCTTCGCCGGATGGCCCTTGAGGAGAGCGGCAAGTGCGCGCGCCTGCGCCGGAGAATCATTCACGCCGTCCAGCATGACGTACTCGAACGTCACGCTGCGGCCGTTCTGCTCATCGATGTAATGCCAACAGGCGGCGAGGAGCTCGGCAATCGGATGCTTGCGGTTGATCGGCACCAGCTCGCTGCGCAGCTCGTCATCCGGCGCATGCAGCGAAACGGCGAGCGCCACGTTGGTCTCCTCGGCAAGCTTGTAGATCTGCGGCACGAGGCCGGACGTCGACAGCGTCACGCGCCGCCGCGACAGATCGAAGCCGAAGTCGTCCATGAGGATGCGCACCGCAGGCACGACGTTGCGGAAATTCGCGAGCGGCTCGCCCATGCCCATCAGCACGACATTGGTGACGATCCGGTCACCGCCCGCCTCGAAGCCCAATTCCTTCTTCGCGAGCCACACCTGGCCCACGATCTCGGCGGTGCTGAGGTTGCGGTTGAAGCCCTGCTGCGCGGTCGAGCAGAACGAGCAATCGAGAATGCAGCCGACCTGCGAGGAGATGCACAGGGTGCCGCGATCCTTCTCGGGGATGAACACCATCTCGAACGCCTGCGACGAATCGGCGCTCAACATCCATTTGCGCGTGCCGTCGGACGAGTGTTGCATCGTCACGATCTGCGGCGTGCGAACTTCCGCGCACTGCTCGAGTTGCGCGCGGAAATCCTTCGCCAGGTCCGTCATGTTGGTGATGGAGCCCTCGCCGCGCTTGTAGATCCAGTTCATGAGCTGGCGGGCGCGGAAGGGCTTGCTGCCGAGCTCCGCCACGAACGTCTCGAGCGCGGCGCGCGGCAAACCCAGCAGGTTGGTGCGGCTTGTGGCTGATGACGTCATGGCGGCGGCGCAGGCGCGGCGTCAGCCGCGCGGATGCAGCTCCGTCGTGCGGAAGAAGTAGGCGATCTCGACAGCCGCGGTCTCCGGTGCGTCGGAGCCGTGGACGACATTCTGCTCGATGCTCAGAGCGAAGTCCGCGCGGATGGTCCCGGGCGCGGCCTTCTTCGGATCCGTGGCGCCCATGATCTCGCGGTAGCGGGCGATGGCGTTCTCGCCTTCGAGCACCTGCACGATGACGGGACCGGAAGTCATGTACTTCACGAGGTCCTTGAAAAAGGGACGCTCGCGATGCACGGCGTAGAAGCCCTCGGCCTC
>CAZDTG010000257.1:0-5024 GCA_964508005.1 uncultured Steroidobacteraceae bacterium
CGCTCACAGCCGCGGCAGTACCCCGACCTGTTTGACATCGGGCACTGAGTAGGCGGCCTTGCGGGCGACAGCATCAGGTCGGGCGGTCGTCCCGCTGAAAGAGTCGGCGACAGCTCGTCTGTAAAGGCGTGGAGGGCTATTCCGCCGAGGCGATCAGCCCGGAGAGTGGCGGCAACGTGCGGCCGCTTGCGCCGCCGACTGTCTCCAGGGCGTTCCAGCCTGGTGGGGATGGCAGGTCGAACGACTGTAATGTCGCGCCGAGATTGAAAGCGCACAGCAGCCGCTCATCTTCGAATATGCGCTCGAATAGCAGGAGCGAACCCGATGCTTCGATGATTCGCATGCTGCCGAGCCGCAGAGCACGGCGGTGCTTGCGAAGCGCTATGAGGCGGCGGGTGAGTGAGAGCGTTGACTCATGGTCGCTCTCCTGCGTGTCAACGGCGAGAACGGCGTGCGCCTCCGGAATCGGCAGCCAGGGGCGCGCGGCTGAGAACCCCGCGTGTGGTGCGTGCCGCCTCCAGGGCATTGGGGTGCGCGCGCCATCCCTGCCAAGAGTGAGCGGCCAGTTCGCGATGGCCTCCGGGTCGCGGAGATCCTCGAAGGCGACCTCGGCCTGTGGCAAACCCAACTCCTCGCCCTGGTACAGGAACAGATTGCCGCGCAAGCTCACGAGCAACAGCAGTGCGAGTCGTGCCGCGGCAGCGCGACCCTCCGGTGCCGACCAACGCGAGACGGCGCGTGGCGCGTCGTGATTGGAGAATGCCCAACTTGGCCAGGCGGAGCCGCTCGCTTCAAGGGAGCCGCGTACCAACGCGGGAGTGAGCGCGTCGGCGTACAGGAAATCAAAGCCGTAGGAAGTGTGAAGGCGACGGTCGCCGTCCGTCACGAGCTTCATGATGGGCTCGGCGCCCTCGCCGCCCACTTCGGCGACGGTGAAGCGCCCGCCGTAGCTTTCGGTCAAAGCGCGCACCCGTTCGATGAACGTTACGAGATTCGCGTGGCCCTTGTTGTAGCGCGGCTGCTGGAAGTCGACCGGGCGGGTCCGTGGCCGGCCATCGACCGGACGCGCGGGGTTGTCGCTCAGGGCGGGGTCATGCATCGTGTAGTCGATGGCGTCGAGCCTGAAGCCATCGACGCCCCGGTCGAGCCAGAAACGCGCGCAATCGAGCAATGCGTTCTGCACCTCGCTGTTGTGTACGTTGAGATCCGGCTGCTCGACGAGGAAATTGTGCAGGTAGTACTGGCGGCGACGCGCATCCCAAGCCCAGGCCGGGCCACCGAACACCGACTGCCAATTCGACGGGGGCGAGCCGTCGGGTTTTGGATCGGCCCACACGTACCAGTCCGCGCATGCATTGGTTCGGTCGGCACGGCTCTCCAGGAACCAGGGATGCCGGTCGGAGGTGTGCGAAAAGACCTGGTCGATGACGATGCGCAGGCCGAGGGAATGCGCGCGGGCTACGAGCCGATCGAAGTCATCGAGCGAGCCGAATATCGGATCAACGTTGCAATAATCGGCCACGTCGTACCCGAAGTCCTTCATCGGCGATGTGAAGAACGGCGACAGCCAGATGGCATCCACGCCGAGCGAGGCGATGTATTCGAGACGTGCGGTAATGCCGGGCAGGTCGCCAATGCCGTCCCCATTCGAATCCGCGAAGCTGCGCGGATAAATATGGTAGATGACGGCTCCGCGCCACCACTCCATGCCCTGCTGGGCCCGCGGATCTCTCAGTGTACTCATGTGCCTGGCACCGCGGCACAGACTACATAGTCGAACGGAGCAATTTCCACGTGATAACTGCCGGGTGCCGTGGGGCTGCTCCCGCAGCGGCCGCGCAGGGACACGAAACGCCGCGACACGATGGAGTCGGAATTTTCCTTAATGCAGATCGCCGCTTCGACCGCGGCGCGGACGCCGGTGACCGTAATGGTGTCGAGCGACTCCCCGGACGTCGATGCGGCAGCAAGGTGTTGCTGTGCGCAGACAGGCGCGGCCGCCGCTGCCAGCAGCAGCGCAGCACAGCCTGGAGTGGCCCTGGATGCGAAGGATGCGAGACCAGACGATACGAATCGTACGCGCGGTAAGCGGTTCACAATGCCCCTTTGAAGTCGCTTGCGGCCGCAGCGCCGGCAGACCCACGTCTCCCAGCTCTCCGGCTCCAATTCAGCTTATCGATCCGGCTCGAAGGATCGAAGAGCAGGCATACGTATTCATGTAGATGGCGCGGGTTTCTGCAACGATCAGCAGGCTTTACGCGGCACCGGGCCCCGGAACGAATCGCCGTGGCAATCATTTCGTCTTATACTGACGGCGTTGGCTGAGGGGGGACCGATCAGGGTGAGTCATGAGAAAGCTCACGGGCGTGGGCCGGTAAAGACCACGTCGTTCGACATCGCTCACCGGGCCGGAGTATCGCAGCCGACGGTGTCGCGCGCTTTGCGCGGCAGCCCGCAGGTCAGTGAGGAGACCCGCCAGCGGGTTCTCGCGGCTGCGCAACAGCTGAACTACAAGGTCGACAAGAACGCGTCGAACCTGCGCTGTCAGCGCTCGAATACACTGGCTCTGCTGATATTCGAAGACCCCACCCCGGACGATTCCGCGATCAATCCGTTCTTCGTTTCCATGCTGGGCTCGATCACGCGGGCCTGCGCTAAACGAGGCTATGATCTGTTGGTCTCGTTCCAACAGCAGAGCGGTGACTGGCACAAGGAGTACGAGGACAGCAGAAAGGCGGACGGCCTGATACTGCTCGGCTACGGTGACTTCGTGCAATATCGGCTGCGGCTCGAGCGCCTGATCGAGCAGGGGACGCACTTCGTGCGCTGGGGCGCCGTGGAGGCCCCGCAGCCCGGGCTGTCGGTCGGATCCGACAATTTTCAAGGCGGCCTCGAGGCCGCGCGTCACCTTCTCGCTCTCGGCCGCCGCAGGCTCGCCTTCATCGGCGGCGCCTCACGAGGATGCCCCGAGTTCCTCGACCGGTATCGCGGCTTCCTGAAAGCGCTCGATGACGCCAACCTCATGGCAACGCCCGGACTGCAGGTGGACGCGATTACCACCGAAGAAGCGGGTCATGCGGCAGCCAACGAGTTGCTGCGGCGAGGCGTACGGTTCGACGCCATCGTCGCTGCGAGTGATCTCATTGCGCTTGGTGCCATGCGTGCTCTGCAGGAACGTCAGATCGACGTGCCCACCGACGTGGCGGTTGTCGGTTTCGATGACATATCGGCGGCCGGTCTGGCGAATCCGCCGCTCACGACCATCGCTCAAAACACGCGACTGGCGGGCGAAGTACTGGTCGACACCCTGCTGCGGCTGGTCATGGACGAGACCGCGGAATCCCAGGTACTGCCGGCGCGCCTGGTCGTCCGGCGCTCGTGCGGCGGCACCGGGGCGAAATCAGCAGCAGCCGGCGATGTCAGTCCGGCTGGGGAACCCGCAAAACCAGCAGTCCCGCGACGATGAGGCCGATCCCTCCGAGCACCAGCGCATAGATCGGCGCGCCCCCGAACACAACACGCAGCAGGAACCCGAGCAGGCTGGCCGCAACCAGCTGCGGAATGACGATGAAGAAGTTGAATACACCCATGTAGAGACCCATCTTGCTTGCCGGCACGCTGTCGGACAGCAGCGCGTACGGCAGGGAGACTATCGACGCCCATGCGAAGCCCATGCCGACCATGCTCAGAAGCAACCAGTTGGGGTCACGGATGAGCAGGAACGACAGCAGGCCCGCCCCTCCCAACCAAAGGTTCACAAGGTGAGTCAAACGCAGGCCGAGCCGGCGCACCATCAGCGGAATGACCGCCGCGGCGAGCGCCGCAAAGCCGCCGTAGGCGGCGAAGAGCACTCCCACCCAATTCGCCCCACGATCAAACGCCTCCGAGTGCGGGTCGGTGGAGCCGAAGTGCACCTCCGCCACGGCGGCCGTGGTGTAGATCCACATGGAGAACAAAGCCAGCCAGGAAAAAAACTGCACGGGCGCGAGGCGGCGCATGGCCTGCGGCATGGCGGCGAGGTCCCCCATGATGGTGGCGAACATCGAAGCGCGCACTCCCCGTCCGTGTATCCGCTGAGCCGCACCCCAGAGCAGCGCTCCGACACCCACGAGGTACATCTGTGGGTCGAGGCGGCAGAGCGCGGTTACTGCGATGCCGGCAATTCCCGCAACCATCCAGGCAGATCCCTTCAGGCGCTCACGACGGGGATCGGTGAAATCCCGGGATACAGGCGGTTCGGCATCATCGAAAGAGAGCAGCGTCTCCGGGGGATACTCGCGGGAGCTCACCGTGGTCCACCCGATGGCGATCAGAAGCACCATCGCGCCGATGTCGAAAGAGTAACGCACCGTATCAGGAACGCCGCCGGCAACCATTGCGGTCACATGGTTACTGACGCCGCTGCGTGCGAGAAGCCACGGAAGCATGCTCGCGACAACCGCCCCGATGCCGATGAAAAAACTCTGCATTGCATACCCGGCCGGGCGTTGACTGGGCCGCAGTTGGTCGCCTACAAAGGCGCGGAACGGCTCCATGGACACGTTGATGGCGCCATCGAGGAGCCACAGCAGCGCGGCGGCGACCCACAGGTTCGAAGCGCGCGGCATCGACACCAGCGCCACCGCGGCCAGCACCGCGCCACCGACAAAATAGGGCCGGCGGCGGCCGAGCCGCGTCCAGGTGCGATCAGAGAAATAGCCGATCAGGGGCTGCACCAGCAGCCCGGTGAACGGTGCCGCGATCCACAGCAGGGGCACCTGCTCGAGGCTCGCACCGAGGGTCTGGAAGATCCGGCTGACATTTGCGTTCTGCAGCGCAAATCCAAACTGCAAGCCGAGAAAGCCGAAGCACATGTTCCAGATCTGCCAGAACGACAGCTGCGGTTTCGCGTGTTGCATTTGCGGCTACCATGCGCGGCCACTTTACGAACGTCAAAGGCGCAGGATTTATGCACAGAGCCCTGAATAAATCAACGATTCAGTTACGCGAGATGCTGCGTGCGCTGCTGTACGTGAGCGTCTGGG
>CAZDTG010000258.1:0-5017 GCA_964508005.1 uncultured Steroidobacteraceae bacterium
CGCAGGCCGGTTCGGGCCCTACGTCGCGGGCCGGTTCCGGGCTGGGGCACGGCCCCGGATGAACGCCACGAGCATCGGCAGCAGCGAGGCTACGATGATGCAAATCGTCACCAGCCCGAAGTTGTTCTTCACCAGCGGAATATTGCCGAACAGATAACCGCCCCACACGAACAGCAGCACCCACGAGAAGCCGCCCGCCACGTTGTAAAGCTGGAAGCGCCCCCAGGGCATGTGTCCGACACCTGCCACGAACGGCATGAAGGTGCGGATGATCGGCATGAAGCGTGACAGGAAGATCGCTATACCGCCGTGGCGCAGAAAGAACGCCTCTGTGCGGCGCAGATATTCCACTTTCAGGAGCCGGTACCGGCCGCTGAACGCGGCGGGACCGATGAAGCGTCCGATCGCGTAATTGACCGTGTTGCCCAGGACCGCCGCCGCGCCAAGAGAAAGCGACAGGATCGGTGCGTTCAGCGTTCCGCTGGTGTCCACGGCAGCCAGCGCTCCGGTCGCGAACAGTAGCGAGTCGCCGGGAAGGAAGGGCGTCACGACGAGGCCCGTCTCGGCGAAGATGACGCAGAACAGAATGCCGTAAACCCACGAGTGATACTGGCTGAGCAGATCGACCAGGTGCCGGTCGAGATGCAGCACTAAATCAATGAACCAGGACAGCAATGGACGGACCTCGCCGTTTTACCGGCGGCCAGCATATCGGGAAGAGCGCCGGCTCGCTCGGCGAACGCCCTGGGAGCCTGCCTGATGAGGATCGCCGGTGGCGAGGGCAGCGCTTCAGTAGTCGGACAGGCTCCTGGCGTCAGGGCACCAGCGCTCGTGCCGCGAGGGGCCCGGCGTCGGGTGAGTTGTGAGCCTTCAGTGTATCGAGGGCAAGGCGCACTTCCTTGTCACGAGCCGCCAGCGGCTGCCCGGCCTTACCCGCCAGCAGCTCGGCCGGGGCCTCCTCCGGCCCGTCCTCGACGATGTCCGGGATGATGCCCTTGCCGTGGATCGAGGCGCCCGACGGAGTGAAATAGCGCGAGGTGGTGAGCTTTACCGCGCCGCCATGCGATAGCGGCATCACCGTTTGCACGGAGCCTTTGCCGTAAGTCTTGTGCCCGATCAGCTGCGCGCGGCCGTGATCCTTCAAGGCCCCGGCGACAATCTCCGAAGCGGACGCGGAACCGCTGTTCACGAGCACGACCAGGGGAGCCCCATCGATGAGATCCCCCGGAGTGGCATCCATACGGAAACGCGAATCCGACGTACGGCCATCGGCCGTGACGATCACGCCTTCATTCAGGAACGCGTCCGCGACGGCAACGCCAGCCTCGAGCACACCGCCCGGATTGTTTCGCAGGTCGAGCACCAGGCCGCGCAAACCCATCGGATTGTCGCGCTTGAGACGCGCCACAGCCCGCGTCACATCATCGGCGGTGGTCTCGCTGAAACTCGTGATCCGCAGATAGCCGTAACCCGGCTCGAGGTTCTGCTGCGCGACGCTATGCACTTCCACCTTGGCGCGGCGCAGAGAGAATTCCAGGAGCCCATCCACGCCGGCGCGGCGAACGGTCAGGGTCACCGTGCTTCCCGAAGCGCCGCGCATATGAGAGATGGCACCGGCGAGATCGGCACCAATGTCGTTCCCATCGATGCGCACGATCTCATCGCCGGGGAGGAGCCCAGCCTGCTGCGCCGGTGAGCCGTCGATCGGACGCAGAATCTTCACGGCCGAATCTTCCGCCACGACCTCGATACCGACCCCCGGATACGAGCCCATCGTGCTCAGCCGGATCTCTTCGAATTCCTCGCTGTCGAGGTAGGCCGAATGCGGATCGAGGGCCGCTACCATGCCCCGGATGGCTTTCTCCATGAGCGCACGGTCGTCGACCTCGTCCACATACTCGCGCTTGATGCGCTCGTAGACCTCGGCGAACTGGCGTGCCTCTTCCCAGGGCAGCGGGGCTGAATTCTGGCCTTGTGCAGACTCACTCGGCCGCTCCGCAAGGGCGCCGCCGGTGACGGCGGCTGAAAATCCGAAAATCGCTCCCGCGACGAGAGCGATCAGCGTGCGCGATCGCATCGACATGTCCTTCAAACCCCCCGGTTTGGCTGACGAAACGGATACTACAAGCGCGCCGCGCCGGTCAATCGGAATCTGAATGGAACGTCGGACCTGCGGATCAGTGCACAAACTCGACGTTCGCAATTCCGCTGTCGTCGACTGGATCACCCAGGGAAGCTTCACTGAGGGAACGCGTGATGACGGTCGCGGACACGAGCAGGGGCAGCTCGGCCAGCAATTCGGCGAGCGGCGCGGGTTTGCCGATCGCGAACCCCTGACCGTAGTCGACCCCCAGCGTGGCAATACGAGCCCGGATCTCTTCCGTCTCGACGTACTCGCCGACCGTCGCGATGGACATGCTGCGCGCGAGCTGCGCGATGGCACGTACCATGGACTCGGCGCGCGGGTCCTTCAGGATGTCGCGCACGAAGCTGCCGTCGATCTTCAGCATCGTCACCGGCAGCTGCCGCAGGTAGGCGAGCGAGGACAGGCCGGTTCCAAAATCATCGAGCGCCACCCCGCAGCCGAGCCGGCGCAACCGATGCATCAGGGCTTCCGCGCACTCGATGTTCGCGATCGTCGCGTTCTCGGTGAGCTCGAAGCAGAACAGCTGCGGGTCGAGGCCGCTGCCGGCGATGCGCTCGAGCAGAAAGTCCGGGAAGGACTCGTCGTTGAGCGACTGGCCGGAGAAGTTGATGGCGAACGAGAGACTCTTGCCCCCGAGCAGGCCGGCGTGCGGCTGCAGCATCTCGATCGCCTTGTTGAGAACCCAGCGGTCGATGGCCGGCATCAGTTGATAACGCTGCGCGGCCGACATGAACCGGTCGGGACCGAGGGTGCAACCCTGGTCGTCGATCATCCGGATCAACAGCTCGTAGTGAGGACGGGCGTGCTCGGCACCCGCGAACGGCAGAATGAGCTGGGCATCGAGGCGAAACCGGCCGGCATCGATGGCTTCGCGCAGCTGATTCGCGATGTTGATATCGGCGAAGCGGCGCACCAGGCTCGCGTCGTTGGGATGATAGACCTCCACGCGGTTGCGGCCGCGGTCCTTCGCGGCCTTGCAGGCGGTTTCGGCCGCCGCGAGGGAGTGCATGAGCTCGCCCGCGCCGGTGTCCAGCAACGCCACACCCACGCTGATGGAAACATGCAGGCGCGAGTCGCCGTGCATGGGGCCGAGTTTTTCGACGCCCTCGCGCAGCGACTCCGCGAAGCGTTCCGCGTCGTCCAGCTGCGTCGGCAACAGCAGCGCGAACCGATCACCCGAGATGCGCGCTCCGAAAGCGCCACGCGGCAGTCGATGGCGCACGAGCTCGCCGAGCTGCCCGAGCACGGTGTCGCCGACATGCATGCCGAAGTTGTCGTTGATCACGTGCAGCTGGTCGACATCGATGTAGAGGGCGCTCCAGTCATGTGCGCCGCTTTTATCCGCGACGGCGCCGCGGACGCGCTGCTCGAAGGCCGGCCGCGTGTACAGGCCGCTGAGCGCATCGAAACTGCTCTCCACGATGCCGACCGCCTTGCGTGCGAGGATATCGCCGAGACGTGCGTCCCGGTCGACGAAGTTCTCGCCGAGGTCCTCGCGAAACAGCGCGAGCACACCGATCGTTCGCCCGGACATCGAGCGCAACGGACAGGACAGGATCCGGTACGGCAGGATGCCCAACGAGCTGTTGGCCGCGAGCTTGTTGATGATCACAGGCTCACGGCGCATCTGCGCCATCGAAAGGAGCTGACGGTGGGCGCGCGCGACGAGCTGCATGTCAGCCGGACGGTCGCCGTTGCGCGAACGTACCATCGCGATGCTCTTGTCGGGGACGATCAGTGCCGCGGTCGCCGCGCGCAGGTGCTCGACGGCCTGCTGGAGAATACTCTTGAGGTCGTCCGCGCTGCCGCCGGTGGACGGCTGATCGGGTGCTCCATTCGCCAACAGCAGCTCGAGGTCCTTATCGAGCGTGCTGAGTTTGCGATTGAGCTCTTCTATGGCGACACGCGCCATCAGGTCGCGCCGCAGACACTCGAGCGCGGGGCGCAGCAGCGCGTACGCAAAGGAGAAGCTGCGGGCGTCCGCATCCTGATCGCTGGCAGGCCGGCATACCACGGCGAGCACGGCGAGCAGCCGTGCCGCATCGTTGCGGAGCCAACAAAGATAGACCGGGAGATTGCCCGCGAGCACCCGCAGTTGGCCCGTGCTGTCGGGGGCCGTGCGTGCCGTGGTCAGAGCGTCGTCGACCGCGTTGAACAGGTCGGGGCCGGTGGCCATTTCGCTCGACCACCATAGACCGCCCTTCGCATCGAACAGCGTGACGCTCGATGCCCGGGGCAACAGGGACCTGATGAGCTGTACATACGGCTCGAAACCGTCCCGGGAGTCCGCGCTCGGCGTGTTCTGGCCCCTTTTCAAGCTCATTCTTGCGCCAACCGGATAGAGTTTGGCAGGCAGTGATGCACGATGAGGCTTTGGTCGCCCCCGAACCTTGAGCGAGTTGGCGGTTCACGCAATTTTTTGGGTGCCCGCCGCTAAAACTTGCGGCTTTTCACAGCGGCGCCGCCAGGGACGCGCGCCGGAGCACTGCAACCGGGTTCCTAGGGCTCCCCGGCCTTGAACCAGGGCCGCGGATCTACGGGTTTGCCGCCTTTGCGGATCTCAAAGTACAGGACGGGCCGCGAGCTGCCACCGCTGTCACCCGCGGAGGCGATCGCGTCCCCGGCGGTCACCTTTTCCCCCACGGCCTTGTACAGCCGCTCGTTATGACCGTACAGGCTCATGTAGCCGTCCCCGTGATCCACGATGGTGAGCAGCCCGAGACCGGGGAGCCAGTCGGCGTAGATCACCCGTCCCTGATAGACGGCCCTCACGGGCGCCCCGCGCTCCGTGGCCACCAGGACACCGTCCCACTTCACGCCCCCGGCACGCGTATCCCCGAAGCGCGCCACCACATGTCCGCTGACGGGCCA
>CAZDTG010000259.1:0-4969 GCA_964508005.1 uncultured Steroidobacteraceae bacterium
GCTCGGCGAGCCGGCAACGAGCAGTGTCCTGGCGTTGTCGTAGGTGGTGCCGCTGGTGTTGGTGAGCGTGACCCAGCCTTGTACGTCGATCTTCGAGCTGGCCTCGTCGAAGAGCGCGACATAGTCCGCCCGCCACCCGAGTCCGGGAGTGAGATAGCTCAGGGTCACGGGGTCCGGCCCGCTGCGGGCGCCGATTACCGTGACCGACAAGGTGGGATGCGCGCGCAGGTTGTCCGGGACCTTGTCGAAAATGACTCGCGCCGGCAGGCCGTCATCGCGCAGGACTTCGATGTGGTCGCCGATTTTCAGCACGACGCCGCCGTTCGTCGCCAGCACCGTCGCCTGCTCGCGCGTTTCGCCGCCGCTGCCGGGATTCGTCCGCACCACGGTGACGTCGTGACCGACTGCTTTTTCCATCAGCTTCGCCGGGGTCAGGAGGTCGTAGTCGAAATTCTGCTCGACGATGCTCAGATCGCGCGCCGCGAGCGAGACGGTCTCGGAACGGATTTTCGCGGAGACGTTCTGGAACTCGATGCGTTGCTTGCCGCCGCTGAGATCGATGGTCCGGTGGTCCTGCACGAGCGCGAGGTCGTCGGCGTAGATGGTGACTGAGAGGTCCTGGTCGGCGGCGGTGGCGGCGGATGCCGCGCAGAGCGAGACGAACGTCAACGCGAGCGCATGTTTATTGATATTTGCCATGGCGGTCCGGTCCGGTGTTGAGGACATACGTATCAACGCACGCCGGGCTACCGGGGGGTTAGGCTCTGCGGGTGGGTTCGGCGCGGCCCGATGCTGGCGATGACTGTCGAGGGCCGCAGGGGCGACCATTGCTCAGACGTTCGTGCGCAGCAGGCGGCGCAGCTCGGCGGCGTCGAGGCGGTGGCGACATACAACGGTGCCGTCCAGAAGAAGGACGGGTACGTCGAATCCATGGCGGCGTTGCAGGACGGGGTCGCTGTCGACATCGACTACTTCGATGGGCGGGAGCGGCAGCGTGCGGCCGAGCGTTTCCAGCTCGCTCAACATTTCATCGCACAGCTCACAGTCGTCGCGGTGGACCACGGTAAGACGGGCAGCGTGCAGCGCATTAATGATGGGGGCCGGCCTGTACGGAATTGGCTATGAAGCGGACAGTGGCCGGAGGCACCTCGCCGACCGCCGTCACCTTGTGGCCATCGATGAAGGTCGAGAAAGCGGATGATGAGCCGACTCGGGCGGACTCATTCACGGGCGGCTCGCCGGTGGTCGCAGCGGCCTGCGGCGTCGCTTCGACGAACACCGACACGGACGCGAGACCGTCCGTGAAGACCAGATGATCCACCGGGGACGTCGCTCCCGGCATGGTCTGCGCCTTGCGGACCGTCATCTTGAAACCGGGCGGGAGCTTCAGAGCATCCCAGATCACGGGGTCGGCCATCGCCTCCTTGGCCGGGTCCTTGGGGGCGTCACTGCGCAGCCATTGGAAACCCTCGGTCGAGACTTCGGGCTTGAACGCGGCGTCCGGAATACGGGACGAGAGAGTGAGGCTCGCGAACACGACCTGCTCGATGACGCGGCCGTGCGTATCGCACAGCTGCGTCTTCAGGGGCATGGCGGTGGATTCGTCGATCCACAGGCGGTACCCGTAACGGTACTCGTCCTTGGGCGAAACCGTGATGTAGTGAGTGTCGCGCCCCAGCAGGCGCGTCTGCGCGACCTCTTTGATGTCGTAGAAGCGCGCGGTCTGGTCGTTGATGGTGGGGAAGCCGCTCAGGAGCGACTCTTCGGGCCGCCGGCTTTCCACGAGCACCGTGCGCTTGTCGGGGAGGTAGCAGGCCAGGTTCGAGCCGGTGCGGATGAATTCCCGTCCGGAGCCGTCCAGTGAGACGAGACGCTCGGATACGGCGCCGTTCTGCACGCGGTGGATGATGCGCAGCATCTCCACCCGGCCCCCTTGCCAATGCGAGAACGTCCCGTCGTAATTGCGGGCCGTGAGCGCCTGGTTCATGCGCTCGAGCCACTTTCCGGGCTCCTCCGCCAGCGCCGCGCCGGCCACGGCCAGAGCGAGCGTAAATAAGCTGCTCAGCGCGAGCGCGTTGCCCCGTTCGCTACTGCGTGTTCTTCGCATCGTCTTGCACGTCCTCGGTTGGCTCCTCCGACCCGGCGGACGTGCCGGTGGTTCCCGATTCGCTGGCCATGAAAGCCGACAGCAGATTGCGCCGGGTCACGGGCGAGGAGAACTCGCTGTGCGCGACGACGTAATTGGCGAGCTCGGTGCTCGGGACCACCAGGCGGCGGCCGGGAGACTTCGGGACCACGTAACTGTCAGGCTCACCCGTGTTGACCGGGGCGGTGGCGGGACCACCCGTGGCGGAAGCGGCCACTGTCGCAACAGCAGGCCCGGCGGTCTGCGCAAACGTCGGGGCCGCTTCGGGAGCCCGTGATCTCATCCAGAGTATCGATACCGCGGCCACACCGGCGACCACCGCGACGCTGGCGACAGGCTGCCACCAGCGGCCTTCCCAGCGTCTCCCCGACTGAGTCACAGGCTTGGCAGCCAGGGTGGGCTCAGAGGAGATCGCGGCGCTGACGCGGCTCGCCAGTACGGCGTTGAGTCTCATACCCCCTTCGGCGCGGATCGTGGCGCCAATCACCGCGTACCGGCCCCAGCGGGCCTTCAGTTGCTCATCACGCGACAAGCGGCGCGCCAACAGCTCGCATTCGGCGGGCGGCAACTCGTTGTCGAACATGGCGGACAGCTGACTGTCGAGTTCCTCGTTCATCCCAGCTCCTCCACACGACCCAGGCCGCCCTCGAACACCTCACGCAGGCGGCGGTCGATCGCTTCACGTGCGCGGAAGATGCGCGAGCGCACTGTGCCCACCGGGCAATCCATCGTCGCGGCAATCTCCTCGTAGGAGAGCCCCTCGAGCTCGCGTAGCACGATGGCAGTACGTAGATCGTCAGGTAGAGCGTCTATCGCGGCGTTCACCGTCGAGCGGATCTCATCCGTCAGCACGAGCCCCTCGGGCGTCTCGGCATCTTTCATACGGCCTTGCATGTCGTAGGACTCATCGGTGTTGTTGCGGTCGAGGTCATATTCGATGGGGCTGCGGTCGCGGGAGACCACGGCGTTCTTCGCGGTGTTGATGGCTATGCGGTAGAGCCAGGTGTAGAAGGCGCTGTCGCCACGGAATTGGGGCAAGGCGCGGTAGGCCTTGATGAAGGCTTCCTGGGCAATGTCTTCGGCTTCCGCCGGGTTGCGCACGTAACGCATGACCAACTTGACCAGTTTGTGCTGGTACTTGAGAACCAGCGCATCAAATGCTCCCTTGTCCCCGCGCTGCACACGGCGGACGAGGCTGAGATCGCTTACGTCGGCGCTCATGGGCGCCCCTGCTCCTGGACAGAAGGTCGCTCCACGGCGACCAGAATAGACCCTGAAACTTTCGGAAAGTTCAGGCACCGTGCCGCTGGGAAGGGTCCGCGGCGGGAATGGAACCCTGGACTGTGCGCCCATTGCAAGGATGTGACGGATCTAACAGCCAGTCCCCGGAGTATGACTCTCAAGGGGCCCTCTTTGGCGCCGGATCATGCCTGAGGGGGCCCGCGACTGCCATAGGTTCGGGCGATTCCATCGATTCCGGGGAATAGGTGGCGTGAGCAGCGGACGGCGCAGTTGGCGCTGTGATACGCAGGGCGAGCTCCGCCAGCTCGGCCTCGGGAGGAATCACTTGCCCAAGCAGGTAATCCACCAACAGGGGGTCGGGCAGGTCCAGGAAGCGCGCGAAGACGCTCCGTTGCCCCGGGGACGCCTGGGGTAACTCGCGTCGTGCGTAGCGCTCGAGGAGGATGTCGAGCTCCTTCATGCCACGGCGGCAGCGCCACAGGAGGCGTCGTGCTTCGGCGTCCGACGGCGCGCTGACGATCGTAGGCTGATGGTCCATGGATTTTTGGCTCGCGTGCACTCTGTGTGTCGCTCGTTGGTGCGGCGGCTCAGCTCTGGCGCTCGACCAGCATCTTCTTGATCTCGGCGATGGCGCGGGCCGGATTGAGATCCTTCGGGCACACGTCCGTGCAGTTCATGATGGTGTGGCAGCGATACAGGCGGAAGGGATCCTCCAGCTCGTCGAGGCGCGCGCCGGTGGACTCATCCCGGCTGTCGATGATCCAGCGATAGGCGGCCAACAGCGCCGCGGGACCGAGAAACCGGTCACTGTTCCACCAGTAGCTCGGGCAGGCGGTCGAGCAACAGGCGCACAGGATGCAGGCAGCCGGCCGGTCGACCTTTTCCTGGTCCTCCTTTGACTGCAGCCGCTCGCTGTCGGGAGGTGCCGGCGTGCGCGCCTGCAGCCACGGCTTCACCGATGCGTATTGCGCGTAGAAGGTCGTGAGGTCGGGGACGAGGTCCTTCACTACCGGCATATGCGGTAGCGGATAAATTTTGATCTCGCCTTTCAGGTCCAGCATCGAGGTGGTGCAGGCCAGGCGGTTCACGCCGTCGATGTTCATGGCGCACGAGCCGCAGATGCCCTCGCGGCAGGAGCGCCGGAACGTGAGCGTCGAATCGATGCTGCCTTTGATCTGAATGAGCGCATCGAGCACCATCGGCCCGCAGCTCTTGAGGTCCAGCTCGAAGGTGTCGACGCGGGGGTTCTCGCCCGAGGTCGGATCGAAGCGATAAATGCGGAAGGTGCGGACCTCCGCGGCGCCGGGGGGCGCCTTGTGGGTGATGCCCTTGCGGATCCGGGAGTTGGGGGGGAGTCGGAACTCAGTCATGGATTTATACGTTCCCGTGCGGCCATACGAGTTAGTACGTGCGCGCCTTCGGCGGAATGGTCTCGACCTCGTTCGTCAGCGTATTGAGGTGCACGGGCCGGTAGTCGAACCGGACTCGTCCCGGCCCCTCCACCCACACTAGCGTGTGCCTCATCCAGTTCTGGTCATCGCGGTGCGGATAATCCTCGCGCGCCTGCGCGCCGCGGCTCTC
>CAZDTG010000260.1:0-4958 GCA_964508005.1 uncultured Steroidobacteraceae bacterium
AGGGCATCCTCGGCGGCCAGGCGGACGTCAAGGGCGTGTCGGGCACCTGGAAGGATCTCACCGAGAGTGTCAACTTCATGGCCGGCAATCTCACCGGCCAGGTCCGCAACATCGCTGAAGTGACGACCGCGGTCGCGGCGGGCGACCTGTCGAAGAAGATCACCGTCGATGTCAAGGGCGAGATCGAAGAGCTCAAGGACACCATCAACACGATGGTCGACCAGCTCCGCTCGTTCGCTGCGGAGGTGACTCGCGTCGCGCGCGAGGTCGGTACCGAGGGCAGCCTCGGCGGGCAGGCGCGGGTGGAAGGCGTGTCGGGCACGTGGAAGGACCTCACCGACAACGTGAATCTGATGGCGAGCAATCTCACCAGCCAGGTGCGCGGCATCGCGAAAGTCGTGACGGCCGTCGCCAACGGCGACTTGAAGCTGAAACTGAAAGTCGATGCCAAGGGCGAGATCGCCGAGCTCGCCGAGACGATCAACGGCATGACAGACACGCTGGCGACGTTCGCGGAGCAGGTGACGGGCGTCGCGCGTGAAGTAGGTGTGGAGGGCCAGCTCGGCGGCCAGGCGAAAGTGCCCGGCGCCTCGGGCACCTGGAAAGGGCTGACCGAGAACGTCAACCAGCTGGCCGCGAATCTGACGACGCAGGTGCGCGCGATCGCCGAAGTCGCAATGGCGGTGACCCAGGGCGACCTGACACGGTCCATCACCGTGCAGGCGCAGGGCGAGGTCGCGGCCCTGAAGGACACGATCAACGAGATGATCCGCAATCTCAAGGACACGACGCACAAGAATACCGAGCAGGACTGGCTCAAGACCAATCTCGCCAAGTTCAGCCGCATGCTGCAGGGCCAGAAGGATCTGCTCGCCGTCGGACAGGTGATCCTGTCCGAGCTCGCCCCGGTTGTCGGCGCGCAGCAGGCGGAGTTCTACGTGCTCGACGGCGGCGGCACCGGGCAGAAGCTGCGCCTGTTGGCGAGCTACGCCTCCGCGGGACGCGGCGCTCACGGCAAGGAGTTCGAGCTCGGCGAAGGCATGGTCGGCCAGTGCGCGGTGGACAAGCAGAAGATCCTGATGCACGGCGTGCCGACCGAGGCCATCCGCATTTCGTCAGGCCTGTCGCTGTGCCCGCCGCAGGACATTCTCGTGCTGCCGGTCGTGTTCGAGGGGCAGGTGAAGGGCGTACTCGAGCTCGCCTCGCTCGAGCGCTTCAGCTCCGCGCACCAGGGCCTGCTCGATCAGCTCACCGAGAGCATCGGCGTGGTGATCAACACCATCGAAGCCAACATGCGCACGGAGAACCTGCTGCAGCAGTCGCAGTCCCTCGCGCACGAGCTGCAGCAGACCAACCAGGAGCTGCAGGAGAAAGCGCAGCTGCTCGCGCACCAGAACCAGGAGGTGGAGCGCAAGAACAGCGAGGTCGAGCAGGCGCGCCAGGCGCTGGAGGAAAAGGCCAAGCAGCTGGCGCTGACCTCGAAGTATAAATCCGAGTTCCTCGCCAACATGTCGCACGAGCTGCGTACGCCGCTCAACAGCCTGCTGATCCTCTCGGACCAGCTCTCGCGCAACGCCGACGGCAACCTCTCCTCGCGACAGGTCGAGTTCGCCCGCACCATCCATTCGGCGGGCAACGACCTGCTGATGCTCATCAACGACATTCTCGACCTGTCGAAGATCGAGTCCGGCACCGTGGTCGTCGATGTGAGCGAGCTGCACTTCGATGACCTGCAGCAGTACGTCGAGCGCAACTTCCGGCACGTGGCCGAGGCGAAGAGCGTCGGCTTCGTGGTCATGCTCGGGGAGCAGCTGCCGAAGTCCGTCGTGACGGATGCCAAGCGGCTGCAGCAGATTCTCAAGAACCTCCTGTCGAATGCTTTCAAGTTCACGCATCGCGGCCAGGTGACGCTCACCATCGATCATGCCGATGGCGGCTGGGGACCGGAAAACGAGGAGCTCGAGCGGGCGCACGAGGTGCTGGCGTTCTCGGTGAGCGACAGCGGCATCGGGATTTCCGCGGACAAGCAGCAGATCATCTTCGAAGCGTTTCAACAGGCCGACGGCAGCACGAGCCGCAAGTACGGCGGCACGGGCCTCGGGCTCGCCATCAGCCGCGAGTTGTCGAAGCTGCTCGGCGGCGAGATCCGGCTCGTCAGCTCACCCGGCAAGGGCAGCATTTTCACCCTGTACATCCCCCAGACCTACATCGGCTCGCGCGCCACGCGGCAGCGCACGGCCGCGGAGATGGCCGTCAGGGCGCCGAATGTCGAGCTGACCGATATCCTCGAAGGCGTGTTCCACGTGCCCCCCGCAGTGGCGGAGGCCGACGAAGAGCGTGAGCAGGAGCCGGTGGCGCTGAACGAAGCGCAGGATGATCGCGACTCGATCCAGCCCGGGGATCGCGTGCTGCTCATCGTCGAGAATGATCTCGCGTTCGCGCGAGTGCTGCTGGAGGGCGCGCGCGAGAAGGGCTTCAAGGGGCTGGTCACCACACTCGCCGCCGGCGCGCTGGAATTGACCCGGCATTTCGAGCCGGACGCCGTGACACTCGATCTGCATCTCCCGGATATGAACGGCTGGAGGGTGCTCAACAGGCTGAAGAACCACCTGGCGACACGTCATATCCCGGTGTGCGTCATTTCGACGGACGAAGCGCGCGCGCAATCGCTCGAGGCAGGCGCTGCCGGCTTCATCCCCAAGCCGCTGCAGTCCAAGGAGGCTCTCGACGGCGCTCTCGGGGAGTTGCATCGGTTCGTGACCCGTCCGGAGCGGCACCTGCTGATCCTGATGTCGGATTCCCCGGAGCGGGATGAAATCGTGGACCTGCTCGCGGGCGCCGATGTCCGCATCTTCCCGATCGCCAGCGCGGCTCTCGCGAGCCGCATCCTGCTGGCGCAACCCATCGACTGCGTGGTCGTCGGCCCTGGTGCGCCCGCACTGGATCCCGAGGAGTGCGAGCCGCTGCTGAGTGATGACGGCACCGGACTGCGACAGCCTGCCGTCGTGTTTTACGGGGCGGATCGCTCCGAGACGCGCTACGAGGAATTCCGGCTACGGTTCAAAGACCGTCTCACGCTCCGCGAGGCGCCCTCGCGCGAGCGCCTCCTCGAGCAGACGACGTTCTTCCTCCACCGCAAGCTCGACTCGCTCGGCGAGAAGGCGCGCCACGAGCTCGAGTCTTTGAGTGAATCGCAGCAGGCCCTCGCGCAGCGCAAGGTTCTCATCGTCGACGACGATATGCGCAACATCTTCGCGCTTGCCACCGTCCTCGACGAACAGGGCATGATAGTGATCTCCGCCGACAACGGCCGCGAAGCCGTCCAACACGTCCTGCAGGATCCGTCGATCGACGTCGTCCTCATGGACATCATGATGCCCGAGATCGATGGCATCGCCACCATCCAGGAGATCCGCAAAATTCCCGAACGGCAGGAGCTGCCCATCATTGCGGTGACCGCGAAGGCCATGAAGGGGGACCGCGAGAAATGCATCGCGGCGGGCGCCTGGGACTACCTCTCCAAGCCGGTCAACACGCAGGACCTGCTCGCCGCTTTGCGCGCCTGGCTGAAGGATTGAACGTGTCACATCCGCGCGCGCGCATTCTCATCGTCGACGACCTTCCCGAGAAGCTGCTCGTCTACCGGACCCTGCTCGAGGATCTCGACGCCCAGATCGTCGAGGCGCGCTCCGGGACCGAGGCGTTGAAACGCGTCCTCGAAGGCGAGTTCGCGGTCATTCTTCTCGATGTCAACATGCCCGACATCGACGGACTCGAGACGGCCAACCTCGTGCGCCGGCACAAGAACGGGCGGCATACGCCCATCATCTTCATCACCAGCTACGCGGACGAGATGCAGACCGCGCGGGGCTACGAGCTCGGCGCGGTCGACTACATACTCTCGCCCGTCATCGCGCCGGTGCTGCGCACGAAAGTGCGGGTGTTCGTGGATCTCTACGAGGCTCGCGTCGCCCTCGCTCTGTCGAACCAGGAGCTCGAAACGCGGGTCACGGAGCGCACGGCGGAGCTGCAGAAGAGCAACGAGCGCCTGCACGCCGAGATTGCAGAGCGGCTGCGCGCCGAAGCCGAGCGCGAAGCCCTCCTCGCGCGCGAGAAGGTACTGCGGGCGGAAGCGGAAGAGTTGAGCCGCTTGAAGGACGAGTTCCTCGCGACCATGTCGCATGAGCTGCGCACCCCGCTGAACGCCATCTTCGGCTGGATCACCCTGTTGCGGACGCGGCGCCTGGATGAGGCCACCCAGGAGCGGGCGCTGGAGACGATCGAGCGCAATGCGCGCGCGCAGAAGCGGCTCATCGAGGATCTGCTCGATGTGTCACGCATCGTGACTGGCAAGGTCGCGCTGGAGCTGGTCACGGTCGATCCCCGGCGCGTGGTCGAGGCGGCTCTCGAAACCATGCATCCGGCCGCGCAGGCCAAGGGGCTGAAGATCGTGCCGCTGCTGGACATCGGCGCCGGAACGGTTCGGGGCGATTTCGCAAGGCTGCAACAGGTCGTCTGCAACCTCCTTTCCAACGCCATCAAGTTCACGGATGCCGGCGGCCACGTCGAGGTCTGCCTCGCGCGCCGCAATGGCGAGGTCGAAATCAGCATCGCCGACAGCGGCCAGGGGATCAAGCCCGAGTTCCTGCCCCTGGTGTTCGATCGCTTTCGCCAGGAAGACGGCTCGATCAGCCGCCGGCACGGCGGGCTGGGCCTGGGACTCGCGATCGTGCGGCATCTGGTCGAGCTGCACGCCGGGAGCGCGGAGGCACAGAGCGCTGGCGAGGGCAAGGGAGCGCGCTTCATCGTGCGCCTGCCGGCGCGAGAGGCGAGCCTCGTGTCCCGGGCGACGGATGCGCCGGCCGGCGGAATGGTCACCCCCGCGATGTTGACGGGATTGCGTCTGCTGGTGGTGGACGACGATCCGGGCGCACGGGAGTTGATCAGCGGCATGCTGG
>CAZDTG010000261.1:0-4906 GCA_964508005.1 uncultured Steroidobacteraceae bacterium
AGGTGCTCGGCACCGACGTAAACGAGATCGTGATTGAGGCTGCAAAGCCCATGCGAAACAACGCAGGTCGCGGCGAGCATAGTCTCGTTGACCATTTCAATACGCACATGCTGGCGCTCTTCAGTGGACAGGCTGCGGCGACACAGGCAGGAGAGCGGGTGTGAAACATGAGCCCTACGTCGGGCCGCACGGAATCCCTGGCCGGCCCTTATCTCCGCGGCTCAGCTAACCGCACAAAAGTATAAAGCAGGGTACGGAAGTACAATTCCAAGTCACCTTGCCGTGCGATCATTCTTGCACCGATGCCTTTACCAAGGTCTCATCGCACGCGAGGAGATCTTCGGCCCGGTGCTTACCATCATCGGAGACTCGGATGTCGGGCAGCGCGAATCGCTAACGACACGATCTACGGTTTGGCCGCCTATGTGCAATCGGGAAGCCAGTCACACGCGGAAGAGGTCGCGCCCGTATCGAGGCAGGTATGGTCTAACTTAACGGCGCCTCTGATGAATAAGCGGCCATGACCTGCCATGCCACGGAGGAGCCGATGATCACGACGTCAGGCCATTCACCTCACCCGCGCCTGGCCAGGTTTGTGCGCGGATATCAAATGCGTCGGGCCTGCCAAGGCGATCTACGCTTGCGCGTTCCGGTCACAGCACGGCCGCAAGTCACATTGTACTTCTATTTCACGCCGTCGATCGTGCTCGAACAGAGATCGGGTCGCAACCTGGACACACGATGCCCGGTCAGCGACACACGCCCTCGGCGAAGCTTCGAGCTCCTGCCCAGCGGACAGCCGCCGGGCATACTGTATTTTCATCTTCCGCCCTCTGACGTTCCCGACAGGAGCGTCACACGGAAACGCAGTGGCGGCGTACCCAAAATGATGGTTACCGGCCCTCTGACACAGCGACGATTTGATGTGCTGGTGTCAGGGCAACTCGACATGTTCACTGTGGAGTTTGCGCCCACAGCGCTGCACGCGCTCTTCGGCATACCGATGATTGAGTTGACCGACATTGGACTCGGCGCTGAAAATCTCTGGGGGGCTGCTGGGGCCAGGCAACTCTATGATCGCCTGGGTGCTGAGGCGACGCTCGCCGGGCGCGTCGCGGTGATAGAAGAGGATCTGCTGAGGCGTGTGCCGCCATGCAAATCAGATCCGATTGCCGCGGCAGCGACGAGACTGTTGTGCGCCGGAGGCACCGCTAGAGTTGACGACCTCGCACGGGCATCGAACCTGTCGTCGCGACAATTTGGCCGACTGTTCACCCGGCGGGTGGGTATCCCCCCAAAGACCTATGCGCGCATCATCCGCCTGAATGTTGCGATTGCCGCAAAAGTGGCAAGGCCCGACGTGAATTGGACGTATGTCGCCCAGTGCGCTGGCTATTTCGATGAGGCGCATCTCGACAAGGATTTTCGCGAGCTCGCGGACACCTCACCGTCGGGCCTCATGGTTGGCCTCTGACCGAGTCCTGACTGACCCTTCGACCGTCTTTCTCTTGCGCATGACCGATTTTTACTATGGACGGGGATCGCCGGAGGCCAGAATTCGCCAATGGCAGAACAAACTTCACACGATCGCCCGCACGATCGTACCCTGCGAGGCAGGACTCTGGATCGTCTTGCGCTGTTCCAACGCAGCTTTCCGCGCTTGTCCCTAAGAGCCGCCGGTGCCGTCTGGGCGTTCCGGCGCACACCGGGCCAAGGACCCCAAGCGACGACGCTGTTGATGCTCCCGGGCATTCAGGGCGGGGGGGACGTTTTCTTCGATGCGGCGCTCAGGTTAGGAGCGGCTCTGCCGATCGTGACAGTCGAAGCCCCGGACATCGACGATACTGGGAAGATGACAGCGGCTACCGCCGCATTCCTCGACGCACTGCATCTCAACCGGGTTCACATCCTGGGCGCCTCTCTTGGCGGGTACCTGGCCCAGGCCTTCGCGCTCGCCTATCCGGGGCGCGTGGATCAACTTCTGATCGCCAACGGTTTCTACGATCCTCGACCGTTCCTTGCCAAACAGCCTCCTGCGGCGACCCTTGCCGCGATGGACGCTGGCAGCCTGGTTCGTAAGAATCTCGCGGCTTTGCTTGAAGCGCCCGCTGACGATCCGGGTGTGGCGTCCCTGCAGGCGGTCATGGCCGCACTCGTGGGACCGGTCCAAAGCGTGACCAACTACAAATCCCGGCTGCTGCTATTGATGGGCGCCGAGCCCCTCGAACGGCCACCGATTCCAGATTCCCGCGTGATGGTCGTCGATGACGACCAGGATCCCATGGTCCCCGCCGGGATGCGCAACGCTCTGCGCTCCCGTTACGCGAACGCGGAGCTTCACGCGGTGACCGGCGGAGGTCACATGCCGGCGATACAGCGGCCCGCCGAGTTCGCCGAGCTCGTCGGCCGCCGCCTTGGAGCAAGTTGAGTTCATCCCACCCAAACCGAGTTAGGAGGATTCCATGCTGCCAGTTCGATGGGTTTCCCGGGCCGAGTTGTTGCAAAAGTACGTGGCCCGCTTCAAGGATCTGCACGGCGCGGCAACGGGGCTGCCGGATAGCGAGATCAAAGGCCACCAAAAGACCATCCTCAACGTGTTCGGCTTCGATCCGCCCGAGGGCGTCGAGTCCGTCAATCCGGTCGGCGATGACACTCCCGCGTTGATCGCGCCAAAGGCCGGCTTCAGCGTCGGCTTCCTCAAGTCAAAGCCCCGCAACGGCCCGGTCATGCACAACCACAACACGAATGAGACCTTCATACCGCTGCAGGGCACCTGGCGCTTCATCTGGGAGGAGACTCCTGCGCACGAGGAGTTCGTCGATCTCGAGCCCTATGACACGATCTCATTCCCACCCGGCGTTCCCAGGCGATTCGAGAACCTGACGCCTTCTCCCGGTTGGGATGAGGGCCTGCTGATTGCCATCGTGGGCGAGGACGCGCCGGTTTCGGAAGCCATGCCCGGCGTCAAGGCACTGCTGATGACCATGGCGAAGGGTGAGCTCCCTACTATCTCCGGCGATCCCGCCAACCCGCCCCTGTTGACGACGAAGAACGGCGGCTTCGGGGGCTGACGGGCGGATCGTCATGGCAAAACTCAAGGTCGCGGATATCATCATCGATGCCCTGCAGTCGGCGGGCGCGAAACGCTGCTACGGGGTGGTCGGGGACACGTTGAACCAGATCACCGATGCGATCCGGCGCAAAGACATGGAGTGGGTGCATGTGCGCCACGAGGAGGCAGGAGCCTTCGCCGCGGGGGCCGACGCCTACATCACAGGACAGCTTACCGTATGCGCCGGCAGCTGCGGACCGGGCAGCCTGCACTTCATCAACGGCATCTACGAGGCGCAACGTAACCGGGTTCCGCTCGTACTCATCGCGAGCCAGGTCCCCACTCATGAGCTCGGGATCGACTTCCCCCAGGAGGTGGAGTTCAAGCCGATCTATCGCAATTGCAGCGTTTTTTGCGAAATGCTCCACAATCCCGGCGAGGCGCGCCGACTGACGACGCTCGCGGCGCAAGCCGCACTGACCCGCAGAGGAGTCGCCGTCCTCATCGTCCCGGGTGACTTGAGCGCGTTGGAAGTAGAGGACGGGCCGGCCTACCACGTCCACAGGCCCGCTCCACTCATACGTCCGAGTGATCCGGAGCTGGACAGCATCGGGGCGATGTTGGACGAGGGAACCCGCGTGACCGTCTACGCCGGGGCCGGATGCGAGGGCGCACGTAGCCAGGTCATCCGCCTTTGTGACACGTTGCAGGCGCCCATGGTCCACACCTCCCGCGCGAAGGACTTCGTCGAGCCCGAGAATCCCTACAACGTAGGCATGACTGGCGTGTTCGGGTCGAGGGCTGGCTATAACGCGATCACCCAATGCGACACGCTCGTGCTGCTTGGCTGCGACTTCGCGTGGCGACAATTCTATCCGATACATGCGCGGGTCATCCAGGTCGATCTGGACGCCACCCATTTGGGGCGCCGGCATCCGGTCGATATCGGCGTCGTAGGCGACATCGGCGCTACTCTCGATGCGCTTCAGAGCCGACTGGGCGCCCGAAAGGAGCGGGATTTTCTCGACCGGTGTCTCGAGGAGTACGGCGAGGTCATGAAAGACCGGGTGCATCAGGAGCGGGTAGGCCGCAGCGACAGGATTCATCCGCAGCGGCTCACGCGCCTGCTGGACGAACACGCGGATGCCGACGCGATATTCACGGCCGACGGCGGCACTCCAATGGTGTGGATGTTACGCCACATCCGTGTGAACGGCAGGCGTCGAACGCTCACCAGCCTTCTGCATGGAACCATGGCCAACGCCATGCCTCAGGCGCTGGGGATCAAGAAGGCTCTGCCGTCTCGCCAGGTGATCTCACTGAGCGGCGATGGCGGCCTGGCGATGCTGCTCGGGGATCTGCTGACGGCGGTTCAGGAAAATATTCCCATCAAGGTCGTGGTCTACAACAACGGCACGCTGGGATTCGTCGAGCTCGAAATGAAGGTCGAGGGCCTGTTGGATGCGTTCACTCGCCTGGACAACCCGAGCTTCGCCGGACTTGCCGCGTGCGTCGGGTTCCAGAGCTGGCGTGTCGAGCGTAACGAGGATCTCGAGCAGGCCGTCACCGCCTTTCTCGCTCACCCGGGTCCCGCCTTGCTGGATGTCAAGGTCAATCGCATGGAGCTGGTGATGCCACCGAAGGTCGAGCTCGGGCAGGTGCTCGGCACCGCCCTGTATTCCACCAAAGCCGTGCTCGGCGGTCGCACGGGAGATGTGCTGGAGTTGGTGGAGTCCAATTTCATGCGTTAGGGAAATTCGAGCGCAATTGCCGCGAAATGTGTCCCGCGCTCATGCCGGCGGCGTGCGGGAGCATTGCATCGCAGAATTCGCACAGGAGCTCATCGGGCAATGA
>CAZDTG010000262.1:0-4903 GCA_964508005.1 uncultured Steroidobacteraceae bacterium
GAGCGCCGATGCAAGGGAGAAGGCTCGCGGCACCGCAGCGCTTCGAGGTGCGCGGGCGTGCTGTAGCCCTTGTGGGCGCCGAGGTAAAAGCCGGGATAGCAGCGATCCAGTTGCTGCATCATGGCATCGCGGCAGGTTTTCGCCAGGATGGACGCTGCGCTGATCGCCGCGACGCTGGCATCACCTTCGATGATAGCCTCGACGGTGCAGCCGAGATTCAGGTCGTCGATGCGCGGCAGCTGGTTGCCGTCAATCTGGATATGCGTCGGGCACACGGGCAGACCCAACAGAGCGCGCCGCATTGCAAGAAAAGTAGCGCCCAGGATGTTGAGGCTGTCGATTTCGTCGCGGTCGGCCCAGGCAACCGCCCAGGCCAGCGCGCGGGTGCGGATCAACGGGGCGAGACGCTCGCGCTCTTCGGGTGGCAGGACCTTGGAATCTGCAAGGCCATCGATACGGCGGCGCGGATTCAGGATGACGGCAGCGGCCACGACCGGGCCAGCCAAAGGTCCCCTGCCCGCTTCGTCGACGCCAGCGATGCGTGCGGGGCGCTGCACGCGTGCTCGCATGAGCTTCATGGGGCCCTTCCGAGCGCGCGAGCGTCAACAAACATCATGCGCCGCCCCCGTGCGAGCCGCCGTCGCCGGCCGCGCTATCGCGCGAGCCGGGTGCGTTCGGAATGGAGTTTTGCGTGACGCTCTCGCGCGGGCCATCTGCAGGCGTGCCGCCTCGCACACATTCCAGAATCGCGGATGCCGCGCGCGCCGCGCCGCCGCAGCGTAGGGTTTCGTGCACGGCGCGGAATTCGCGCTGCAGCTCGCTCAGGAATTCGCGGTCGTCGAGCTCGCGAAGAAGTGCGGCACCGAGGGAGGCGCCTGTCACTTGCTCCTGCAGGAACTCCGGGACCAGTCGGCGGCCGACGAGAAGATTGGGTTGCGAAAAATATGGCACCTTGACGAGCCCCAGTCCGCGCAGCAGGAATGCCGTGATTGCGCCGAGACGATACGCCACCACCATTGGCCGGCGCGAGAGCAAAGTTTCGAGAGTCGCGGTTCCGGAGGCTACGATGACCGCGTCCGCGGCGGCGAGGACGCGCTGCGCCTGCCCGTCAAAGACATTGATCCCAGGCGCGTGAGGGACTTCCGCGATTTTTCTCTCGAACGCCTGACGTACGCGCGGCGACGCCATCGGAGCCGCGAACTGGATGTTTGGCCGCCGTTCGGCGATCCACGCCGCAGCGCCAACGAAGTCCGCCCCGAGCCGGTCGACTTCGCCGAGGCGGCTGCCGGGTAGCAATGCGACGAGGGTCGCTCCAGCATCGATTCCGAGCGCGCGACGTGCGCCATCCTTGTCGACCTCCAGCGGAATCTGATCCGCGAGCGGATGGCCCACGAAGGCCGCGCGGACACCGCGGCGCTCATAGAACGTGGTCTCGAATGGGAGCAGGCACAGCACAAGGTCGCAGGCTTGGCCAATGCCCCGGACGCGCCCCTGGCGCCAAGCCCACACCTGGGGCGCCACGTACTGCACCGTCTTGCAGTCCGCGGTGCGAAGTTTTTTGGCGAGCCCGAGGTTGAAGGCAGGCGAGTCGATGCCGACGAAGACGTGTGGCCGCGCGGCGCGGAAGCGAGCGACCAAAGAAGAGCGCAGGCGAATCAGCCGCGGCAGATGCGGAAGAACCTCCGTCAGGCCCATGACGGCGATCTCTTCCGAGGCGGCCCAAGCGTCGCAGCCCGCGGCAATCATCTTTGGCCCGGCCATCCCGAAGAATTGCGCGTCCGGGACCTGCGCACGCATGGCCGTGATGAGAGCCGCGCCAAGTTGGTCGCCAGAAGACTCGCCGGCGACGATACCAACGCGCAGAGGTTCTGGTGCCGAGCTCATCGATCATGCCACCGCACGTAGCGGCCTCAATTCGCGCTCGTGCGATTCATTCACGCGGTGGAAGTAACGGCGCAAACCCGGAAGCAGAGTCATTGCAAACCGCGAGCGCACCCGGCCTGGCCGGCGCGCTCATCGCACGATGCTGCGGGTCGAAGCCCCGATGAAATCCACGAACACCCGGATCTCCGGCCGCGTGGCGCCGAGGGCGCGCAACTTGTCCAGCGCGTCAGCGAGCTTGAGCTCGGAGCGATAGAGGGTGCGGTAGGCATCTCGCACGTTGCGGACCTGCTCTTCGGTGAAGCCGCGGCGCTTCAAGCCTTCGGAGTTCACAGCGTGGGGCGTCGCGGGGTTGCCGGCGACCATGATGTAGGGAGGGACGTCGCGCTGCACGATGGCGCCGCCAGCGAGAAACGCATGCGCGCCGATCTTCACGAACTGATGCACCGCAGTCAGCCCGCCGAGGATCACCCAGTCGCCGATCTCGACGTGGCCGCCCAACGCGGCGCAGTTGGCGAACACCGTCTTGTTGCCAACCATACAGTCGTGAGCGACGTGCGAGTACGCCATGAACAGGTTGTCGCTGCCGATGCGCGTGACACCCTTGTCGTGCGTCGTGCCGCGGTTGACCGTGCAATTCTCACGGAAGACGTTGCGGTCGCCGATTTCCAGCCGGGTGGGCTCGCCCTTGTATTTCTTGTCCTGCGGCGCATCGCCGATGGAGGCGAACTGGAAGATGTGGTTGTGCGCACCGATGACCGTCGGTCCGTTGATGACGACATGCGGCCCGACCACGGTACCCGCTCCGATCTGGACATCCGGTCCGATGATCGAAAACGGCCCTACCGTAACATCCGTCGCGAGCTGCGCTTGCGGCGAGACGATCGCCCTCGCGTCGATCACTTCCCCGTCTCCGGCGCCACCATCATTTCCGCGTGTGCCACTTCGGTATCGCCGACATGGGCGCTCGTCTCGAACTTCCAGATGCCCCTGAGAGAGCGCAGCACCGTCGCGTTGAGAATGAGCTGGTCGCCGGGGACGACCGGCTTGCGGAAGCGCGCCTTGTCGATGCCGACGAAATAGAAGCGGGTCTGCTCGGTCGGAATCGTGTTCACGCTGGCGAAGGCGAGGATGCCCGCTGTCTGCGCGAGCGCCTCGATGATGATGACACCGGGCATGACCGGCCGGCCCGGGAAGTGGCCCGGAAAGAACGGCTCGTTGTAGGTGACGTTCTTCAGCGCGCGGATGGTCTCCCCCGGACGGCACTCGAGGACGCGGTCGACGAGCAGGAAAGGATAACGGTGCGGCAGGTACCGCAGGATCTCGTTGATATCGAGTTGCATCGGGTCAGTCATCATCCTCTTCCTGCTGCGGAGCGCCTGAGTCGCCTTCGAGTTTCTTGATGCGGGCTTCGAGGCGGTCGAGACGCTTGAAGCGCGCGACCATCCGGCGCCAGACAGTTGCCTTCTCGAGCGGAATGCCGCTCGAGTATACGCCGGGCTCGGTGATCGAATGGCTCACCATGGTGGTGCCGAGAAACACGACGTCGTCACAAATCGTGAGATGGCCGCCGATCGCGACCTCTCCCGCGATCTGGCAGCGCTTGCCGATCGTCGTGCTGCCGGAGACCCCGGTCAGGGCGGCGATGGCCGTGTGCGCGCCGATGTGCACGTTGTGGGCGATCATGATGAGGTTGTCGAGCTTCACGCCCTCCTCGATGATCGTATCCTCCACGGCGCCGCGATCGATCGTCGTGTTGGCGCCGATTTCGACGTCCGGGCCGACGCGCACGGTGCCCACCTGCGGTACCTTGATCCAGCGGCCCCGCTCCGGCGCGAACCCGAAGCCGTCGCCGCCGATCACCGCGCCCGGCTGCACGATGGTGCGGGCGCCGATCTGGACCAACCGGCACAGTGTTACCCGCGCAGCCAGATAAATGTCCTCCGCGAGCGTCACCTCGTCCTCCAGGACACAGTGCGGTCCAACGAAGGTCCGGGGGCCAATGAGGACGCGCTCGCCGATCACGCATAACGGGCCTACGTGCGCGGTCGGGTCGATCCGAGCGCTGTCAGCAACGATCGCCGATGCGTGGATCCCCGCGGGCCCGTGTGGATGGGGATGCAGCAGGGCGGCGATACGCGCGAAAGCCGCATGGGGGTTTGCGCAGATCAGTGCCGCCGTGGGGCAATCCGAGGCGGAAGCCTTGTCCAGCACGACCACGGCGGCATGCGTCTGCGCCAACTGCGCCTTGTAACGGGGGTTGGCCAGAAAAGACAGGGAACGCCCGTCGGCGCCTGTCAGCGTCGCCACGTGGTCGACGCACGTGTCGGGGTCGCCGCGCAGTTCGCAGCCGAACCGAACAGCGAGTTCCCCAAGGGAGAGAGCCATATCGATGGTACAGAGCTGGAGGGTCTCCCCGACGGGCCCTACGCTCAGTGCCCCTGCGGCTTCGGTGCCGGCGTCGTCGTGGACGTCTTCCCGGCGGCAGGCGCATGGGACTGCAGAGCGGTGAGGATGGCCGGCGTTATGTCGAGCGTCGGTGTCGAATAGATGACGCCATCCGCGATCACCAGATCGAAATTCTGCGCCTTGGCGTAAACACGAACCTCCTCGATCAGCGTGCGCTGCAGACGGGACATCTCCTCGTTGCGGCGCGCGTTGAAATCGTCCTGCACCTCCTGCTGCTTGCGGGAGAGATCGCGGTAGCTGTCGCGCAGCTCCTTCTCGGAACGCTGGCGCTGGTCCTCGGTCATCGTCGCGCCGTCTTTCTGAAGCTTGTCTTCCTTGGTTTTCAGAGCCTGCTGCTGATTCTGCAGATCCCGTTGGCGTGGCGTGAATTCCGTGCGGATGGCCTCCACGACGGTCTTCGCCTGCGGCGATTCTTCCATGAGCTTGCCGTAATCGACGACACCGATCTTGAGCTCGGCCCACGCCGGTGAGACGGCCAGTGTCCCGGCTACGGCAATCATCCAGGCCAACGAATTGGTGCTGATCAAGCGCTTCACGGCTATACCTACCTCAA
>CAZDTG010000263.1:0-4866 GCA_964508005.1 uncultured Steroidobacteraceae bacterium
CCCGGGTTGCCGCGGATATCCAGACTTCGTCCGCGCCGCGCAGGTCCGACTCGCTTACCCGGGTGGAGCGGAAGGAGATGGCGGCGCGCGAAGCCATTTCCTCCATGACGCTGCGGGTGGTCCCGGGGAGGATCTTCTGTGAGCGCGGCGGCGTGCGGATCTCTCCATCGATGACCACGTGCACGGCGGAGGCGGAGGCCTCCATGAGGTCGCCGTCCCGCATGAGTATCGTTTCCGCGGCGTTGGCATCCACCGAGAGTTGGCGCAGCAACACGTTCGCGAGGAGTGAGACCGATTTGATATCGCAGCGCGCCCAACGGGTGTCGTTGGTAGTAATGCACGTCACTCCGTTTTCGAGAACAGCGGCAGGTGCGACGGGCAGCGGCGCGCAGAAGGCAAACACCGTGCGGGGAACATCCGGCAGCGGTGCGTGGTTCCTACCTCGCTCGGCACCGCGTGTCACTTGCCAATAGACATACTGGTCGCCGCCACCGTTGCGGGTGATCAACGCTCCCAGGATCCGCCGCCACTCTTCGTGTGTGTGCGGGTCGCGCATGCGGAGCTCGGCGAGGCTGCGTGTCAGGCGTTCGCGATGAGCCTCGAAACGGAAGGGGCGGCCGGCATAGACGGGCATGACTTCGTAAGCGCCGTCCGCATACAGAAAGCCGCGGTCGAGGGGCGATATGCGCGCCTCCTCGAGCGGCAGCTGCGCTCCGTTCAGGTAGCAGATCGGAAGGGGTTCAGCCACGCCAACAGGTTCCGGGTCAATGAAACCAGAGCCTGACGCCATCCACGGCGCGCGTCCAGAGGCCGCCTTCGGGCACGGCCGACAGGGGGACCAGAGGTGCACGCGCGACGACGTCGCCCCCGCCATCCGTGACCGTGAGCTCGCCAACAGGCTGGCCCGCCGTGAGTGGCGCGATCAGCGGCTCCTTCGTCAGCTTGGCGGTCGTCGTCAGGCTCGCTGTCTGGCCGCGGCCGACGGTGACCACGATGTCGCTCGGAACTCCCACCGCCGCGAACTCAGTGTCCGACTTGTAGACCCGCGGCTTCAACACCGCCTCGCGAGCTTGTTTGATCCGTGTGGTCTCGTAGAAAGTATAGCCGTAGTTCAGCAGCGCCGCGCTCGCGTCCTCGCGCGCCTTGATGCTCGGCGAGCCCATCACGACAGATATGAGCCGCATGTTGTCGCGCTTGGCGGAGGTCACGAGACAGAAGCCCGCGCTGTCGGTGTGGCCGGTCTTCAAGCCGTCCACGGTCGGATCGCGAGTGAGCAGGCCGTTGCGGTTCTGCTGCTTGATGTTGTTCCAGAGAAACTCGTGCATGCTGAACAGCGGGTAGTATTCGGGGAAGTCGCGCACGAGCGCTTTCGCCAGTATGGTCATGTCGCGCGCCGTCACGTAGTGATTCGGCGCGGGCAGGCCGTCGCTGTTCTCGAAGTTGCTGCCCTTCATCCCCAGGCGTCGCGCGTACTCGTTCATCATCTGTGCGAACGCCGGCTCGGTGCCGCCCACCCGCTCGGCGAGCGCTATCGTCGCGTCGTTCCCCGACTGGATGATCATGCCTTTGATGAGGATGTCGACGGGGATCCGGGTGCCAACCTGCACGAAGGTGCGTGAGCCTTCCGCGCGCCAGGCGTGCTCGCTGATGGTCACCAGGTCCGTCAGCTTCAAGCGGTTTTCCTTCAGGGCGGTGAAGACCACGTAGGTAGTCATGAGCTTGGTGAGGCTCGCGGGCTCCATGTGGTCGTCGGCGTGGTCCTGTGCAAGCACGCGCCCGCTCTCGTAATCGGAGAGGATGTAGGCGCGCGCGTTGACGTCGGGTGCCTTGGGAATGGGTGCTGCCGCGGCGGCGGCGCTTGCCGGACCGACGCGGACCGTAGTCAGAAGCAGGGACAACAATGCGAGCAGAGCGGTGGACGAGCGAAACATCCCTAGAGATCCCCCGAAATTCGCCTTAAGGCGAGCACGATGCGATTGGAAGTTAGCGATTCTAGCGAAATCGCGGCGGCCGCGCCCGACAGGGTTCTCACGAATATCGCGGTCGTGCGCTTGCACGGGCTCCGCGGCCCGCGAGCGTGGCGATCACCATCACCAACTCGGCGGGGTCGACAGGCTTGCTGATGTGCACCTGGTATCCCGCGAGCAGGGTGCGCTTGCGATCCTCGTCGCGCGCAAGAGCGGTGAGCGCGACCGCAGGGACGCGCCCGGCACTGCCGGGCATCGCGCGCATTCGGGTGATCAGCTCGTAGCCGTCGTGCTCGGGCATGCCGATGTCGCTGACGACGACACTCAGCTCACCATTCCCGTCAACCAGCTCGAGCGCCTCTGCTGCCGAGCTTACGGTCAAGACTTCGGCACCGGACTCCTCCAGCACCCTGCGCGTGAGAGTCCGGGCGTCCGCCTCGTCGTCGACGACGAGAACGCGCAAACCGGCGAGCGAGGAAGCGGCTTGCGCAGGTTCCTGGCCGACACGATCGAGAGCCATGTCAGCGGTCGTCTCGCCCAGCGGCAGGCACACTATGAAGGTAGAGCCCTGACTCTCGCCGGCGCTGCGGGCCTCCACCGAGCCCTGATGCATCTCGACCAGGCTTTTGACGATCGAGAGCCCGAGTCCGAGGCCGCCGTGGCGGCGGGTGGTGGAGGCGTCTGCCTGCCGGAAGCGGTCGAACACGAACGGCAGAAATCGCCGATCGATTCCCTGTCCGGTGTCGCTCACACTGATTTCCACGCTACGCGTCCCCTCGCGGCTGATTTCGCGCGCAACAACGCCGACGATCCCGTTCGCTGGGGTGAATTTGATCGCGTTGCTCAGCAGGTTCCACAGGACCTGCTGCAGCCGACCCGCATCCCCGTTCACGGGAGGTGTGGGGCCGATCGCGGCCTGCAGGCGCACGCCTTTCGCGTCGGCGGCGGGCCGTACCGCCGCAATCGAGGCTTCGATGACGCCCGTCAAGTCGATCCGCCGCAGCTCCATCGCGAGTTTGCCCGAGAGGATGCGGCTCATGTCCAGCAGATCCTCCACCATGCGGGCCTGCAGTTTGGCGTTGCGCTCGATGACTTCCACGCCCTGCAGCACGCTCTCGGGCCGGCGATCCCGCCGCAGAATGCTGGCCCAGCCGACGATGGCATTGAGCGGCGTGCGCAGCTCGTGACTCATGGTGGCGACGAACTCATCCTTCAGGCGCGTGGCGCGCTCGGCTTCCGAGCGTGCGGCCCGCTCGCTCGCGAGCAGTGCCTCACGGCGCTCTTCGGCGCGCTTGCGCTCGGCAATCTCTCTTTCGAGCAAGCGCCGCCGCTCGTCGAAGCGGCGGCTGATCAATGTCGCGGCACCGACGAACAGCAAGCTCAGAAGAACGGTCGCCAGCAGCACGCCCTCGCTGGCGAGACGTGCGCGGTATTCGCGCGCGCGCTGCAACTCGAGCAACTGGCGCTGCTCGGCCTCGAGCTCCTGCGTGTTGCGGCGGAAATCCTCCATGATCTGCCGGCCGGGACCGCTGGTGAACTGCGCCAGGGCCCCACGCCGCTCACCCTTTTGTATGGCGTGAATGGCGTGTTGCATCTCGTCCAGTTTCGCCCCGGCGAGCTGTGCGAGCTGACCGATGGCATCCTGCGCGGAGCGCTCGCTGCTGCCGAGACGGCGCAGCTCGCTCAGCGCCAGCCGGATCTGCGCGATCGCGGCGTCGTACTGGTCGAGATAGGAAGCGTCCTGCGTCAGAAGGAAGCCGCGCTGGTTGGTTTCCGTGTCGGTGAGCGCGGTGTTGAGGTCGTGCAGAGTCTGCAGCACGTCGTACGAGCGTTGCACCCGGGCACTCGAGCTCGCGAGCACGCTCATCTCGGTGTAACTGACGAAGCCGATCGCCAGGATCGCCAGCAGCGCGCACGAGAAGGCAAGGATCAGCAACGGCCGCCGCGGCAGGCGCAGCGTGCTCGTGCCTCCGCCAGGGGGACTCAGTAGCACGGGGCCGCCTCAATCCAGCGCGAGCCGCGCGCCGGCGAACCCGAGCGCCGCGAGCCTCGCCGCGAGTTGGTCGAATTGGGCTACGGAGTCGATCGGGCCGACGCGGACCTTGTAGAGCAGCGGCTTGTCATTTGCCGGCGGTGCGATGAAGGCGGTGCTGAGACCAGCTGTGCGCAAGCGCTTCATGGCCCGTTCCGCGTTGCCCTGGTCCGCGAACGCGCCCGCCTGAACGTACAGAGGCGGGGGCGGCGTTTCCGAGATGCGGGTCAGGTTGTCCGGCTGGCCCGGCGCGAGCGCCCGCACTTCCACCAGGGTGGTGCCTTCGCGGATCATGTCCAGTTTCACCGCCGCCGAATATGACAGGTCGATGAGGCGGTTGGCGACAAAGGGTCCGCGATCGTTGATCCGGACGGTGATGCTGCGGCCGTTGCGCAGATTCGTGACACGCGCGTAGGTCGGCAGCGGCAGTGTCTTGTGGGCAGCAGTCATGGCGTACATGTCATAGCGTTCGCCGCTCGAGGTGTTTACGCCGTGGAATGTCGGGCCGTACCAGGACGCGACGCCGCGCTCGACATAACCATCGGATGCGCCGAGCACGAAATAACGCTTTCCCAACACGTCGTAGAATGGCGGATTGCCATGCGCGCTGCGCGGCTCGGCGCGTGGAATCGCGTCGGGAACCGATGCGATGTTGGGTGGCGATGACGGCGGTGCTTCGGCCGGGGCGGGCGGGTTGCGTGTTACCGGATGAGTCGCGCATCCGGCCAACACGTACATCAGGATCGAAGTGAAGCTCGCGCGATAGAGGTCGGCGCGCACAGCCCTCACTGCTGCGCCCCGTGGACGCGTAATGCGATCGCTTGCGCGAGATCGTAAACCGACATCGCGTAGCGGGAGCTCCCGTTA
>CAZDTG010000264.1:0-4706 GCA_964508005.1 uncultured Steroidobacteraceae bacterium
ACTGCCGGATGATCTCGCAGTACGGCCGGGGATCGTCGATCTCGTCCTTCGCGATGCCGGCCATGTGGTCGGCGGTCACGTTGCGGATGCAATTGCCGCTCGTCTGGATCGCGTGCATCTGCACGGAGGCGAGGTGCTCGAGAATGTCGGGAACGTCCGCCAGATTCGGCCAGTTGAGCTGCAGGTTCTGGCGTGTGGTGAAGTGACCCACGCCGCGGTCATACCGGCGGGCGACCTCGGCCAGTTTGCGCAGCTGGCGGGAAGCCAGCAGGCCGTAGGGCACCGCGATACGCAGCATGGGCGCGTGCCGCTGGATGTAGAGTCCATTACGGAGGCGGACGACCTTGAACTCGTCTTCCGTCAGCTGACCGGCGAGGAAGCGCCGCGTCTGGTCACGGAATTCCGCGACACGCTCGTCCACGAAGGCCTGGTCCAGCTCGTCATATCTGTACATGACGAGCGACTATAGGGGCCCGCCACCTGCGCGCTAAATACCGTGTGGTTGTGTAGGGGTCTTCCGCGGTTATGAGCCGGTGACAATCGCGGGCGCTCACGGCAGCCTATACTAGGCCCAGTACTAGAGGGCGGAACCGTGGCAGGACTTTATTTCGAGCAATTCGAGCCCGGACAGCGTTTCGAGCACCTCGTGCGGCGCACGGTCACCGAGACCGACAATCTGCTCTTCAGCGCCCTGACGATGAACCCGGCTGCTCTACATCTGGACGCCGAATACTCCAAAAGTACGCCGTATGGGGAGCGGGTGGTGAACAGTGTGTTCACTCTCGGATTGCTCGTGGGACTTACCGTCTATGACACGACGTATGGCACGACCTTGGGCAATCTGGGCTGGGAAGAAGTGAAGTTCCCGCGCCCCGTTCTCATCGGGGACACCATCCACGCGGTCACGACGGTGGTCTCCAAGCGGGAAAGCCAGTCGCGCCCCGACGCCGGCATCGTCATTTTCGACCAGCGCGCTTACAACCAGCGTGATGAGGAGGTCGCTTCCTGCCGCCGGGCGGCGCTCATGATGAAGGGGCCCAAGCCGTGAGGTCACTGCTCTTCGTCCCTGGCGACAGCGAGCGAAAGCAGGCGAAGGCGCTGGCTACGGCCGCCGACGCGCTGATCCTCGACCTGGAGGATTCTGTCGCTGTCACGCAATTGCCCGCGGCCAGGGCACGGGTTCACGAATTGCTCGAGTCGCAGCCTGAGCGCAGGCGGCAGCAGCTTTGGGTGCGCGTGAATGCGCTCTCGAGCGGACTGCTGCTCGAGGATCTTGCAGCGGTGATGGCTGATGGAGGCGAGGGCGGCCCGGACGGGATTGTGCTGCCCAAGGTTTCGGACCCGCGTGAGATAGAGGAGGTTGCTCACTACCTCACGGCGCTCGAGGTGCGCGGCGCACGGCAGCCAGGATCCACCCGCATCACGGTCATCGCGACCGAGACAGCGCAGGGGCTGCTCTCACTGCCCAGCTATCCTGGGAAGATGACACCGGCGGTCACCCAGAGGCTCACAGCCTTGACCTGGGGCTCTGAGGATCTCGGCGCTTCGCTAGGTGTTACCGCCAGAGTGGATGGCCACGGCGCAGCGACCTTCGCGTTTCAGATGGCACGAGCGTCGTGCCTCCTGACCGCTGTTGCGTTAGGTGTGCAGGCCATCGACGGTGTCCACGTCGACTTCCGAAACAGCGAAGGTCTGGCGCGCGAGCTCGACAGCGCCCGCAGAGACGGTTTTACGGGCAAGCTCGCGATCCACCCGGATCAGGTCGACGCCATCAACGCCGCCTTCCTGCCAACGGAGGCCGAGTTAGCCAGAGCGCGGCGTGTTATCGCCGCCTTCGCTGCCGCTCCGGGCGCGGGCGTCGTCAGTCTCGATGGGCAGATGATCGACCGTCCGCACTGGGTCCAGGCACGGCGTATCCTGGAATCCGCCGCCGCGAATGAAGAGAGGACATCATGAAGTTGCGAATCAAAGGGAGCTCACTGCGTCTGCGCCTCACCCAGAGTGAGGTCCGTGAGCTGTCAGAGGGCCGGGCCGTCGAGGAGAAGGTGCCGTTCGCCCCCCAGGCGACGCTGACCTACCGCCTTCGACCTGATGGAGAAACATCAGAGATTACTGCAACTTATGCGGGTAATCTCATTGAGATTCGAGTTCCGGAGCGCGCCGCCCTGCAATGGTGCCGGAGCGACGAGGTCGGGCTCGAGCGCTCGCAGCCGGTAGCGGACGGGGAGCTGCGCATCGCTCTCGAGAAGGACTTCGCCTGCCTGGCCCCCCGCGCCGGCGAAGACGAGTCCGACAACTTCCCGCACCCGCAGACCGGCAGCCTCAAGTGCTGAGGGGCCGCGACCCGCCCTCTGCAACCACCCTGGCCTCTTCCACCAACCCGATCGTCTCCCGGCGAGCGCGCCACGAAGCGCTCCCAAATTGCCGCCTGCCTGGCGGCGTCGCCGGCTTCGAAGATCGTGCAATCGATGCGCAACTGTCCTTCGCCCAGGGCTGTCTCGGCGCGATGGCAATGGTGCGGCATGCGCGAGCTCGCGTGACGGAACGGATCGAAAAACCTGCAGCGCACGCACATGCGCGAGGTGGGCAGCGCGCCGCTCTCGCGACGTCAGTTTTTTTGCTGCGCTGTGTCAATCGCGAGCAGGTCTTCCGGCGTGTCGATATCGAGAGCGGCGCTCTCCATCGGTACGCGTATCACCCGGTCCGGATTACTCTGCAGCAGCCTGCGCGCCCCGACATCCCCGCGCAGCTCAGCCAACTCTCCGAAGCGGGGGCGCGGAAAGATCGCCGGCACTCCCATCGCCCCGGCGTACAGTGCAGCGGCGACGTAGTCGGGCTGCCGTCTCCAGGTGCTCACCAGTCTTTGGAGGTCTTCCGCGGTCACTGCCACTTGATCCGCCAGCATCAGCAGGACTCCCGTACACGCGGCCGGCAGTCGTGCAACACCGGCACGGATGGAGCTTCCCATCCCTTCGCGCCAGTCGCGATTGATGACGATGGAGGCGGGGGTATGCGTCAGCAGCGGAGCGAGTTCGGCGGCACGTGCGCCCAACACGACGATCGTTGCGGAGCCGGCGACGGCAACGGCGCGCGAGACGCTGGCATGCAGCATCGGACGCCCTGCGATACGAACCAACTGCTTCGCCGAGCCGAATCGGGTCGACGCACCGGCTGCCAGCACGATTGCATAGAGTCCGTCTGCGCTTTCACCGGGCCTCGACACCGGTCACCTGCCTGAGGTGGGTGACAGGTCGACACCGGCAGGCAGTGTCGTGCGCACGCGCTCGTAACGGCTGCGCTCGTCGAAAATCGAGTCTGCATCGATAGCTGAGACGGCGCGCCACTCTGCGACCTTGGCGTGCCGCGCGAACAGCCTGTCGAGCTCGTCGCGCCGCGAGCTCCAGGTGCCATCGAAGAATTGGAGGAAGTCGGGCCAACGAGCCGCGCGGTCCGCGTCGGAGCTCGAGCCGAGAGCGGTCTCGAGCTTCGCGAGCGCCTCACGGCTGCTGCCCGGCCGTGTCAGGGTGGATTCCGCAGCGCGGCGGTCCGGGTCATCGGCGGCGAAGCGGCTACGGAGAAGATCGTGGAACACGACCTCCCGCTCTTCGAATCGGGTGAGGATCCAGACGAGATACTCCACACTGGCCTGACGGAATGCCTCGAGCGAGGCAAGCCGGTCGCCGGCGGGTGCTCCGACAGTCGACAACGCTCGTGCCACTGCAGCGGCGTGCTGTCTTTCAACCCAGAGCTGCGCTCGAATCAGCTCGACCTCATTCATGATGCGTTGCCTTGCGCGTCGTTCCAGGGCCTCGCATTGGCGCCGTGCAGGAACGCATGGATCTCGGCCACGATGGCCAGCGCGATCGATTCCGGACTGCGGCCGCCGAGCGCGAGTCCCACGGGGGCGTGCAGTCGAGCGCGCAACATTTGTGCGCGCGCGCCGAGATCACTCAGCAGCTTCTCACGCCGTGGCGCCGGTCCAAGCAGCCCCACATAGGGGATCGTGGCCTCAGCAAGGGTTGTCAGGTAGCTCAGGTCCGAAGGCAAATGATGGCTCATCACGACGGCAGCAGAAAAGCGTGAGAGCTCGACCGCGCTGCTCAGCTCTTCGGGACGCGCGAGCACGACGCGTTCGGCCGCAGGGAAATGCGATGCGTCCGCGTATGCCGGGCGGTGGTCGACGACGGTCACTTTCCAATTCACGCGCGCGGCAAAGTCGACGATGGGTGCCGCGTCCGGGCCCGCCCCCAGCAGGAGCAGTTTCGGCGGGAGGGTGAGCGGCAACACAAAAAGCTTCCATGCCGGTGACTGTCCCTCAACCCAGCCCACCCGGCCGCTGTGCGCGGATTCTTTGAGCGCTGCCTGAACCGTCGGTCCGTCGAGGGTCTGCCGGGCCTGCGGCGAAAACGCGCCGGCAAGTGATGCGGCGCAAGACGCACTGTCCGGAAGCGCGATCGCTCCGATGGGCAGCTCTGGCGAGGTTGATTCCAGAACGATGCCTATCGCGGTCGGCGTGCGACTCGCAAGGCAGCGCGCGAGGTGCATCAGAGGCTGCCAATCCCGATCCGGCCCGACGCGCAACAGCAGGATCCGCATCGCCCCCTCGCACCCGAGGCCGAGCCCCCAGAGAAGCTCGTCCGGACCGAACAGATCGTAACTCACTATTCGCGGCTCGCCCGTCTCTATTACAGAGAGGGCGTGTTGCT
>CAZDTG010000265.1:0-4703 GCA_964508005.1 uncultured Steroidobacteraceae bacterium
GGCTGGTTCCCAACACCGAGCTGGGCCACCTGGAGTTGCGCGGCATGGACGCGGAAAAATGGGCGTCCGCGCACGTCAAGACGGCCCTCAATCTCGATTGGGTGGCGTGGATCGAGCGCGTCAACGCGTACCTGGCGCGCATGCATGCGCTGTTCTGGCCCGACCTGTTCATTCTTGGCGGCGCGGTGAGCGAGCGGTTCGTGGATTTCGCGCCGCTGCTGCGGTCCGAGGCGCGTATCTTCCCGGCGCGCTTTGCCGGCCAGGCCGGTGTCATTGGCGCCGCGCTCGCTGCCGCCGGAGCGGGAGCCCTGCGGTAGGTCTCGCGCAGGAGTCGCCGATGGATACCTTCCCCCGCAGTAAGCTGCCCGACGTCGGCACCACGATCTTCACGGTCATGTCGCGACGCGCCCGGGAGCTCGGTGCGCTCAATCTCGGGCAGGGTTTTCCCGATTACGACATCGACCCGCGGCTCACGGAGCTGGTCGCCGCCGCCATGAGCCAGGGCCACAACCAGTACGCGCCGATGGAGGGACTGATGACTCTGCGCGAGCGGATCGCGCAGAAGCTCTTCATGAGCTACGCGCTCACCGTGGATCCCGAGTCACAGGTGACCGTGACGCTCGGCGCCACCGAGGCCATCTATTCAGCCATTCAGGCGGTTGTCGGGCCTGGCGACGAGGCTATCGCGTTCGATCCCGCCTATGATTCGTACGACCCGGCGGTCCGACTCGCCGGCGGCCGGTGCGTGCGCATACCCCTCATGCCGCCCGGGTTCCGTTACGACTGGGACCGCGTGCGCGCGGCCGTCAACGAGCGCACGCGGCTCGTGCTTTTCAACAGCCCCCATAACCCGGCCTGTACTGCCGCCACGAGCGATGACCTGAATGCGCTGGCGGATGTGATCCGGGGGAGGGACATCCTCGTCATGTCGGACGAGGTCTACGAGCACGTGGTGTATGACGGGCGCACGCATGCTTCCGTACTCATGCAGCCGGAGCTCGCTGGCAAGAGCTTCACAGTGTTCTCGTTCGGCAAGACCATGCATGCCACGGGATTGCGCGTCGGCTACTGCATAGCGCCGCCCGTGCTCACCCGCGAGCTGCGCAAGGTGCACCAATTCAACACCTTCAGCATCTCGCACCCAATCCAGCACGCGCTCGCGGCCTACCTGAGCGAGAAGCCGGACTCCTGGCGGGGGTTGCCGGCATTCTTCCAGGCGAAGCGCGACCGCGTTCGCAACGCGCTCGGCAGCTCCGGGTTCCGGCTGCCGCCGGCGCAGGGGACGTATTTCCAGCTGTTGGATTTCAGCGAGTTCTTTCCACCCGATGATGTCGCATTTGCCGAGCGCCTGTTGACCGAGGCCGGCGTGGCGACGATTCCCCTGTCGCCGTTCTATGAGAAGGTCCCCGCGCTGCCGGTGGTGCGCCTGTGTATCGCCAAGCGTGACGCCACGCTTGACGAGGCCGTGCTGCGCATCAATGCTTTTGCCGCCAGGCTGGGGAAAGCCGGCGCCTGATCGACACGCCCGCCGCAGCGGGGGCCCACGACTGCTCGAAGCCATGCAATGAAGAAGACAACCCGCGTCAATCATCCACCGTCTGTCGAGCTGCCACCCGACAACCATGCGGTGGTGGCGCCGATCTATCAGACCGTCAAGTTCGAGTTCGACACGCTCGAGGAGACCGAGCGCTACTTTCGCGGCGAGCGACCGGGTTTTTTCTACACGCGCGCCTCCAACCCCACCACGCGGCAGTTGGAGCTGCTCTTGGCCGAGCTGCAGGGGCGTGAAGAGTGTCTGGTGACGTCGTCCGGCGTCGGCGCCATCTCACAGACGCTGCTCGCATTGACGAAGCAGGGGGATCACGTCCTGTGCTTCGTCGAGACCTACAACCCGACGCGCTACCTCATTCGCCGCCTCCTCGGGCGCTTCGGGGTGACGCATACGATGATTTCCATCGAGGACATCGCGGGCGCCGAGCGGGCGCTCGCCGCGCACCCGACGCGTCTGATCGTCTTCGAAAGCCCGACGAACCCGGTGACGAAGATTGCCGACATCAAGGCGCTCACGCGCCTTGCGAGGGCCGCGGGCGCGCTCACGGTGATGGACAACACGTTCGCGGGATTCCACCAGCATGGCGAGTACGACATCGACGTATTCCTCCATAGCCTGACGAAGTACGCCTCGGGCGCCGGAGACGTGATGGGCGGCGCCGTCATCGGCCGCAATGATCTCATACGCGGCATGCGGAATGATTTCGGTGCGTTGGGCGGGATGCTCGACCCGCATGCCGCATTCCTCATTCTGCGCGGCCTGAAGACTTACTTCGTGCGCTATCGGGCGCAGAGCGCCAGCGCCCAGAAGATTGCCGAGTTCCTGGCGTCGCACCCCGCCGTGGCTCGTGTGCACTATCCGGGTCTGCCGACGCATCCGCAGCACGCTCTGGCGCGGGCGCAGATGAAGGACTTCGGCACCATCGTCAGCTTCGACCTCAAGGGCGGGGCCGATTCCGGCGCACGATTCTCCGACGCGCTGAAGCTGTTTGCGCTCGCCGCGAGCCTCGGTTCCACCGAGTCGCTCGTCGTCGCTCCGCAGATGATGGGCGGCCGCGACCTTACCGCCGATCAGTACAAGGTTTCCGGCCTCACCGAGGGTACGGTGCGGCTGTCGATCGGGCTCGAAGACATCGACGATCTGCTGGATGACATGAGGCAGGCGCTTACGGTTGCGCAATAGGTTTCGCGGCTTCGAACGGTGGGTTTGCCACGAGAGCATGCTGACATGAATCGGGTGCTGATCATTCTCGGTACGACGCTCATCGTTGCCGGCCTCATCTGGCCCTGGCTGCGCCGCATGCCGCTGTTCCATCTGCCCGGCGATATCGTCATCGACCGGCCGGGGTTCAAGTTCTTCTTCCCGATCACGACGATGCTGCTCCTGAGCGCCGTCATTTCGCTGCTGTCATGGCTGTTCCGGCGCTGACGATCGTCCCGGGCCAGGGAGCCGGCGCGGCGGGGCGCTGGGCATTGCCTGCGTCAGGCGCTGCTCGCTACCCGCACACGGTGAGGATGATAGGGCAGCACTTCCAGCACGTCGCCCTCTCTGAGCCGTTCCTGCACATGGCGCCAGAATGCGGCCGTCAGGATCTCACCGTGCAGCCTCAGCAGGGCCGCTTTTTGCGATTCCGTGAAGGACAGGAAGCGGATGAACGTTTCGGGAAACACATCGTTGTCGGCCACGTAGAACCACGCTTCGCCGCGCATCTCGTCCTCGGGGTTCGTCGCCTGCGGCAGGTCGCGGAAGTGGCAGTCTGTTACGGCGCAAAGCTCGTCGTAATCGTAAAAGATGACCCGTCCGTGCCGCGTGACGCCGAAGTTCTTCAGTAACAGATCGCCGGCGAAAATATTCGTGTAGGCGAGATCGCGGATGCATTGTCCATAGTCGAGTACGGCGAGCTCGGCGGCGGCCTGCGTTGCCGAGCGCAGAAACAGGTTCAGCGGTGTCATGCGGCGCTCGATGTACATGTGATCGAACACGAGGCTGGAGCCGTCCTCGCGCACCGTCGCCGCGGTCTCGCTCAGCAGCTCCTCGAGGAGCTCGGGGGCGAACAGCTCCCGCGGAAAGCGCAGGCGCCTGAACTCCTGCGCGTCGACGAGCCGCCCGGCGCGATCGTGCTTGAAGACCATCTGGTATTTGGCCATCACCTCTTCGCGCAGCACGTTCTTCGGATAGGGAAAACGGTCGCGGATGACCTTGAACACCACATCGAAGGACGGCAGCGTGAAGCACACCATCACCAGCCCCCGTTCACCCGGGGCGTGCACGAAACGGTCCTGCGTGCCCTTCAGATGATGCATGAGCTCGCGATAGCGCTCGGCCTTGCCCTGCTTCGCACGGCCGAGAACCGTGAACAGCTCGCTCACCGGTTTCACGGGCAGAATGGACTTCAGGAACAGGACCGCTTCGCCCACGCGCTCGAGGTCTACATGAAAGTAGGAGCGCGTGAAGCTGAATACGATGCTGACGTCGCCCTCGGAGAGCATGACGGCATCGACCAGGATGCCGCCGTCGGTATTCTTCAGCGCCATGACGAGCGGGATGAGGAATCCACGTCCGACCACCCGCCCGACGATGTAGGCCCGGGAGACCTGGTAGAACACCGGGCGGATCATCTCGACCCGCAGAACCGGGCGGCGCTCGTTGTGCGCGTGGAGGTGAGCCGTCACCTCGCTCGCGACGTGCAGGATGCTCTTGTCGAGGTCCTTCCAGGGAGAGCGAAAGCGCACATCGCCCAGCACATCCTCAAACAACAATGGCAGTGAGCCGTGGTTGAGGTAGGTGTTGGTTCCGACCGCTGACGTGATGCTCGCCAGCGGGTCGAGGTCCGTTGCGACGAACTCTATCTCCGGCGCAACCCCGATCGTTCCGAACAGGCGGCGGGTCGTGGAGCTGAAAAACGTCTTCGCGAACTCGGGGTCCGGCAGCGTTGCGATTTCCGCGGGAAAATCCTGCCGGATCTGCATCCACAGATCCCGGTCCAATGCGCGCTCGCCGAAGCGCGTACGCAGCTCAGCAACCGTTCGGTTTACGAACCGGTCGTACAGCTCGATTCGCTCGACGGCGTCGCGTTGGCTTCCCTTCGAGTCACGCATGTCGAACCGCACCGGCGCGCGCCGTGTGATGGCGCGGAACTCCCCGTTGTAGC
>CAZDTG010000266.1:0-4681 GCA_964508005.1 uncultured Steroidobacteraceae bacterium
AAGGACTACTGAACACCTGTAAACGGCGGCGAGTACGTGATTTCCACTCTGGAAGTCAGGTTATCATCCTCGCTGCGCGGGCGACACGGCGTACTCGCCGCGCGTTGTCCGCGCCGGTATTCCGGCTCTCGTGGAGCGCGCCGCGAGTGGTATCGCGCAAGCCGTAGACGCTGGCGCGGACGTTCTCGGCGGCAAGTGTGCCCCGCATTCAGCGTGCGCGGCGCTGGGAGCGCGCAATGACCAAGCCGAGGAGGGCGAGCGATCCCGCTGCGATGCCAGCCGTGACCTGGAACGCTTTTGGGTTCTCCGTACGCCAGCGCCGCAACCGGAACAGCGCGACCTGCGCTTGGTCGCGTGTCTCTCCGAGCGACTGATTGCGCAAACGATGTGCCCAGCGCGGGAACTCCTGTCGCACGGTTTCGGCGTCTGCGCGCAGATCATCCAATAGGCTGAGCGCTGCCTGGCGCGCCTGACTCAGGCGCGCCTCCGCTGTGTCGCGTATGGCTTGCTTGGCCTGATCGGCGCGCACCTGTGCATCTTCACGGACTGTGTCCTTCATCTGAGCCATCAACCGGCTTGGATTGAGCTTCGCTTCCAGGACATCAATGGTTTCGCTCATCTCCTCGCGGGTCTGCTCGATCTCCTCACGGATGATCGCCATCTCCATCTCGGGCGAGTCTGCCGCATCCAGCCGCTCGCGGTCGCGTTCACTTATTGCATCTGCCCTTTGGCCCATTTTGCATCCTCCTGGATGGTCTCAACGGTCTGTCGTGGCGCCAGCTCCGTGTGCTTGAGGTGGTCCAGACCGCGCAGGGCGAGAAAGCCACCGATTCCTATGATCACCACGCCCACAATAAAGGCGGCGAGCCAGCCCGGCAGCACGAGCGCGAGCGCAAGGATGACCGCCGCGACGATGGCAAGTAGCCCCGTGTACGCCAGCACCCCGCCGACCGCCAGAAAGCCAGCGTCTTTGCCTACCTGCGATGCCTTCTGGGTGAGTTCGGTCTTTGCGAGCGTAATCTCCTGACGCAGCAGCCTGGAGACATCACGCGAAAGGTCGGAAAACAGCTCACCGACCGAACGTTCTTCTGATTTTGCTTGCATTGCAGCACCTCTCAGTTACTGGTTGTTGCGTACCGGACGCACGCGCCGATTTCAGCATGACAACGCTACACGTCGCGAGACAGGTTGCCGTTCCAATGAGGCCAAGCAGGACGATGGGACAGCAGCAGCCAATGACTTTCAAGAGTCACCCCTTTCCATGGGGCATCCGTAGTTCCGTTCAAGTGCGGAAGGCATGAGGTATGCTAACGACCGCGGACAGGAAATGCCGGACCAAGAGCCTCGTGCATTCCATGTGCTAATGCAGACAGTGCAAGGCACAGCTAGGATGGATTGCCGGCAGGCCGATATCCAACTGCCTCTGCCTCCTCGGCACTGGTGAAGTAGGCGCGATGTTGTTCGGCGGGTAGCTGCGCATCACTCGCCTCGTGGTAGACCCGGGTTTGGGTATTGCCAATAAAGGATGCCTTCGCTCGGTTTCGAGTCTGGGATGAGGCGGCGTCAGCTTGATCTGTGCGAGCGTTCGTCGCGCCCAAACGCGACTGTATGGGAACGAGTACGCGTTGACGGAGCCAGGATGCCGCTGAGGTCAGCCGAGTGGCGTCCCGGCCCCGGCGCGCGGTGTAGCGAGTTGCTAGGACAACTCCTGCTACGGTCAGGCCGCTCGCACCGGCGACCACTAGCAAAACTCTTAGTGGTTTCATGGCCACAGATTCCTTCTCTTTGTCTGCGGACGTCGCTGAGTGGGATTTGATGATGCCAGCGCCGAGAACAGGATGTTCTTGCCGGCGCTGGCGCGTTGCTGCGATATCGCTATCCATCACTCATAGCGCGACGTTATGGTCGCTGCGGGTCGTTCGCGTAGAGGTTGTCATCGGTGCGATCGAGGGGTACGTCGCCTTGGTCGTCTATGCCATCAACGCGGACCCGCTCCTTGCGCGCGGTGTCGTTGAGGCGCTCCTGTTCAGTCACCTGATGCTTGTGCAGATGGATCTCTTCGCCGACGTGGGCGACCTTCTCGGTCGAGGCTGTCTCTCCCTTGAGCGGCACCTCGATGTCGCGACCCTGGAAGGCGTCGGGGCCGATGTCGCTGGCAGCCGATTCCTCCACCGGGACGTGCTCCACGCGCACTTCTTCGTGCATGACCGGCACGGTGACGTTCTGCTGCTCCGTAACGACGTCCTTGTGGACGTGAATGCGACCTTCCTCCACCTGCTGTTTCTGGGCGATCAGTTCTTCCTCCCGGACCGGCACGGAGATGTCATTCTGGTTCACGGTGTCCGCTGACGTATCGCTGCCTCGCATCTGCTGATTGTCAACGCCCGTGGCAGTAATAGGCGCCACAGGTGCGGCTTCCTCTACGACGCCGGCGCGGCGATTGGTGACGTTGCCGGCATCTTCGTTCAGTACCGACGACTGAGTTAGCGCACTGCCGGCGCTCAAAGCAGGCTGCGTCTTGTAGCGCTCGTCCTTCAGGTCGCTCTTGCTCAGATTGAGCTGGATGGCGTTAGCGTCGCTGCTGGCGACGGAGTTGACAGGGACGTAGAGTTCGTGCGGGAACAGTACCCCTTTTTCCACGACCAAGTAGTTACCCTGCGGATCGTAGGCGCTAAGTTTGCCCACCTTGTCGCCGTTCATGTCGTAGACGAGGGTTCCCTCGGCGAACTGTTGCTGGCTCGTCATGTTCGTGTTCATGTCGCGAAAACTCCCTACTCGTGCTCTAAGGACGAACGGAAAGTGTCGGTGTCGCTGTCGCTGCCGTACTGACTTTTACCCGAGCTCTTAGCTCCGGAGGGCGCGGCAGGGATACTCAGCAAGGCTCGTTCTACGAGCCTACGAAAACTAGCGCACGCGACCAAGCGGATCGCCGTGTGAAGACAGCCAGCCGCCGAGCGCGGCAGCGGCGGCAGTGATAACCATGCCGATGAAGGCACCCCAGCCAGCGGACTGCGTGACGTTCCCCACCTGTGAGTTATTGACGCTGGAGACACCGGATGTGGTGATGGTATGGCCCGAGGCGAGGAACTGACCGCCAATGTTACCGATTGCGCCAAAGAGCTGGCTCAACCCAAACACCGAAAGCACGAGAATCAGCAGCACTCCCAGTGCCCAGACAAGGAAACCGTTCAGTAGTCCGGCGCTTCCCCCACGTGCGATGGAGACAGACTCTGCCACCCATCCACCGAGGAAGAACGCGATCAGACTAGCAATGCCGGTGGAGATGCCACTGGTCGCGCCCGCGTTGCCGTTTGCAGTCGAGATGAGGCCGAGACCAATGCCCAGGAACTCAAGAATCATGAAACTCGCTAGTGTAGTCAATAGCCCAGCCCAGATCGGCCCCCAACGCACGCGGTCGCGCGGGGCGACCACGTCTGTTGACTGCACCATCTCCGCCGCCGAGGTCTGGTTGCGCGTGCCTCCCAGGTTGTTTGCGTTGTTCCCTCGTGGCATCATCCGACCGGCGTCCAAACGCCGGGCATCTTGCTCTTGATACCCTTCCGCACCAGGTGTCCCCATTGTGTTGCTTGCCATAAAGCTCTCTTCCTCTCCCATCGCGGACCATTCAATGGCTCGTCCTCCATGAATGCTGCCGGTAAGTCAGCACTACTTCCGGTCTTCCATATGTTTGTGCAGCTCATAGGCGCCAAAACCGCCGATCGCCGCAGTGATGACCGGATGCTTCATTACTTCGCCCAGAATGTCTGGATGGTTCTGCGCTGCGTACTGGTGCATCTCGGCGAGTTGTCCCGGTGCGACCGAATCTGGATTGAGTTGGGCGTACCGCTGCGCCTGCGGGTCGTTTTGCCCCTTGAAGCGCTGGATGAACGCCTGCGCCACCTGGCTCGTTTGTACTGGATTGAGCTGGCTATATGCCGTCATAGGATCCTGAGGTTGCCCGCTCATGCCAGCATTGGGACCGAACATCTGTGTGTGCTCCTTCCACAAAGCGTATTGCCACCCTATCAATTGGTGGCAATCTTCCGTGCATACGATATTGCCGTACACGAGTGTACAGAGCCGACGCAAAACCTGTACCACCATCGAGACGTTGGCCGCATGGTACGGATACCAGAGCCACACTGCTTTGCGCTCAACAGTTACCAGAAGCTGTACAAGAAGTCGTCACGAAATCCGCAAAAATTGTGACATCGCGGTTTTGCGTGAGAGCTGAATTTAAGCCTTCTCGTACAGCTTCTGGTTACGTGTTGGGAATACGCAGCGGCTGTATCGTCTCTTAAATGGAGAGATAAACGTTGCGTGGGGAGGCATCTATGACATCGCAGCAGAACGATAAATTGCGCTCGCCTGATACGAATGCAGCAACACATGCAGACGTTCCCATTGCAGGGGCACCTGCTCCTGATTTCGCATTGCCGAGTAGTACTGGTGAACTCGTCCATCTAGATGATTTACAGGGTAAACGGATAGTGCTCTTCTTTTATCCGGGCGATACTCCTGGATGTATCACCGAGGCCTGTAGCTTCCGTGACGCATGGCAAGAGCTACAGGATGCCGGAGTGGTCGTGCTCGGCATCAGCCGCGACACCGTCAGGTTGCATCAGAAGTTCGCCGCCAAGCACGGCCTGCCCTTCACGCTGCTCTCCGACGAAGGTGGCGC
>CAZDTG010000267.1:0-4649 GCA_964508005.1 uncultured Steroidobacteraceae bacterium
AGGCGCACAGGTTCGAGGCGTGCTCGCCGCTCACGCGTAATGGAACGTACTCTCCCTGGCGAAACAGCTCTTCGTGCTCGCGACGGAACTGCAGGACTTTCCAGGTGAGATAGAGCTTGCAACGGCCATCGTCCAGGTGGTCCACGAGCGCACGGACGCTGGCGGTATCCGGCGTCCGCAAGTCACGCAACTGTGCGAGCATCGCGCGGCGTTTCTCATAGTCCACCGGCCGGCGGTTGTCAGGATCGACCAGCGAGAAATCCCAGATCTCGTTCCCCTGGTAGATGTCGGGGACGCCAGGGGTGGTCAGCTTGCACAGGGTCTGGGACAAGGCATTCAGCAGCCCGAAGCGCACGAGCCGTCGCTGCAGGACGAGGAAGTCGCTCAGGAACAGGTTCCCCTCACGCGGCTCCAGGCTCGCGCGGACGAATTGTGTCAGGGCTTCCTCGTACTCGACATTGACGTTCGCCCAGCTCGTGCGCAGCTTGGCCTCGCGCGCGGCTTTGATCATGTAGCCTTCGATACGCTCGCGGTAGCTCGCGTTGCCCGCGGCGTCGAGCTCCTCCAGGGGCCAGCTGCCAATCAGTGTCTGATAGAGCAGGTACTCGTCATTGGGCGTGGGGGCGGCCTGGCCGTCAACCTCGCGCTTGCGTGTGCGGTTCATGCGGCTCCAGCGCTCGATGGCTTTGCGCCAGAGCATCGTCATCTCCGACAGCACGTTGATGCGCGCCCGTACGTCCTCCGAGCGCTTGGTGTCATGCGTCGAGGTGGCGAGCATTTCGTGGGGCCAGCATCGGGCGCGCAACTGCGAGTCGGCATGAAAAGCCTTGGCGCTCGTGCCGTACGCGTCCGGCTCGCCGCCGACTTCGTTGAGCGAGGTGAGCCGGTTGAAGCGGTAAAGGGCCGTGTCCTCCACGCCCTTGGCGGTGATCGGGGCGGTGATCTGCTGGAACTTCATCGCGAAGGCGCGCATACGGGCGCGAGCACCCTCCGTCGGCGCGGGCAGCTCCAGCAGCAGGGCGGAGCGGACGAACTCGAACACCGGGGCCTCGGTCACCGAACGGCGGCGCTTCGCGGCGGCGATCGCCCACTCGATGTAGCGGCGGTCGTTCTCCGAGACCGACTCGGCGATGTACGTCCGGTACACGGGAAAGCAGGCTATGACCTCCGCGAGCGCCAGCCGCAGGCTGTTGAAAGTGAAATCGCGCGAGCGCCGGTCGGCTTGCGCGATACGGGCCAGCTGGTTGGTCACCACATTCAGCTCGGAAGCCAGCGAGCGGCGCAGCACGAGGTGCTGGCACTCGTACGCCACTGTCGGCCACTCGAGGGGCTCGCCCAGGAAATCCCGGTACACGCGGTCCATGCGGGCCCGGGTCGCCGGGTCGACCAGCATCCTGTTCACCACGTTCAGGAAGTGATAGCCCGTCTCGCCGTGCACGGGCCAGTCCGCCGGCAGGTGCTCGAAGGATGCGGTGATCTTTTCCACGATCAGGTAGATCGGCCGCTCCGCGTTACGGGAGGTGACCTGCGCCACCCGTTTCTGCAGCCTCCTGAAATAGCCTGCCGGATCGTATAGACCGTCCGGGTGATCGACGCGCAGGCCGTCGATCTTGCCCTCGCCCACGAGCTGCAGCAGGAGCTGGTGGGTCGCTTCGAAGACCGCCTCGTGCTCCACTCTCAACGCGGCGAGCGAGTTGACTTCGAAGAAGCGCCGGTAGTTGATGTCGTCGGCCGCGACGCGCCAATAGGCGAGACGATATGCCTGGGCCTCGAGCAATTCATGGAGCGCGTCGAAGCTCGCGGGCTCGTTCGGATCGCCGGCGAAGCTGCGCACCCCGGCAGCCACGGCCTGCGCGACGGTCTGATCGCTCGCATAGAGGCGGGCCAGCGCCTGTTGCGCCGCCTCCTTGCGCTCGTGGCGTTCCGCGATCCGTTCCGCGGTTGGCTCGTGCCGGTCCGGCAGCTCCCCGAACGCACGCCGCAGCCCCTCCAGCCCGCCGTTGGAAGTATGAGCCAACACCCTGTCGAGTACTCGGGGGTAGGTGCGCGGGTCGAGAGGAAATCGATGCTCGTGATAGAACACGGCGAACGAGCCGGGCTGCGGCTCGAAGCGCAGCTCGATCTCGCCGGCCTCGAGCATCACCCCGTACACATCGCCCAATACCGGAACGAGCACCTTGCCGGCCAGCGCCGCATTGGCGGGCGTCCAGTCGATGTCAAAGAAGTCCGCGTAGATCGAGGCCTGTCCATTCTCGAGAACGTCCATCCAGCGCACGTTGTCGGAGCCCATGATGCCGACATGATTCGGCACGATGTCGAGCACGTGACCCATCCCATGCGCCCGCAGCTCCGCGACGAAGCGTTCGAAGTCGGCACGGTGGCCGATTTCCGGGTTGAACGAGTTGTGATCGACTACGTCGTAGCCGTGTGTGCTGCCCGCACGCGCGCGAAAATACGGCGAGCAGTAGAGGTGACTGATCCCGAGCTGCGCCAGATAGGGGACGATCGCGATTGCATCCTTGAACGTGAAGCCGGAGTTGAGCTGGACGCGGTACGTGGCGCGCGGGATGACCGCCTCGGGTGCGGGTGCCGCGTTGCGCTCACTCTCCGGCAACGCCGCGCTCCAGGAGCCACGTCACGCTCCAGGGTGCAAGCTCATTCCGTGTCATCGCCGCCCGGATGTTGGGGTGAGTCGCGAAGATCAGGCGGCCCGCTACGCGGCCCAGCACGGGCACGGCGCGGTTCGTCAGATTCGCGAGCAGGTGCAGGATCGAGCCGTCATCCAGGCGCCAGTCGACGGCGAAGGCGCCGCTGGCTTCCAGCTTGATGCAGGTTCCGTTGCGGATCTTGGGCACCAGCGGCACGATGTCGCGCTGGCGAATCGCGAGCAGCCGCTGGAATTGGTCGAGAATGTCGGCGTGCCGGCGCTGCTGCAGCACGCTCCAGTCGAGCCGCGCGGCGCGAAACGTTTCCACGGAGGTGGGGTCGGGCAGGGCGGCCAGGCCACCCTTGTCGCCGAATCTTTCGAAACGCGAGAACTCGCGCTTGCGGCCCTCGCGAACCCTGGCTGCCAGCTCCGGCTCGAAGTCGCAGAAGTACGGAAAGGGCTGCGGCGCCTGCCACTCCTCGCCCATGAAGAGCATCGGCGGGGACGGCGCGAGCAACAACACTGCGTACGCGGCGCGCAACGCCTCCTGGAAGCGCGCGAGCGCATGGATTCTCTCGCCGCAAGCCCGGTTGCCGATCTGGTCGTGATTCTGCAGGAAGCTCACGAAGGCGGTGGGCGGCAGGTGGGCGCTGGGCTCGCCGCGCGCGCTTCCCTGGTGAGCCGACACCTGGCCCTGGTAACCGAACCCTTCCGCGAGGCAACGACACAACATGGCATGAGGGTTTTCGACGTAATCTTCGTAGTAGCCGTCCTGCTCGCCCGTGAGGATCGTGTGCAGGCAATGGTGAACGTCGTCGTTCCACTGCGCATCGAACCGGTCGGGAGCTCCCGGCGGACCCAGAAAGCGCGCCTGGTTGGCACCGTTCTCGAGCACGAGCAGGATGTCCCGCTCACGCCCCGGTCCCGTGCGGGCGGCGTGCGCGATCCGCGTCAGGATATGCGGCTCGCTGTCATCCAGGATGGCGTGGACCGCATCGAATCGCAGCCCGTCGAAGCGATACTCCTCGAGCCAGTACAACGTGTTGTGGATGTAAAAATCCCGCACGGTGCGCGAGCCTGGGCCATCGAAATTGATGGCTGCTCCCCATGGGGTGTGGTGCCGATCGGTGAAGAACTGCGGCGCGTACACGTGGAGGTAGTTGCCCTCCGGCCCGAAGTGGTTGTAGACCACGTCGAGCACGACCGCGAGACCGCGCCGGTGAGCGGCCGCGATGAAGGACTTGAGGTCCTCCGGTCTGCCATACGCGGACTCCGGAGCGAACAGCAGCACGCCGTCATAGCCCCAGCCCCGCTTGCCGGGAAAGTCGGCGATCGGCATGAGCTCGATGACCGTCACGCCCAGCTCCACGAGGTGATCGAGCTTCTTCTGCGCTCCCGCGAAGGTTCCCTCGGGACTGAAAGTCCCAATATGGAGCTCGTAGACGCCAGCCTCGTGCCACGGCCGGCCGCGCCACGCGTCGTCATCCCACTCGAATGCCGAGGGGTCGATGACCTCGCTCGGCCCATGGACATCGTCCGGATTGCAGCGCGAGGCAGGGTCGGGCACCTCCCGTTTTCCATCGATGCGAAAACGATAACGGCTGCCGGCACGGGCCGCGTCCGTGAAGAGCTCGAACCACCCTTCCGGTTGCGCACTCATTGCGAGCGGGCGCGCGGGACCAGCGCTCTCATGGAGCAGCAGCTCGACCTGATGCGCGGCCGGCGCCCACAGCCGAAAACGAACCCGGCCCGCCGCTGTCAGCTCCGCTCCGAACGGCATGCTGTGGCGGCGCCGTTGGCTCATCGGTAGGCCGTTTCCCTCAGCAGGGCCAGGGAACGCCCGTGCAGCGGGTACTGGCTGCCCGGCTCGACGCGGTTCTGTGCGAAGGGTTTTTCCACCGCGGCGGTGTCGAGCACCGTCCACCAGGCTTTCTCGGTCAGGAACCGCGGCAGTTTGAACGGAATCATTTCGTGGTGCGCGTTGAACAGCAGCAGGAAGTTG
>CAZDTG010000268.1:0-4635 GCA_964508005.1 uncultured Steroidobacteraceae bacterium
TGGATTCGCCGCGTCCCCCGCAGCTCCGCGTACTGTTGGAGCGGAGCTCTGGTTCAAGTTGCAGGACTAGGCCAGGCGCAAGCCGCAGCAAAGTTGAGGGCTCCAGGGGGGAATTCCATGCTAAGTGAGCCGGGGGAAAGACTCGTGACGGATCTTTCGAGATACGCATTTTCACCGTTGCGGGACGGCGAATTGACGCGGTATCGGGGTTCCGGCAAGGGGCTGCCGCCGATTCTGCTAGTCGCAGCACACAACAGCTCGCTCGATTGTCTCACGCGGCTCAAACATGAATACACGCTCAGAGCCGATCTTGATGCCGCCTGGGCGGCGCACCCAATCGAACTTTCCCGCCACCGCAACCGCCTGGCGCTGGTGCTCGAAGATCCCGGAGGTGCGATTCTCGATCAGTTGCTCGGCCGGCCACTGGGAATAACGGAGTTTCTGCGCATCGCGATCTCGCTCGCAGGCGCGCTGCGCCAAGCGCATGCACGCGGACTCATCCATAAGGACATCAAGCCGGCGAACATCCTGGTGGATGTGGCGAGCGGCGGTGTTTGGCTCACCGGCTTCGGCATTGCCTCCCGCCTGCCGCGCGAGCGTCCCAACCCCGAACCGCCCGACGCAATCGCCGGAACACTCGGCTACATGGCGCCGGAGCAGACCGGACGGATGAACCGCTCGATCGATTCCCGAAGTGATCTCTACTCTCTTGGCATCACCTTCTATGAAATGCTGACGGGCAGGCTGCCGTTCAGCGCCGCCGATCCGCTGGAATGGGTGCACTGTCATATTGCCAGGCAGCCTGTTCCACCAGATGAGAGGGCCGTGGAAACTCCCGGGGCGCTATCGGTCATCACAATGAAGCTCCTCGCCAAGACTGCCGAGGAGCGTTACCAGACCGCCGCCGGTTTGGAGGCCGATCTTCGGCGGTGCCTGGCGCAATGGGAGTCAGACGGCCGCATCGATCCGTTTCCGCTGGGCACACATGACGCGTCGGACCGTTTGCTGATCCCGGAGCAGCTGTACGGGCGCGAGCGCGAGATCGAAACGTTGCTCGCCTGTTTCGACCGCGTTGTGGCCCACGGCACACCGGAACTCGTGCTCGTGTCTGGATATTCCGGGATCGGCAAGTCCTCCGTGGTGCACGAGCTGCACAAGGCGCTGGTCCCCGCGCGGGGTCTGTTCGCGTCCGGCAAATTCGACCAATACAAGCGCGACATTCCGTACGCCACGTTGGCCCAGGCCCTCCAGAGCCTGGTGCGCTCGGTTCTGAGTCAGGGCGAGGCGCAGCTAGCCGGGTGGCGGCAATCCTTCAGCGAGGCGCTGGGATTGAACGGTCAACTCATCGTGAACCTCGTTCCGGAGCTGGAGCATATCATCGGAAAACAGCCGCCGGTCGCGGAGCTCCCGCCGCAAGAGGCCAAGAACCGCTTCCAGATGGTATTCCGGCGCTTCCTCGGCGTGTTCGCACGCAAGGAGCACCCGCTCGCGTTGTTCCTTGACGATTTGCAATGGCTGGATAGCGCGACGCTCGACCTGCTCGAGCACCTGGTCACACACTCTGAGGCGCTGCACCTGCTGTTGGTCGGGGCCTATCGGGATAACGAGGTCGGTCCGTCACATCCACTCATGGGCACGCTCGAGGCGATCCGCAAGATCGGTGTGAGGGTGCATGAGATCGTGCTTGCGCCGCTCGGGCTCGGCGATGTCGGCCGGCTCATCGCCGATACCCTGCACTGCGAGCCCGAGCGCGCGAGGCCCTTGGCGCAGCTAGTGCAGGAGAAGACCGGCGGCAATCCGTTCTTCGCGATCCAGTTCTTCACGACGTTGGCCGAAGAAGAGCTGCTCGCGTTTGACCGAGCGGCACCCGCTTGGGTCTGGGACATCGATCGTATCGAGGCCAAGAACTACACGGACAACGTGGCGGATCTCGTGGTCCGGAAACTTAAGCGATTGCCACTGACGACGCAGGATGCCCTGAAGCAGCTCGCCTGCCTGGGCAACATGGCCGAGATCGGCACTCTCAGCATAGTGTACCGGCAAACAGAGGAAGCGATGCATGCGGCGCTCTGGGAAGCTGTCCGCGCGGGTCTTATTGTCCATCAGGGTAATAGCTACAAATTCCTGCACGACCGAATCCAGCAGGCGGCGTATTCACTGATTCCCGAAGAGCACCGCGCCGAAGTCCACTTAAGTCTAGGCCGCGGGCTGCTGGCGAGCCTGACGGCGGATGAGCTCACCGAACAGCTGTTCGAGGTCGCGAACCAGTTCAATCGGGCTACCACACTGTTGGTCGACCGCACGGAGAAGGCGGACGTCGCGACGCTCAACCTGCGTACCGGGCGAAAGGCGAAGGCGTCGGCGGCCTATGCGTCGGCCCTCACGTATTTTGCCTCGGGCATCGCGCTGTTAGATGAGCGGGAATGGGGGAGCGAGCACGAGTTGACATTCAGTCTGTCCCTCGAACGAGCAGAGTGCGAGCTTCTGAGCGGTAACCTCGAAAAGGCCGAGCAACTGATTGTCGAGTTGCTACAGCGCACGGCTTCAAACGTCGAATTCGCGGACGGCTCATGCCTGAAGATCAATTTGCATGTATTGAAGCGCGAACACCCGCAAGCCATCGACAGCGCGCTCACGTGCCTGCGCCGGTTCGGCATTGACCTGCCGGCACACCCGACCTTCGAGCAGGTCCAGGCCCAATACGAGACGGTGTGGCAAACCCTTGATGGGCGCCCGATCGAGAGTCTGATCGATCTGCCGCTGATGACCGATCCGGAAGTGCAGGCCGCCATGCAGGTGCTCTCGGTCCTTGCTCCCCCCGCCACAATGACAGACTTTCAGTTGTTTTGCCTGCTCGCGTGCCGCATGGTGAACGTCAGCATAGAGCACGGGATCTGCGGCGCAACCGCGCACGGCTGGTCGCTTCTGGGGACCATCCTCGGCTCGGTCTTTCACCGGTACGGTGACGGTTATCGTTTCGCCAAGGTTGCATGCGACCTGGTCGAGAAGCACGGCTTCATCGCCTACCAGCCCAAGGTCTACCATGCGACGGGAACGGTTGCTTTCTGGACGCAGCCGATCGGAGCCGCGATCGATTTCATGCGGGCGACTTTCCGCAGCGCGATCGAGACGGGTGATCTGACCTTCGCTTGCTACGGTATGAACCAATCTGTCACAGGCCTTCTTCTGCGGAGTGACCCGCTCGACGCGGTGTGGCCCGAGTCGGAGATGGCGCTGAACTTCGCCCAAGAAGCCAAGTACGGCAATGCCGCCGACATCATCATTAGCCAGCAACGCTTCATAGCGACCATGCAGGGTCGCACTGCGAGCTTCTCCACCTTCAGCGACGCGCAGTTTGACGAGGCGACGTTCGAGGCGCAGTTGCCAGCCGACCCGAAAAGCCATGTGGTCCACTGGTACTGGATCCTTAAACTGGAGGCGCGGTTCCTGTCGGGGGACTACGCCGAAGCTCTTGCGGTCGCCGCCAAGGTAAAGCCCTTGCTATCGGATCCGACCCCTCAGATCCAGCTGCTCGGCTACTTCTACTATGCCGCGCTGACGGCGGCGGCATGCTACGAGCAAGCCTCCGCCGACGAACAGGCCCGGTGGCGTGACCTCCTGACGGTGCACCTTGAACAACTGCGCGAGTGGGCCGACAACAATCCTCCAACATTCCGCGACAAGCATGCGCTGGTGTCGGCCGAGATCGCCCGCCTCGAAGGGCGGTACGGTGACGCCATGGGTCTGTACGAGCAAGCGATAAAATCGGCTCGTGAGCACGGTTTCGTGCAGAACGAAGGCGTAGCCCATGAGGTGGCCGCGCGATTCTACGCCGCGCGCGGCGTCGAGAGCATCGCCCACACCTATCTGTGCAACGCACGCCATTGCTATCTGCGCTGGGGTGCACTCGGCAAGGTGCGGCAACTCGAGCGACTCAACCCATGGCTCGCGGAGGAATCAGCTGCCTTTGTGCTGAGTGCGACGATCAATGCGCCCGTTGAGCAGCTGGACATCGGGACAGTGGTCAAGGCTTCACAGGCGGTGTCGAGCGAGATCGAGCTGGGGAAGCTCATCAAGACGCTCATGAGTATCTCGGTCGAGCATGCGGGGGCCGAGCGGGGCGTGCTCATTCTTTTCAGGGGCGACGAGCCGCGGATCGTAGCGGAGGCGACGACTGGCGACGGCAGGATTGAGGTGACGCTGCGAAACTCGGCGGTGACATCCACTGAACTTATCGAGTCCGTGCTCCACACTGCGCTGCGGATGCGCGAGAGCGTGATCCTGGACGATGCCTCGGCCCGAATCCCATTCTCTGCGGACGGATACGTCCGTCAGAAGCACGCCCGCTCCGTGCTCTGCCTTCCCCTTGTCAAACAAGGCAAGCTCGTCGGCGCGCTGTATCTGGAGAACAATCTGACGCCGCGCGTGTTCACGTCGGCCAAGCTCGCGGTCCTCACGTTGCTGGCCTCGCAAGCGGCTATTTCGCTGGAGTACGTCCGACTCTATGACGAACTGCAGCACGAAAACAGCGAGCGCAAGCGTGCGGAACAGGAACTACGGCGGAGTGAGTCCTATCTGAGTGAGGCCCAGCGACTCAGTCACACGGGCAGTTTTGGTTGGAGGCCGTCCAGCGGA
>CAZDTG010000269.1:0-4622 GCA_964508005.1 uncultured Steroidobacteraceae bacterium
AGTCGCGTCTCCATTCGAAGACGTCTGGCGAGGCACCCGAACTAGTGGCACAAGAGTCGACCCGGCGTGTGCCGATCATTAAGGACGAGCCAGATGACCGAACCGCGGCGTCTGCTGCAGCGACTGCTCGAGTACATAGAGGAACAGGCCAAGGAGATTGATCCGCGGCAATTCTGCCTGGGTAACGCCAAAGGCTTTATTCGCCGCAGCGCCGAGATTGCAGGTCTCCCCGGTGTTGAATATGACATCAAGGTAGAAGGCGACCACATCTGGTTGCGCGTCGCCCGTTTCACTCCAACAGATCCGCCCGCAGTGCCGGATCAATTTCGCTCGTTCATCCGCGCCTCCGATGACCCCGATGCCAACCCACCGCTGCTCGACGATGCCGCGTTCCGTCGTTGGCTCAACAAGGTCGCGGATGGAAAATCTCCCGATCGCCGCATCGAGTTGGAGAAACAAGGGCGGGCGACCGTAGGCAAGGCGCTGCACGACTACGCAACCCTCTGGAAGGCATGGGCGGAGGAGGAGCGTCCGCGGCGCAAGACCATTGCGCTCTACGGAGAGCTGTTCTCACTTCGGCACCAACTGGCTGCCGAGGAGACGGCGCGGCCGCAGGAGCTCGTCTGGGGCGTGGGCATCGCGACCCGCAAGCTGAAATTCGAGCGCTCCGAGCTCGACTTTGAATACCCGATACTGACCCAGGCCGCGGAAATCGCCCTCGATGAAATGACGATGTCGCTCGAGATCCGTCCGCGTGCTACGGACACTCGAATCGAGCTCGACGCCTTCGTCGCATGCTCGGTTCCAGGAGCCACCGAGGTGGAGCGGGCGGCACGCGAACACCTGGCGCGGAACAGGGACCGGCCGGTCACCCCTTTCGATCCGGCGAGCTACTCGGATCTGCTGAAGCTGTCCGCGTCCAACCTGGACAGCTTCGGCACGTACCGCGAGTCCACCGCCGACAACGAGCCCGTGCCCGCGGCGGGTGAGCATCTGGTCGTCACGGATGCCTGGGTGCTGCTATCGCGGCCGCGATCCAACAACTATCTGTTTGCCGATCTGAAGCGGCTCGAGGAAAGTCTGCAGGCGGGTTGTGAGCTGCCTGCCGGCCCGCTCGCCCTGGTCACGCCGTCCTCTGACAAGCCGGTGGAATACGAGCCGGTCCGTTTCAGGGGGCTTTCGAGCCGCGGGATACCCGATGGCAGCAAAGCTCAGGAACTTTATTTCCCTCTCCCCTACAACGATGAGCAGGTCACCATCGTTCAGTATCTGGAGCGTGCGCCCGGCGTGACCGTTCAGGGCCCGCCCGGGACAGGCAAGACCCACACGATTGCGAATATCGTCTGTCACTATCTTGCCACTGGGCGGCGCGTGCTCGTCACATCGCGTGGCGAACGAGCCCTGGAGGTTCTGCGGGACAAGATCCCCGAGGACGTGCGCCCGCTGACCGTGGCGCTGCTCGCCAGCGATCGTGAAGGCATGCGTCAGTTTCAGACGGCGATCGAAGCGATCCAACACCAGGTCTCACAGCTCAATCCCGAAATCACCCGGCGCGAAATCATCACGATCATGGGCGCCATCGATCGGGCGCACAGTGAGCTCGTCGATCTCGACAGACGGGTCGATGAGATTGCGGCCGCGCAGCTTGCCGACATCGATGTGGATGGCGTGCTGATGCGCGCGCAAAAGTTGGCCCAGCTCGTGGTCACGGGTGCTGCCTGGCATTCGTGGTTCGACGATGAGGTCACGCTTGCGCCCCAGCATGCTCCGCCCTTGACAGACGATGAAGCGGGACGGCTGCGGGATGCGCGGCGCAGACTGGGAGCTGACCTGGTCTACGCTAACACGCGAACACCCTCGGTCGATGACCTTCCGACCGCGGTGCAAGTCGGTGAGTTGCACGAGCTGTTGTCGAGAATCAGGGAAATCGAGGATGCCGTCGCCAGCGGCGAGGTCCTGCCACTGGCGGCTACGACACCCGATGTGCTCGAGGCCGCCCGCCTGCTGTGCGACCAGATTCAGGAAGCCATGAGCCTCGTTGAGAGTCTCGAAGGCGTGGAGAGTGACTGGCCGCGACAGTTGCGGATCAAGTGCCGACAGTCGTCGTTTGCCTCGGAACGAGCTGCGCTGCAGGCGCTCTTCGCTGACCTCGACGTGCTCATCGAAGCCCGCGCGGCATTTCTCAAGCGCCCGGTCGATTTCCCCGAGGCAGGGTTGTATTTGGTCAAGACGCGTGAGGCGGTAGCGCGCGGTGCCGATCTGGGGCGGCCGTTCGGCGCCATTGCCCTGGGTGCGGCCGAGGCCAAGGAGCACATCAAGCTGATCCGGATCTCGGGTCTGCCGCCGGCCCATGCGGACGACTGGGCGCATGTGCGGCGATTTGTCGAGCTGCACGAGCAGGTGCTCTCGTTCGTGACTCGTTGGAATCACTGCGCGGCCGAGCTGTCAATCCCGAAGTTGGAAGGTGGGGTATCCAAGCTGCGCCATATCGAAGTAACCGCGAGCCTCGCGCGCACGGCTTATCGTCTGGCTATCCATCACGATGTCTTGCTGCCGAAGACAGCGGAAGATGTATTTCAGAAGGTGCCCGCGTCCGAGCTCACGGGCAGCGCAGCGCAGCTGGCTTCCATCCAGGAGCAACTCAAAGGCCATCTGACGCGAGCCGAGCACGCTGAGGCCTTGACATTGCTGGCCAATATGCAGGAGCAGCTTGCGGGTACCTCCGGGCCGGTCTCGAATCAGTTGCGGCTGTTCATCGAGTCGCAGCTCGGCAACCCGGAACTCTCATCCGAGCGGGTTGCAGCCCACTACGCCGAGATTTCTGTCGAGCTGCGCCGCATTGACGCGCTCTCCGGTGAATTCGCGCTCATTCAGGAAATGCGCAGGCGTTTGGCCGAAGCCGGCGCACACAAGCTTGCCCATCGCATCGGGTCGGTCGCCGTCAGGAGTTCGGGAGAGGACCGGGTATTCCCGGCAACCTGGCGCGAGGCATGGAACTGGGCGCGCATGCGCCGCCACCTGGACAACATCGAGTCGCGGGAAGAGCTCATCACCTTGTCGGAGAGACGACGGGAGATCGAGACAGGGCTCGCACGCCGTTATATCAACGTCGTGGCGAAAGCCGCCTGGCTCTCAACCAAACGCAACGCGAGTCCAAGGCTGTTGCAGGCTCTCTCAGGCTACGCGACGGCCATCCGGCGGATCGGCCAGGGCACCGGTCCCAACGCCACTCGCTATCGGCGCGACGCGCGCGAGGCCATGCTGGATGCGGCCGGCGCGGTGCCCTGCTGGATCATGAGTCACGCGCGCATTTCCGAGTCCATTCCGGCCGAGATTGGCGCGTTTGATCTGGTAATTGTCGATGAGGCCAGCCAGTCGGATCTGTGGGCTCTGCCGGCTATCCTGCGCGGCAAGAAGGTTCTGGTCGTGGGCGACCACAAGCAGGTTTCGCCGGATGCCGGCTTCATCGCCGCGCAACGGATTCAGGAGCTCAAACAACGCTTCCTCGCCGACCAGCCCTATCGCGATGAAATGACGCCGGAGAAATCGCTGTACGAGTTGGCGGTCCGGGTCTATTCGGCCGCCAACATCATGCTGCGAGAGCACTTCCGCTGTGTGCCGCCCATCATTGCGTATTCAAACAGAGCGCACTACGGTGGCCAGATTCAATCCATCCGGATCCCGAACGCCTCGGAACGAATAGACCCCCCTTTGGTGGACATCTATGTTCCCAACGGCGAGCGCGACAAGCGCGATCGCAACGAGATGGAAGCACAAGCGATCGCAGAGGAGGTGGCTGCGCTGATTGCCGATGAGAGGTACGGGGGCCGCACGATTGGTGTCGTCTCGCTGCTGGGCAGCGAGCAGGCTCACCACATCGACGCCGTCGTGCGCGGCAAGTGTGACGCGGCCGAATTGTTGCGAAGACGTTTCGAATGTGGGGACGCGCGCAATTTTCAGGGTAGCGATCGCGACATCATCTTCCTGTCGATGGTCGTTGACCGCCAGAACTGCCGCCCCCTGTCGGGACTCATGTTCGAACAACGATTCAACGTGGCAGCGAGCCGGGCCCGCGACCGGATGTACCTGGTCCGCTCCGTCAACGCCTCCGACCTGTCCGACCGGGACATCCGCGCCGGGCTGTTGGCTCACTTCGCCAATCCCATCGCGGCCGACACACCGCAGTCGGAGAGTCTCATCGAGCGTTGCGAATCCGAGTTCGAGCGTGAGGTCTACAACGAGCTCGTTTCCCGCGGCTATCGTGTGACCCCGCAGGTGAAGACCGGCGCTTACCGCATTGACCTGGTGGTGGAGGGCAGTGGAGACACACGACTCGCCGTCGAATGCGATGGCGATGAGTTTCATGGGCACGACAGATGGCAACACGACACCGCTCGGCAGCGAGTCCTCGAGCGCGCCGGCTGGACGTTCTGGCGCTGTTTTGCGTCCACCTGGACGCTGCGCAAGGACGAGGTATTCGCAGAGCTGCTCGAGCGGCTTGCGGCGCTCGGCATTGAGCCGATTGGCGCTATCGACCGGGCGCCCGGCCTGGTGGAAAGGAGAACGTGGCAACCGACCGAGAAGGCCGAAGCAGCAGCCCTACCCCCGCAGATGCAACAGAC
>CAZDTG010000270.1:0-4619 GCA_964508005.1 uncultured Steroidobacteraceae bacterium
GTGAGCCGGAGCTCAACGCGCTCGAAGAGCAGTTGAACATCGACAACCAGAACATTGCGCAGTTCTTTCAGAATTTCATGGCGTCCCGCGCGCAGGTCGGCATCGCGCGCGCGAGTTATTTCCCGACGTTGACGACGACTCCCGCAGGTACCAGGACGCACTCATCGGGTGCCCTCGGAAACGGCATCGGGACCGCCGCCGGCACCGGCGGGGTCGTCAGCTCGGGCAGCACGTTCAACACATTCCAAATGCCTTTCGACGTCTCATGGGCGCCGGATCTCTTCGGACGTGTCCGTAACAGCGTGCGTGAGGCCCGATACGCAGCGCAGGTGAGCGCCGCCGATCTCGAGAACGAGCGCCTCCTCGAGCAGGCTTCTCTGGCGGAGTATTACTTCGAGCTGCGAGGTCAGGATGCCTTGCAGGACCTCTACAACAAGACCGTCGTGGCGCAGACGAAATCGCTGGAGCTCACGCGAGTCCTGGTGCAGACCGGCATCGACAGCCCGGAAAGCGTAGCGCAGGCCGAGGTGACCCTCGCCAACACGGAGGCGATCGCCGTCGGGATTGCCACCAACCGCGCCATCTATGAGCACGCGATCGCGACATTGATCGGCAAGCCGGCTGCCAACTTCTCCATGCCGGTGAAGGTCCTGAGCACACCGGTTCCGGCTGTGCCGGTCGACATTCCTTCGAAACTCCTGCAACGCCGCCCCGACATCGCCGCGGCGGAGCGACTCATGGCGGAGGCTAACGCCCTGATCGGCGTCGAGACCGCCGCCTACTACCCCACGCTCACTCTTTCGGCGACCGGCGGTTGGGAAGCGTCCGCCGTCAAGAACCTGTTTACGGTCCCGGCCCGCTTCTGGTCGCTGGGAGCCTCGGCATCTGAAACGATCTTCGACGGTGGCCTGCGCAAGTCAACCCTGCGCCAGTACACGGCGCAGTTCAACGCCGATGTCGCGAGCTACCGGCAGACCGTTCTGACAGCCTTCCAGCAGGTGGAAGACTATATCGCCACGGTTCGTATCGTTTCGCAGGAGATCGGGCGCCAGAGAGCGGCAGTTGCCGCCGCCCAGAACTATCTCGATATCGCGACCTCGCGGTACCAGACCGGCATGGACCCCTACCTCAACGTGATCACCGCCGAGACCACCCTGCTGACGGATCAGCAAACCGAGGTCACGCTGCGCGTCAATGAGATGACGGCGGCCGTGCAGTTGATCCAGGCGCTGGGCGGCGGCTGGGACACGGCTCAGTTGCCCTCCCCCGGGGCGATAACCAGTGACAAAGAGGCCGATCGGCTGGCGCACCCTGAATAAAGGGCGTCAGAGCTCCTCGAGCTGTGTGACGGCGGCACCGGCTGCGCGACCGTCTTTGACCGGAACGCCTTCCGCCCGCAGGCGGCGTGCCTGTTCCTTGTAGGCAGGCGATGACTTCGGAAACACGATGCGACCGCCCGCGCCCAGCACGCGATGCCAGGGCAGATTCAGCTCTTCGGGCGCTACCCTCAGTGCAAACCCCGTCTGCCGCGCGCGCCCCGGCAGCCCTGCCGCCCGGGCAACAGCGCCATAGGTCGACACCTGCCCGCGCGGAATCGAGGCGACCACGTGCCAGATGGCCTCGAGCGCCGGATTGCCTTCCGCCGCGGGACGCGACCACGAACGCGGTCTCGCGGGCTGCGCGCTCAACGGCCGCAGTAGCCCTGCCAGGGTTTTGTTTGAACGCGCCAAGATGGCGCCACGATCGACTAAGCGCCCCCGGGCCGTCAAGCCGGTGAGGAGCTCTCGGTCATGAGCGGCTGTGCCGACTGTAGAGGTGTGCGTCCGGACGGTCCGTGCTGCTGTCGGACACTCCGGTCAGGGCGGCACCGGAGATCTCGGGCGCTTGCCAAGCTCGAGGTATTTGATTATAAATCTTCGATCAAAAATCAAAGGCGGGGTCATGGCAGATCGTTCACCCCTCGGCTTGGCGCGCATCGAGCGCGAAACCATCCAGGAGCGGGTCTACGGGGTATTGCGCGATCGGCTCATGCGGGGCGGTTTCGAGCCCGGACAGAAGCTGAAGATCGCGGAGCTGGCGAGCGCGCTGGGAACGAGTGCGATGCCTGTGCGCGAGGCGTTGAATCGGCTTGCTGCCGAGCGCGCGATCGAGTCCCTGCCGAACCGCAGCGTGCGGGTGCCGTCTTTGTCGAAGGACGCCCTCCAGGACCTCATGGAGACTCGCTTCGCGGTGGAAGGCCTGGCGGTAGCGCGCGCGGCCGTGAACATGAGCGCGGCAACGCTCGCCCAGCTGCATGAGCTCATCGCCGCGCAGAGCGAGACCGATGCCGAGCACATCTCGGAAGCCAGCGCGCGCCAGAACCGCGCCTTTCACTTCGCGATCTATCGCGAGTCCGGCTCGACGGTCCTGTTGCCGATCATCGAGAGCCTCTGGCTGCAGTTCGGACCGTACCTGCGGGTTGCATCGGAACGGTTCGACGGGCGCGAAGGTCGGGGGACCAACTTCCACGTCGAGATAGTGGACGCGCTGGCGCGTGGGGACGGTAAAGCAGCCCGCGCCGCGCTGGAGTCCGACATCGGCCGGGCGTTCGAGCTCGTGATGGCCGATCAAGCGCTGTGGCAACGTCGCGGAGGAAGCGCATGAGCTCGACACATGAGAGCGCTGCACAGGCCGGGCCGGGCTTCGAGCTTTACGACCTGCGTGTGGAAGTGGTGGGGCCGCCCGACAAGGCGATCTACTGCGGCGCCCGGCTGGGCGACTACTTCGAGCTGCACGGGGAGATGCTGAAGCTTCCACCCGGACAGGGTTTCTCGATCTACTCGCTGGCGGCGCTTCTGCCTCTCCTGCCCGCCAAGCAACGCGTCACGGATCCCAACGACTGGATGACGTCGGATGCGGAAGTGGCCTGCCCGGATCCAAACTGCCCCACCCGGTTCCGGATCACCCGCACCGGGCGGCGCTACTTCAAGCGATCCGATGTGACCGCGGTCCCTCTTTCGCCGCCGGACTCGCAGTGATACCGCGCTACACGTTGTCCGACGGCTACGGACTCTCCCGCATCATCAAGGGCGGATGGCACCTCGCCGGAGACCACGGCGACATCGATCCCCGACGGGCGATCGAGGACATGGCTGTGTTCGTCGAGGCCGGCATCACGACATTCGATTGCGCGGATATCTACACCGGAGTCGAAGAGCTCATCGGGCAGTTCCGCAAGGCGTACCCGACGCTCGCGCCCCGGGTACAGGTCCATACGAAGTTCGTACCCGATCTGTCCGATCTGCGCTCCTTGGATCGCCGCTATGTGGAGGCCATCATCGATCGCTCGCTGCGGCGACTCGGGATGGAGTGCCTCGATCTCGTGCAGTTCCATTGGTGGGACTTCGACGTCGCACGCTATGCGGAGACCGCGCTCGAGCTCGACCGCCTGCGGCGCGCAGGAAAAATCGCGCATCTCGGTGTCACCAACTTCGACACGCCGCATCTCGCTGAGCTCGTCGAGGTGGGAATTCCGGTGGTCGCGCACCAGCTGCAGTATTCCCTCCTCGACGACCGGCCGGCGGCATCGATGCTGGACTATTGCCGGTCTCACGACATCGTGCTGCTGTGCTACGGCACCGTGGCCGGCGGCTTTCTCTCCGAGCGCTGGCTCGGCAAACCCGAGCCTCGCCGCACGGGCGCCGCGTCCGTTCTCACCAACCGCTCGCTCATCAAATACAAGCTCATCATCGATGACTTCGGCGGCTGGGACTTGCTGCAACAGCTGCTGCGGGTACTGGCGCGGATTGCGGCAAAGCACCACACCGACATCGCCTCGGTCGCCTCACGGGTGATCCTGGACAGGCCACAGGTCGCCGCGGTGATCGTGGGCGCAACCAACACGGCGCATCTGCAGGCTCACACTGGAGTAGCATCGCTGCGCCTCGATAGCGAGGATCTCGCATCGATCGCCGCGGTAACCGGCCGCCGCCGCGGGCCGGCGGGCGATGTCTACGCCCTGGAGCGCGATCGCACCGGTCCGCACGGGCAGATCATGAAGTACGAGCTGAACGCGTTGCCTGCGGCCAAGTGACTTTCATGAACGGCAACTCGGCCGTTCAAACATGGGAGCGGTAAAATGACTGCAAAACGAACTGGGTCGCAGGCGTGCGGCGGGGCAGGTCCGTGCCTTGCCCTCATGGCCGCTTTGGCGGGCTGCTGCGCACTGAGCAGCCCCGCCCTGGCGGCGGATCAGGCCGACACTCGCGCGCAACCTTCGGTCGACCTGCAGGAAGTGGTCGTAACGGCGGAGAAGCGCGACTCCACCGTCCAAAAAACCGCCATCAGCATGACCGCCATCAGCGGCGCCGAGCTGCAGGCGCAGGGCCTCACCAACCTGGTCGAGGTTGCCCAGCAGGTGCCGGGCGTTTCCTTCAAGACCTCCGGCCCCGGCCAGACGGAGTACGAGATCCGCGGGCTGACCTCCACCGGAGGCGAATCGCCCACGGTGGGCTTCTATCTCGATGAGACCTCGCTCACGCCGCCGGCCATGGCGCAAAACGGCAAGGTCGTCATCGACCCGAATCTGTTCGATCTCAACAACGTCGAGATCCTGCGCGGGCCGCAGGGAACCCTGTACG
>CAZDTG010000271.1:0-4591 GCA_964508005.1 uncultured Steroidobacteraceae bacterium
CGAGCACGCGGCCTTCTCGACCCAGGGCCTGGAGTATGAGTGCCGTATGGCCGCCGCGCCCGAACGTCGCATCGACATAGTAACCGTCCGCCTCGAGAGCCAACGCCGCGAGCGTCTCTCCGACAAGCACGGGAGTGTGCTCATCCATGGTGAGATCTCGCCCCGAGGTGCCGCGTTATTGCCTGATGCGCACTTCGCAGCGCGCATCCCCGTTCAAAATTCTTCCCTGCCGTCCGGCTCGTTGCCCCTAGAGCGACAGGGAGTCGAGCTCGGACGGCAGATCCGTCTGAGCCTCCTCACTCTTCAACCACGAGTCGCGCCGCTCGTTCCAACGCGCCTCATCCCAAAGCTCGAAGCGATTGCCCTGTCCGATCAACATCCCATGCCGGTCGAGCTGCGCGAACTCGCGCAGCTCCGGCGGCAGGAGGAACCTGCCATGCCCGTCGAGCTCCAGGTCGGTCGCATGGCCCACCATGAGCCGCTGTAAGCGGCGTGACTGCGGATGCAGGCTCGGCAGACTCATCAACTTGCGTTCGGTCTGTTCCCACTCGGGCAGGGGATATATGAGGAGACACTGATCCCGATCGACGGTGACAACCAACTTGCCCTGTGACTGGGCGGCGATCTGCTCCCGATATCGGGTAGGCATGACCATCCGCCCCTTGTCGTCCAGGGTTACCTTTGTTGCACCGCGAAACATGATCCCGGAGCGAGGGACTCGCCCATCTCCCCCCACTTTCTCCCACCGGCAGCCACTATAGAAATCGGGGGCGCGCTATGTCAATTGAAATAGTGAGAAATTCGTCGCAGTCACAACGACTTATGTGTGTGTGGACCCGCTCGTGCCCGGCCCTCGAAGGGTATTCGTCTTAGCAATCAGCGGCTTGCCCGGCGAACCTTATACAGTGGTTTACATGGCGGCGAGCTGTACCGGAACAGCGGGAAGCGGGACCCGGGCAGCAGGCCATGCGGTTATGTCAAAAACGCGTGTTGGATCCAGTCGACTCGCGGCTCCCCGCTGTCGATCGCCGACACGGAAACGACGTCGAAGCGCACGCGCAAGTGGGCGAGGTCCTTGCGCTGCTGGAGGAGTTGGGCCGCGGCGCGGACCAGCCGCTGCTGTTTCCGAAAGTCCACGCTGGAAGCAGCACCCCCGTAAAGCGTGTTGGCGCGCGTGCGTACCTCGGCGATGACGAGGATCTCGCCTTGGCGGGCAACGACGTCGAGCTCGCCGAGACGACGGCGGAAGTTGCGCTCGAGGACTTCGAGACCCTTGGCGCGCAGGAAAGCGGCAGCGATGTCCTCGGCCCGCTGGCCGATTTTTTGCCGGTAAGTCCGGCGCCCGGTCGGGCGTCGTGAGCGTCCCTTCTTGAGCATCCGCGCGGCCTCCATGCCGTCAATCCGATTCACGTGTCCTCAGCGAGCTGGCATCACTGGGCCGCCGGCACCACTTGCGTTGCGGCCGCCGGCGTCGACTGTGTCGGGGGCTGTAAAATGCGGATCTCGCCATCGTGGATCTGGGCCCAGCTCAGGTCGCGGTGCACGCGCCGTTCGCCATCGAGGCTGAGACGTCCGGTGAGGCCGTCGATGTTGATGGCATTCGCCACCGCACGCTCGCGTAGCGCGACCGCCAACCGATAGGCATCGAATCCGAAAGCAAAGAGCCGGCCACGGCGCGGTCCGCCGCTAGGCCACGCATCACGCACGGCGGCTCGCACCGCATCCGCGAGGTCGCCGCCCAGCATCCAGGGCATATCAGGAAACATCAGGCCCTCGAGATCCTGGTTGGAGCGCGGATCGGGCTCGAACGCGTCAGAGGTCGCGTAGGTGGGCACATCCCCGGCGTAGTGGAATCGCAGCTGCGGCCGCAACAGGCGCTCCGTACTGGCTTGCGCGGGAGCAAAGATGAACTCGAGATCGGCGCGCCGCCGGGGCTCGAACTGCAGCTTGGTGCCGAGAATCGACTCGAGGCGTTTGTGGCGCACCCGGCTGTCGGAGATGCGCAGGATCTGCATCACCTCTTCGGAATAATCGGTCTGCGCCGAATCGATCGTCGCCGTCGCGAAGACCCCGCCGCCGCCGGCCTCCAGCTCTTGTTTGAACGCGGCGAGCACGCGGGTCCCCCAGTCGCCCGAGGGCACGACAGCGACTCCGTGTCGGTGGCCATCGTCCAATATGCGCCGCGCCGCGAGACGCGCTTCATCCTCGGGGGACAGCGCGTACTGATAGAAGGTCGCCGGAGCCGATCGCTCGTACGGCAGGAAGTTGAGCGCAAGGATTGGCGGACGGGGCGATGCCAGGTCCGCTGCCGCCATGACTTCCTCGCGCGTGAGCGGCCCCACGATGAACTCGGCCCCCTCCTGTGTAGCGCGTGTCACCGCCTCCGCGATACCACCACCCTCGCCAGTGTCATACACACGCACGCGCGGGCGCTGTGCGGAAGCCGACTGGTAATACGCAGTCATGAACCCGTCGCGCACCTGGGTCGCCGCAGCAGCCTGCCGACCCGTGATGGGCAACAGCAACGCGATGTGAGCCTCGGCCTCCATCGGTTGGACCTGCTGACTGCCGAGCAATTGGGTGCGGACGATCTCGTTGGCCGGATGGCTGGGATTGCGCGCGCGCCAGGCCTCGATCTCGGGAATCGCGGCGTTGGGATTGCGTGCCGCGGCGGCAGCCAGCGGTGCAAGCTCGAGCCAACCGCGTACCACCGGATCCGTGCTCGCGCGCGGATCCATTTTCAGACCATGATCGCTCGCGTCGCGCAGCTCACCGAGCAGATTCAAGCGGCTCTGACGCAAATCCTGTGCGTTGCGCAGCCATGGCTCCGCGGAGATTTCGGCAGCCACCGCATCTGCCGGCCGGCCCGCGGCGAGAGCCGCCTGTCGCTTGATCCTGAAATACTCCACTGCTTCCGGAACCGTCGGCGGCACCGGCATTGCGCTGACCTTCTGCCACGCCTGTGCGCCCTGGCCCCGGCCGAGGGTGACCTGCACATCGAGCATTGCATACTGCTGGTTCTGCTGCGGATTCAGCGGCGTCTCGACGGTCGCCAGAACGCGCGCGGCCTCGTCCGGAAGGCGCGCCGCAAGATAGGCGCGCGTCGCGCGAAACACGTATTCGTTGCGGTCGGCGCCACTGTTCTGCGCAGCCAACGCTTCATAGATGCGCGCGGCGCCGGCCTGATCACCCTGGCGAGCCTGGCTCTCCGCCCGCTCGACCGAAGGGGGCAGCTCAGCCTGCCGCGTGAGGCTGGGGCAGCCCGTCAGGGCGAGTGCTGCCGTGACGAGCACAGCGAAGCGGACGATCCATCGCGCGAACAACATCGGTTGCCGGACCTTTCATTGGCGGGCAGGATGGCCCGGATAGCGGCCGCGCGTCTGCGGCCATGAGGAGTCCCCGTGCCGGGTGTGCGGTCAGCCGGACTCCAAATGAGGATTATAGTGGTGAAGCAGCGCGGCCGGCTGCAAGTCATAGCGACGCCAATCGGCAACATGGGCGATTTGAGCACCCGCGCGCGCGAAGCTCTGCAAAGCGCCGATCTCATCGCGGCCGAAGACACGCGCCATACGCTCTCGCTCCTACAGGCGATCGGCGTCTCACGCCCCCTGATGTCGCTGCACGCGTACAACGAGTCGCAGCGCGTCCCGGATCTGCTCGCGCGCCTGGAGGCGGGCGAAGTTATCGCGCTCGTGAGCGATGCCGGCACGCCCTTGCTCTCGGATCCCGGCTTCGAGCTCGTGACCCGTGCGGCGCAAGCGGGCTTCGAGATCCTGGCGATTCCCGGGCCTTCGGCCATTACCACGGCGCTCGCCGTTGCCGGGCTGCCGACGAGCCGTTTCTGCTTCGAAGGATTTCTTCCCGCACGCGAACGCGAGCGCCGCGCCGAGCTCGCGCGCCTCGCACATGAGTGTCGTACGCTCGTCTTTTTCGAAGCGCCCCATCGTATCGCCGCGACGCTCGCGGATCTGGCCGCGGAATTCGGGGGCGAGCGGCAAGCGGTCGTGGCACGTGAGCTGACGAAGAGCCACGAGACGATCTACCGCGGCACTCTCGCGGAGCTGGCACAGCAGGCGCACGCGGATACGAATTTTCAGCGCGGTGAGATAACCCTCGTCGTTCACGGGGCGCCCGCCACGACGAGCACGGTGGATCCACAGCTGTTGCGGCGCGCCGTCGAGCTTCTCTCGAAGGAGTTGCCGCCCAGCAGAGCCGCCGCTATTGCCGCCCAGCTGACAGGTGCGACACGCAACGAGGCCTACGCGCTCGCGACACGCGGCGCCAGTGATGGCGCTCGCGCCGATGAAGACCCCCCCGAAAACTGAGGGGTTGAGCCGGCAACTGACGTGTGCTTCGCGGGCTGGGCGCCCCCGGCAAAAAACCACGCTTTTTGCCGGGTGCGCCTAGCCCGCGTGCTGCACCAAGCGCATAGGCGGGTTGCAGAAACGGCCTCCGGCCGTTTCTGCCATAATAGGAAAGGGAGCCGGCCAGGTGATCGCTGTCTCAGAGCGGCCACTTCAGGTGGCCGCGACGGGATGGAGGAAAGTCCGGGCTCCGGCGGATCAGGTGCCAGGTAACGCCTGGGAGGCGC
>CAZDTG010000272.1:0-4585 GCA_964508005.1 uncultured Steroidobacteraceae bacterium
TGAGTTGAGGTTTCGATGCCGAGCGTTCGTGTTCGTGAGAACGAGTATTTCGATGCCGCCTTGCGGCGTTTCAAACGCGCTTGCGAGAAGGCCGGGATTCTCACCGAGCTGCGCCGGCGCGAATTCTACGAGAAGCCCACCCAGGAGCGGAAACGCAAGAAGGCCGCCGCGGTCAAGCGCCACATGAAGCGCCTCTCCCGCGACGTCATGCGGGCGCCGCGCTAAAGACTCATGACTCTCAAGGAGCGCATCACCGACGACATGAAGGGCGCGATGCGAGCCGGTGAGAAAGAGCGGCTCGGCACGATCCGGCTGATACTCGCCGCGATCAAGCAGCGCGAAGTCGACGAGCGCATCACCCTGGACGACAGTCAGGTGCTGGCTGTGCTCGAGAAGATGATCAAACAGCGCAGGGAAGCCATCACCCAGTTCGAAAGCGGCGGCCGCGCGGACCTGGTCGCGAAGGAGCAGGCGGAGCTCGCCGTCCTGCAGGCGTATCTCCCCGCTCAACTGAGCGACGCGGAAATCGACGCACTCATCGCCGAAGCGGTGGCAACGACGGGCGCCGCCTCGATCAAGGACATGGGCAAGGTCATGGGCATCGTCAAAGCGAAGGCCCAGGGCAAAGCCGACATGGGCGCAGTCAGCGCCCGGATCAAACAGAAGCTCACATAGGTAAGGCGCCCGGGTGACGGCAAATCCGAATGGCGCGTCCTCGCGCCGCTAAACGGACGGGGTTCGCGCTTTGGCGAACCGCGTAAGTCCTGCGCGCAAGGCATGACAAGAGGCCTGGTTTCGGCGGCGGCGCTCATTGCGATAGCCCTCGCCTGCCTCACGGTCACCCGCAAGCTCGAACGTGAGCGCCGCCTCTTGGCGAAGCTGTGTAGACGGGGCGCTGTCGATCCGGCCGGCGCCATTCCCGTCGACGAATTGACCGGCGACGAGCGCGATGCCGCTGAATCGCTCGCGGCGGCCGGGGTGCTCGAGATCGGGCAGAGACGCTGCTTCATCAGGACGGTGGAGCTCGGGATGTTCCGCCGCAAGCGACTGCGCCTGATGGTGATGGGCGGCTTCGGGGCGTTTCTGCTGGCCTGTCTGGTGGCGATGTTGATTCTGCGGCGATGACCTCGCATATCCTTCTACATGGGACTCATCCCTCAAAGCTTCATCGACGAGTTGATCGCCCGCGCGGACATCGTCGAGGTCATCGGCTTGCGTGTGCCGCTGAAGAAGGCCGGCCGCGAGTACAAGGCCTGCTGCCCCTTCCATGGCGAGAAGACACCGTCCTTCTGGGTGAGCCCCGAGAAACAGTTCTATCACTGCTTCGGCTGCGGGGCGCACGGCACGGTGCTGCGCTTCCTCATGGAGCACGACCGGATGGCCTTTCCCGAGGCCGTGGAGGAGCTGGCGCAGCGCCTGGGGCTCGAGGTTCCGCATGAAGGCGGCACGGCTCCCGGTAACACCCGACGCGCCGACGAGCCGTTATATGAGCTCATGGCAAGAGTCGCCGGCTTCTATTCCGAGAGCCTGGCGCGCGAGCCCAAGGCGCGCCAGTACCTGGAGCGACGCGGGCTCGAGCGCGCGACCATCGAGCATTTCGGCATCGGTTATGCGCCGAGCTCCTGGAACGAGGTGCTGCGCCGCTTCGGCGCCGGGGACGAGCAGCGCCGGGCGCTTGCCGAGTTGGGCTTGATCATCGAGCGCGAGCGCGGCCAGATCCGCGACGGCGAGCGCCACTACGATCGCTTCCGGGACCGCATCATGTTTCCGATTCGCGACGCGCGCGGACGGGTCATCGCCTTCGGCGGCCGCATCATCGAGCAGGGCGAGCCGAAGTATCTCAACTCGCCGGAAACCGCCCTGTTTCACAAGGGCCGCGAGCTGTACGGACTGTACGAGACGCGGCGGGCGCGTGCCAGCCTCAAACGCCTGCTCATCGTCGAAGGCTACATGGATGCCGTACGCCTGCATCAGTCGGGTATCACCTACGCGGTGGCCACGCTCGGCACGGCGACGACTCCCGAACATTTCAAGCGGATCTTCCGGCTCGTGAATGAAGTTGTGTTTGCCTTCGATGGCGATCGCGCCGGCCGCGCGGCCGCGTGGCGCGCGCTGCAGCACGCGTTACCGGAGGCGCGTGAGGGGCGCGAGATCCGCTTCCTGTTCCTGCCCGAGGGACACGATCCCGACACGCTCGTCGGCGAGGAGGGGCGTGAGGCGTTCGAAAAGCGTCTCGAAACGACATTGCCCCTGTCGGAGTACCTCGTTCGCGAGCTGTCGGAACAGGCGGACCTGTCGCACGCCGACGGGCGCGCGCGTTTTTCCGAGCTCGCGCGCCCGCTGTTCGCGAAGCTCTCCGAGGGTGTGTACCGAGAACTTTTGCTGACCCGGCTTGCCGGAGTGATCGGCATCGCGCCCCAGCGCCTGCAGGAGCTTTGGGGCGCGGGGGGTGCAGCACCCGCTTCGCGAGCGGCCACAGGAGAGACCCCCGCGCGACCCCCTGCGCCCGCAACGCGAACAGCGAGCCAAGGGCGGGCGCGCACCAGTGCCGGCCGCGGTAGTCTCGTCCGCCAGGCCATCGTGCGATTGGTGAGATTTCCGGCTATCGCACAGCAGGTAGCTTTAGAGGAGCGCGCCGCACTGGACGCTTGCGCAGAGCCCGGCATCGAGCTGCTGCGTGACCTTCTCGATGACTTGCGGGAACGGCCCGTGCAGATTCCCGCTCAGGTTATTGAGAGATGGGCCGACAAACCGGGAGGCGAAGTGTTGCAAAAGCTGCTGCAGCGCGAGGAGATCGTCACCGACGCGGCCGGCGCGGCCGGGGAGTTGCGTGGCGCCCTTGCCAAGCTTGCGGCCACGGTCGCCGCGCGGCGCCTGGAGGCCCTCGAGGAAAAGAGTCGCAGAATGCGCTTGGAGCCTGAGGAATTGAAGGAATTTCAGGAGCTTATGCTCCGAAAGGTGCGCCGCTGAGGCGCACCGCAGCAACGCGGTGGCGAACTGAATTTGGCGTTTACTCCCTTGTCAAATACAATTGCCCGCTTTGCTTTGGCGCCCCTTGAGTTGGCCCTTCCGGGCCAGCACATAGGGGAATGCAAGCCCATTGCCGCCCCGCTAATCATGACGACACGTAAGCACAAGCCCACCCCCGCCGCCAAAAAACGTCCGTCCGCGCAAGCCAGCAAGCCTGTCAAGACCGTGGCTGCTGAGAAGACCGTGGCCGTCGCTTCGGTAGCGCGCGACAAAGAGCGCTCGAAGTCCGCTCCCGCACCGAAAAAGAGCGTGGGTGACTCATCCCACGCGAAGTCCATCGAGATCAAAGCCGCCGAAGCCCCGCGTGCGCCGGAAGCGAAAGCCGCTCCCGCCGCGGATGCGAAGAACGGTGGCGCGAAGAGTGCTATCGACAAGAAACCGCTTGGTATCGAGCGCCGTGTTCCTGTGATGCCCGAAGATCGCCAGTCACAGCTCAAGCTGCTCATCGCGCGCGGCAAGGAGCAGGGTTATCTCACCTATTCGCAGGTGAACGATCACCTGCCGTCCGAGATTGTCGATCCGGAGCAGATCGAAGACATCGTCAACACCATCAACGATATGGGCATTCCGGTGTACGAGAAGGCACCGGATACCGAATCGCTGCTGCAGAGCGAGCCGTCGGCGCCGGCCGATGAGGAGGCCATCGAGGAAGCCGCGGCAGCGCTCGCGGCGCTCGACGCCGAGCTCGGCCGCACGACCGACCCCGTCCGCATGTACATGCGCGAGATGGGGACGGTCGAGCTGCTGACCCGTGAGGGTGAGATCCGGATCGCCAAGCGTATCGAGGAAGGTCTCGATGCCGTGCGGCGCGCGCTCGCCATGTATCCGGCCACCTACGACTTCATTCAGAGGGCATACGAGCCGGTGAAATCGGGGCAGGCACGCCTCGTCGATGTCATCGTCGGCTTCATCGACCCTAACGCTCCCGACATCATCGCGCAGCCCCAGAACCCCACGAAGCTGGAGCTCGTCGATGCCGACGAAAAGTCGGAGGACGACGAAGAAGGCGAGGAAAGCGCCGAGGGCGAGGAAGAAGTCGTCGACACCGGCCCGGATCCGGAAGAGGCGGCTGCGCGTTTCGCCTCGATCGCGAAGGCCTACGCGGCAGTTCTGACCGCCATCGAGAAGGCCGGCGCGAAAGATCCCAAGACGCTCAAACTGCGCACGAAGCTCGCCGACGAGTTCATGGAGCTCAAGCTCGCGCCGCGCATGTTCGACGCGCTCATTCTCAACCTGCGCACGCACGTGTCCGAAGTGCGTCAGCTCGAGAAGGAGATCATGGTCATCGCCGTGCGCGATGCCGGCATGCCGCGCAAGGATTTCATCGCCTCCTTCCCGAAGAATGAGACGAACCCGCGCTGGCTGCAGAAGCACGTCAAGAGCGGCAAGAAGTACTCCGCGCCGCTCGCGAAGTTCAAGGACGAAATCGAGCGCCGGCAGAAGAAGCTCGAAGTGCTCGAGGGCGTGTACCACCTCACGATCAACGACCTGAAGGAAGTGAACCGCGAGGTCTCGATCGGCGAGGCCAAGGCGCGCCGCGCGAAGAAGGAGATGG
>CAZDTG010000273.1:0-4584 GCA_964508005.1 uncultured Steroidobacteraceae bacterium
ATGTTGGCTTCTTCGTCGAATCGGGCCCGCAGCTCGACGATGACGGTGACGTCCTTGCCGGCATTGGCGGCGGCGACGAGCGCGTCCACGATCGGCGAATCGTTACCCGCGCGGTAAAGCGTCTGCTTGATCGCCAGCACCTGCGGATCGGCGGCCGCCAGGCGCAGGAAGTCCATGACCGGAGCGAAGCTCTGGTAGGGGTGGTGCAGCAGGAGATCGTTTTGCCGGATGGCAGCGAACAGGTCCGCGCTGGCGGCGAGGCGCCTGGGCAAGCCCGGCGTGAAGATCGGGTATTTCAGGTCCGGCCGCTGCACCAGATCGTAGATGGCGGACAGCCGGTTGAGATTCACCGGACCGGGCACGCGGTACATGTCGACGTCGTGGAGCGCGAATTGCCGCAACAGGAATTGCGCCATGTCCTCGGGGCAGTCGCGGGAGGTCTCGAGCCGAACCGCCGCTCCATAACGGCGGTGCGCGAGCTCGCCCTCGAGCGCGCGGCGCAGGTCGTCGATCTCCTCCTCGTCGACGAACAGATCGCTGTTGCGGGTCACACGGAACTGGTAGCAGCCGATGACCTTGATGCCGGCGAACAGCTTGTGCACGAAAGCGCCGACGATGGCCGTGAGCAGCACCAGTGTCTTGCCGGAGCCCTCGCCGGGTACCGGCACTACGCGCGGCAACGAGCGCGGCGCCTGCACGATGGCGTGCTCGCTGTCGCGGCCGAAAGCATCCTTGCCCTCCAGGCGCACGATGAAGTTGAGGCTCTTGTTCTGAATGCGCGGGAACGGCCGGGCCGGGTCGAGACCGAGCGGACTCAGCACCGGCTCGATCTCGCGCTCGAAATACTGCTCGAGCCATTTTTCCGCCTCCGGGCTCCAGGCCGCCCGGCCCAACAGACTGATGCCCTCCGCGGCCATGGCCGGCAACAGCACCTCGTTCAGGCAGCGGTACTGGCCCGAGACCAGCCGCAGCGCCCGCTCGTGCAGGGCGGTCAGCAGCTCGGGCAGGGACATGGCGTCCGAGGCGAACTGCCCGGAGCCGAGCTCCAGCAACTGCTTCACGCCGGCGACGCGGATCTCGAAGAACTCATCGAGGTTGCTCGAGGAAATGCTCAGGAAGCGCAGCCGCTCGAGCAGCGGCACCGACTCATCGAACGCCTGGTCCAGCACCCGCTGGTTGAACTCGAGAAACGACAGTTCCCGGTTGATGTAGTTCTGGGGCGCTTTGAAGTCCGTCGAGTCCATTACTGTTCCTGATGCGGGAGGCGCATCCGATCCCGCCGCCGGCGAATCCGATATGGCCGCCGCGCGGGACGCTCGGGCGGGACGCGCCACCCGGGCGCCGGCAACGCGCGTCCTCGGCCGGTCACTCACCGTGACACGAGCACCGGCCCCACAGGGACCTCGAGAGATGCCAGCAGCGGGGCGGTGCGCGCCTGAAAGTCCGCACGCCAGCGCGCGTCGATCGGCTCGGCGTCGGGGAGGGAAACGGTCTGGGGATTCTTGAAAACCCCATTCACGCGGTACTCGTAATGCAGGTGCGGGCCGGTGGCAAGACCGGTCATTCCAACATAGGCAATGATGGCGCCCTGCGTCACGTGTGCGCCGATGCGAGTGCCCTTGGCAAAGCGCGACAAATGGCCGTAAACCGTGACGATGCTGCGCGTGTGCTCGATTTCGACGACGTTGCCATAGCCGCCCTTCGGGCCGGCGTAACGGATGCGGCCGTCGCCGGCGGCGCGCACCGGCGTGCCGATCGGCGCGGCGTAATCGATACCCTTGTGCGCACGGATGCGGTTCAGGATCGGATGCAGGCGCGCCGAATTGAATCTGGAGCTGATGCGGGTGAATTCGACGGGGGCCCGTAGAAATGCCTTGCGCATGCTGCGGCCATCGGGCGTGTAGTAGTGCGCGTTGCCGTCCGGATCGACGTAACGCACGGCGCGGTACTGACGGCCCTGGTTGGTGAAGGACGCCGCCAGGATCGGGCCGTCCTTGACGTACACCCCATCCTGATAGAGCTCCTGATAGCTGACGACGAAAGAGTCCCCTGGCTGGATATCCAGGACGAAGTCGATGTCCCAGCCGAAGATGTCGGCCAGCGCCACGGCCGTCTGGTCGTGTCCGCCCGCCGCCTCGACGGCCTCGAACAGCGAGCTGTTGATGACGGCGCGCACCGTGCGGGGCCGGGACTCCAGCGGGTTCTGCAGCACATCGGCCTTCAGTCCCGAGGCGTCGCGCACCACCTTGAGGGTCTGCGCCTCGTTCAGCCGCCTCTCGAGCTCCACGAGCGAGCCGTCCTGGTGCTTGAGGCGCAGAGATTCCCCCGGACGCAGGCTGTCGAGCCGCGCCTTCAGCCCGGGCAGGCTCCGCAGTGAGGCCAAGTCGCTCAGACTCAGCTTCAAGCGGCGGAAGATGGCATCGAGGGTGTCGTTGGGATGGACGATCACGTTGATGGTGGACTGTCCGAACGAGGCGCTCGAGACGGACCGTGCCTGGGCGGGCTGCGGGGCTGGCGTCGAAGCAGGCGGGGCTGGCGGCGCATGCGACGCGTCCGCTGGAGCAGCCGGTGCACCGCCGTTGCCGCCCGCTTGGGCGACGGATGGGTTTGCCGCAGCGGCTGTTGGCATTGCCGCGGCCGGCGGCGTTGCGGTGGCTCGCGGGGTCGCCTCGGGCGGGCTGCGCAGGCTGAGCCAGGCGAATACGGCGACGGCAGCGATCACAACCCAGCGCCACTTGAACGGCGCGAGTCCCAATTTCCGCAGAGCTGGTTTGCAGCTGAAGGCCATCGACTACACTGGACCCATTACACTAAAGCGAACGGGAAAGAGCGGAACCGTACCCGAGCGGCGAATGCCGGGTCAATGTTATGTCCAGCCTCGGGGTGTCCGACCATCTCCCCGCAGGCCGGCGGGCCGCGGCCCGCCCGGGTTATGCCTGAAATTACCGCTTGGCGGCTCTTCGTACCGGACTCGAGTTCACGAAATGACGACGACTTTTGCGGACCAGATTGCAGAGCTTCATCGCGGCACCCACGAGGTGCTGGTCGGCGCGGAGCTCGTGAAGAAACTCCAGCGGGGCAAGCCCCTCAGGGTCAAGGCGGGGTTCGACCCCACGGCGCCGGATCTGCATCTCGGCCACACCGTGCTGCTCAACAAGATGCGGCAATTCCAGCAGTTCGGCCACGAGGTCATCTTCCTCATCGGAGACTTTACGGGGCTCATCGGCGACCCCAGCGGGCGCAACGCGACCCGCCCGGCGCTCACGCCGGAGGAGGTGCAGGCCAACGCCCGCACCTACCAGAGCCAGGTGTTCCGGATTCTCGATCCGGAGCGCACCCGGGTGGACTTCAACTCGCGCTGGTTCGGCTCCATGCCGGCCTCCCGCCTCATCGAGATCGCGGGCAAACACACCGTGGCCCGAATGCTCGAGCGCGATGATTTCGCGAAGCGTTATGCCGACGGACGCCCGATTGCCATCCACGAGTTCCTCTACCCCCTCGTGCAGGGCTACGACTCGGTCGCGCTCCAGGCCGATGTCGAGATGGGCGGCACCGACCAGAAGTTCAACCTGCTGGTGGGGCGCCATCTTCAGGAGACCTACGGACAGGAGCCGCAGGTGGTCATCACCATGCCGCTCCTCGAGGGCACCGACGGGGTCAACAAGATGTCCAAATCACTCGGTAATTACGTGGGTATTGCCGAGGCCCCGGATGCGATGTTCGGCAAGCTGATGTCGATCTCCGATGAGCTGATGTGGCGCTATTTCGAGCTGCTCAGCTTCCGGCCCCTGGGCGATATCGAGGCTCTGCGGCGCTCTGCCGCCGAGGGCCGCAATCCCCGCGACATCAAATTCGAGCTGGCGCGGGAGATCGTCACCCGCTTCCACGATGCAGGCGCAGCAGAAGCGGCGCAGCGGGATTTCATTGCCCGGGTCAGCGAAAAGGCGGTGCCTGCCGACCTGGAGGCCAAGGTCGTCCAGGTGGAAGGCGGGGGGTTGCGCATCGCCAATGTGCTGAAGGAGGCGGGTCTGGCGGCCAGCACCTCGGAGGCGAACCGCAAGATCGATGAGGGGGCGGTACGAGTCGACGGAACTCGGGTCTCGGACCGTGGTCTCATCTTCCGGGCGGGCGCAGAACACGTCTTTCAATTGGGCTCCCGCCGCTTTGCCAAGCTCAAGTTCGAGCTGAAAGGCTAGCGCCTTTAGTCCCTTGTGACGCCTAAGGCCAGTCCGGTCCCCTGCGACGTCTACCTCACCGCAGCCTCATCCGCGGCGGTGGCGAGCGTCGAAACGGGCCGGAACTAAGGAAGATGACAGGCACTGGACGTTAGCTTCGTCCAAATATTTCAGTACATTGACAAGGCTCCAATCGGGGCTATACTGCGCGCCCCTTGCAGCCTGAGCCGCTACGCGGAACGGGCGGCAAGGAAGCGGATAAAGTGAAGGTTGACGGATCGTAGCTCATGGCTATAATGCGCCCCCCTTCGGATGGTGCGCGGTAACGCGTGCCACGACGATGACCCGGCCCAAGCGGCCCGGGATGCTCTTTAAAAGTTTGCAGGTAATTTGTGTGGGGACTCGCGTC
>CAZDTG010000274.1:0-4582 GCA_964508005.1 uncultured Steroidobacteraceae bacterium
GCGTTTACCAGGTCGGCCGGCCCGGCGACATGCTCGTGTTGAAGTTTTATCGGCCCGCGCGTTGGTCGGACGAGCAGATCGATGAAGAGCATCGCTTCACCGCCGAGCTTGCCGCGGCCGAGCTTCCCGTGGCGGCCCCGCTGCAGGTGGAAGGACGGACTCTTTTCAAGTACCGGCACTTTCGCTTCGCCGCCTTCCCGTGGATGGCGGGGCGCGCGCCGGAGCTGGATGCGCCCGAGGCGCGGCAGATCTTCGGCAGAACGCTCGGCCGGATGCACCAGATCGGCGCTCTGCGGCCGTTTGAGGCGCGCCTGAGACTAGGGGTGCAACGCCTCGGTTGGGAGGCGCGGGACCAGGTGTTGGCCGGGGAGCTGCTCCCGGAGTACCTGCACGAGCGCTACGGATCCGTGAGCGCGGCGCTGCTGGAGCGGGTCGAGCACGTCTTCCGGGAGACCGGCCCGGTGCGCGACATCCGCATTCATGGAGACTGCCACATGGGCAATCTGCTCTGGAACGAGCGGGGACCGGTGCTCGTGGACCTCGATGACTGCGCCGTGGGACCGCGGGTGCAGGATTTGTGGATGATGCTGGCCGGCTCGGCTGCCGATCAGCAGAGGCAATGGGGCGAGCTGCTGGAGGGCTATCAGCAGTTCGCGGATTTCGACTTCCGCGAGGTGCGCCTGATCGAGCCCTTGCGGGCGCTGCGCATGTTGCACCACGCGGCGTGGGTGTCGCACCGCTGGCTCGACCCGGCTTTTCCGCGAGCTTTCCCCTGGCTGGGCGAGGCCCGGTATTGGGAGGGATATCTGAGGGATCTGCTCGAGCAGGTGGAGGCGGTCGACGACCCGCCGCTGCTGCGGGGATAACCCCTGCGTCTGCCGGGGATAGGCGTTGCCTCACGAAATACGCACGTGGCGCGTGCGTTGGCCGGGCGAGACGCGGTATTGTCGGGCCAAATTAGGGTCGGAGGGGCTGCGTACGGACGTCATGGGGACATCCACACGAATCTCGCGGGCAGGCTGGGCCGTTGCGGCGGCTATGGTATTGGGCTTGAGCGGCTGCGGCTCCTCCTCCGAATCCGCAGCCGTGGCCAGCGCCAGGAAGAGGGCGGCGGCCGACACGGAACATTCCGGGGACCCGGCGTCCCGCACGCCGCAGGACATGGTGGGCGCCGTGAGCGCCGGAAAACCCGGGCCGCCGGTGGATCTCAGGTTCGAGCTGCGTGAGCCGCCCCAGGCGGGACAGGTCCTCGATGTGGATATCGCGGTCCTTCCGGATGCCCCCGCGATCGGTCGCATCTCTGCCAGATTCCACGGCGGGGAGGGCCTCGACCTCGTTGAGGGTGGCGACCTCGCCTCGGTCGAGAAGCCGGTGCAGGGCGCGGTCATCCGTCATGTGGTGCGGGTCCGTCCGAAGCAGGAGGGCATCTTCACCGTGGGCGCCACGGTGTCGGTGGACCTTGCGAACGATTCGATCATACGCACCTACCTGATCCCGGTGATCGTCGGCGAGGGTATCCCGGAGCAGGCCGCGAAAGCAGCGGTCGCGGACGGGCAGACGGCAGGCACGGAGTCGAAGAAGCGTTGACAGGAGCCTGACTGCCGGCTCGCCTGCCGTCAGAATATTATGTCAAATGCGCAGACGCTTCGATCGCTCACGGATTCTGCTGAGGCTGCGCCGGGCGCGACGACGACTCTGGTCCGCGGGGATGAGGCGGTGTGCGGTGAGAACAGCCCCGACCTGCATGCCCAGCTGCGCGCGCAGCTGAAGGAAGCCCGGCTCCGATCCGCGCCCCCCACCCTGGACCTGCCGATTCTGCTGCGCCTGATCAGCGCGCACTACGACGCGATGGATCAGGAGAGGCGCGGCATCGTGCAGTCCATGCGCCTCATGGCTGACGAAGCCCACGCGATGGCCCATGAGGCTCGCGAGCAGGGCTCAGAGCATCTGCAGGTCATCCTCGACCATATCAAGGATGTCGTGCTCACCGTCGACGAGGACGGAGTCATCCAGACGTTCAATCCCACGGGCGAGCGCGTTTTCGGATACGACGCAGCCGAAGTCGTGGGCCAGCGCATAGACCAGCTCATCCCGAAAATTGCCAGCCACGAAAGCCTCACGGAGGCCTTGCAGCGGCTCGCCGCGAGCTCCGGGGACACGCATCTGGATCTCGCCGCGCGCGAGACGTGGGCGCAGCGCAAGGACGGCGAGTATTTTCCTGCCGAAGTCGCTGTGAGCAAGGCACGCCTGTCGCGCCGCGAGATGTTTGTTTTATGCCTGCGCGACGTCACGGAGCGGCGCGAGTCCGAGCAGGCGATGCGTGAGAGCGAGGCCCGCTATCGCCTCCTCGTCGACCATGCCCCCGAGGCCATCGTCGTATTCGATGTGGATGAGGGCCGTTTCGTCGACGCGAACGAGTACGCCGAGCGGCTCTTCGGCCTCGAGCGGAAACAACTTCTCCAGGTGGGCGCCCTCGAGCGCAGTCCGGCGCTGCAGGCCGACGGCACGCCTTCCGCGGTGCTCGCCCGGACCTATACCCAACAGGCGCTCGCCGGTCATCCCCAGGTTTACGAGTGGGTGCTGTACGACGGCTCCGGCAAGGAGATTACGTGCGAGGTCCGCCTCGTGCGATTGCCGAGCGGAAACCGCCGTCTCGTGCGTGGAAGTATCGCGGACATCTCGGAGCGTAAGCGCTCCGAGCGTGTGGCCGCTGCGGAGCGTGAGGTTTTCGCGCAGCTCACGGGTAACGCCCCGCTGTCCGACGTACTCACATCCATTACACGCCTCATCGAGCCGGTGGGCGCGGGCACGATGTGCTCGGTGAGCGTGCTGGCCGAAGACGGCCACACATTTGCCTATACGACTGCGCCGCGGCTGGCCGAGGCGTTGCGTCGTGCGCTGGAAAAGTCGCGGATCGATATCCGCAACGGCTCGTGTGCGGCTGCCGTCTATCTCGGACGCCAGGTGCTGGTTGCCGATGTCGCCAAGGATCCCTTCTGGGAGCGGCCCCGTGAGGCAGCGTTGGGGTCGGGCGTGCGGGCGGCCTGGGCGACTCCCATCAAGACCGCGGAAGGGAAGATACTCGGCTCCCTGGGTGTCTACCGCGGTGAGCCCGGGCTGCCGGGTTCCACCGAGGTCGCAATCATGGGACATGCGGCGCAGCTGGCAGGGATCGCCATCGAACGCCGGCTCGCGGAACAGGCGTTGCGCAGCAGCGAAGCGAAATTCCGCGGGCTGTTCGAGAGCATCGCGGAAGGGGTGTACCAGAGCGGCCGCGATGGGCGCCTGCTGTCCGTGAACCCGGCTTTCGTCTCGATCCTGGGTTACAGCACTGCGGAGGAACTCTACGCCCTGCCAAGCGTTGCCGTACTGTATTGGAACCCCGCGGATCGGGCGGAGTTCATGCGACGGGTCGAGTCGGAAGGGGAGATCCGCAATGCAGAATTCTGCATGCGCAGGAAGGATGGACAGCAGGTCGTGATTCTAGAGAATGCACGCGCCGTGCGGGATGCCGGCGACCGTATCACCGGCTACGAGGGTACGATTGCGAACATCACCGAGCGCAAACGCGCCGAGCAAGCGATATTCGCGGAGAAGGAGCGTGCCCAGGTGACGCTGCAATCTATCGGCGATGCGGTCATCAGCACAGACGCGGAAGGCCGCATCGAATACATCAATCCGGTCGCCGAGAGCCTCACGGCGTGGAGTCTCGCCGAGGCGCGCGGCCGGCCCATCGGCGATGTTCTGAATCTCGTCAACGAGATCACGCGCGAGCCTATCGAGAACCCGCTCGTGTGCGCCCTGGGACGCGGCGAGGGGGGCGGCGGCGCGGCGGATCATTCCGTGCTCATCACGCGCGCGGGCCAGGAAGTGGCCATTCAGGAGTCGGCGGCGCCCATCTGCGATCGGCAGGGACGCATCATCGGCGCCGTCATCGTGTTTCACGACGTCACCAAGGAGCGCCGTCTCAAGCGTGCGCTGTCGTATCAGGCGAGCCATGACGCGCTCACCGGCCTCATCAATCGGCGTGAGTTCGACAACCGCCTGCATGCCGCGGTGTTGAGCGCGCAGCGCGGCGAAGGCGCTTACGCGCTCCTGTACATCGACCTCGATCAGTTCAAGGTCGTCAATGATACCTGCGGCCACCAGGCCGGCGACCGGCTGCTGCGCGATGTGACCTCGCTTCTGCAGGCGCGAGTCCGTGCGTCCGACACGATCGCGCGCCTCGGCGGCGATGAGTTCGGCGTGCTGCTCGAGGGGTGTACGCCCGAACAGTCGGCGCGCATCGCGGACGGCGTGCGTCAGGCCATCAAGGACTACCGGTTCGCATGGGGAGCGACGACATTGTCCGTAGGTGCGAGCGTCGGTGTCGTGCAGATCGGTGTGGATACCGAAAGCGTCGCTGCCATCATGAGCGCGGCGGACATCGCCTGCTATGCCGCGAAGGACGAGGGCCGCAACCGCATTCACGTCTACGAGGCCGAGGGCGTCGGGCATCGCCATCGCGAGATGCACTGGGTGGCACGGGTGACACGCGCGGCCGAGGAAAATCGGCTCGAGCTGTTCTTTCAGCCGATCGTGC
>CAZDTG010000275.1:0-4557 GCA_964508005.1 uncultured Steroidobacteraceae bacterium
GCGAGATTCTTGAACCACATGAATGGGGACCGGCGGAAAAAGTCGCGCAGTATATCGTCCCGAAATCCGGCGCGGCGTGCGAAAATCCGCAGATGACAATCGCCCGTTGCGCCGCTCTGCTGATGTGCTTGGCCTTCCTTGGGGCGCTACCTCGCGCGGCTCACGCCGAGTGGTACAAGCGCACCGATGCCATCATGGGTACGCGCATCTACGTGGAGCTGTGGGACACCGATGCAGGCCACGGCGAGGCCGCCATCGACGCAGTCATGGCCGAGATGCGGCGCATCGACGATCTCATGAGCCATTACAAGCCCGAGAGCCAGCTCTCCCGGATCAACCAACACGCGGCCGACTATCCCGTGCAGGTCGACCAGGAGCTCTTCGACCTCATCAGGCTGTCGACGCATTATTCGCAGATCACCGAAGGCGCTTTCGACATCACGTACGCAAGCGTCGGTTACCTCTACAACTACCCGGATCACGTGCGGCCCACCGAGGCGCAGATCAAAGCGGCGCTGCCGGCGGTGAACTGGCGGAACATGAAGTTCGATGCTGCGCGCCACACCGTGTTCTTCGAGCACAAGGGGATGCGCATCGACCTGGGTGGGATCGGCAAGGGCTATGCCGTCGATCGCGGGATCGAGATCCTGCAGAAACGCGGAATCCAACACGCCGTCGTGACGGCCGGCGGCGACACCCGGATCATCGGCGATCACATCGGCCGGCCGTGGCTGGTCGCCATTCGTCATCCGGACGACGCGAATAAAGTCGTCACGCGCATCCCGCTGTCCGACGCAGCGATGTCGACGTCCGGCGATTACGAGCGCTACTTCGACGAGAACGGGGTGCGTTATCACCACATCATCGACCCGAGAACGGGTCACTCGGCGAGCAAGGTGCGCAGCGCCACGATCATCGCACCGACAGCGACGCAGACGGACGGGATGTCCAAGACAGCGTTCGTGCTGGGCCCCGAGAAGGCACTCGAGATCATCAATCGCATGCCGGAGTACGACGCGGTGTTCGTGGCCCCGGACGGCAAGGTGTTCTATTCGAACGGCCTGCGCCCGGCGGCGCCGCGCCCTTCAGGCGCGCCTCCCGCGCCACAGGAATCACAGAAGTAACCGGCGCACGTGCGGCCCGCCGTCGGTTTGAGCACGCCGGCTGCGCGCAAGGGTCGTCGCGGGTGCCTCGGGGCGATTACTGCGCCGAGCTTCCTGGTCCTGCTTTCAGTAAGGCATCCACCTCAGCCTCCGCGGCCAGCCAGTCTTCCCGCTCCTGGTCGGGGCCGCCGGTGAACCCGCGACGCTCGGCTCGCAGGTAGGCGGCTTCGGCGATCATCCCGCGCCGCACGTCTTCCGAGATCTCGATCCGCGACACTACCTTGGGCGCGATCGCTTTTTTTTGGGCTCGAGGGGCTCGGGGCTTGCCGGCGGCAGATGCCTTTGCGGGAGATACAGGCTCGGGGGTAGAGACAGTTGGAGTGGCGGGGGCGGCAACAGGGCGCGTACGGGGGGAATCGGTGGGACGGCGACTGGCCATCGGCTCCTCCTGGTGAAGACGAGCCCCGAGCTTGCCTTCCCCACCGCAGCGGATGCAAGCCGAAACGAAAGCGAGGCTAGGCTCGAGCGAGGCGGTAGGGAGCGCAGCGGCGCGCGGACGTGTGGAGGGAAAACAACCGTGGCGCTGCGCGCCTGCGGACTGCAGCGCGTTTACGCCGACTCGGCGGGCCGCCCGGACTTGCGGCGGCCGCCCCCGCGTTTTCCCGAGCCGGTGGCGTCAGGCGCGTGCCCATTGCTGCGGCTCCGGGTTCCGGACCCGGCTGGGTGGGCGCGCTCCTTCACCGCGGGATCGTCCTTCGAGGCAACCGTTTCCAGGTTGAGGTGCTGCAGGTACTTGCGGAATTCCTTGCCGAGCGCGGGGTGCGCGAGAGCGTACTCCACGGTCGCCTGCAGATAACCGAGCTTGCTGCCGCAGTCGTACCGTTTGCCGGTGAAGCGATGCGCGTACACCGCCTCCTCGCCCATCAGAGCCGCGATGCCGTCGGTGAGTTGGATCTCGCCGCCCGCTCCCTGGCCGATCTTCTCCAGATGCTCGAAAATCGACGGTGCCAGCACATAACGGCCGACGACGGCGAGGTTGGAAGGCGCCACCGAGGGTTTCGGCTTCTCGATGATGCTGCGTACGCGGCTGGTGGAAGACCTGTCCGCCTCGACAGCGACGATGCCGTACTTCTCGGTGTCCTGATGTGGGACGAGCTGTACGCCCAACACGCTGGCGCGCTTGGCCTCATACACCTCCGCCATCTGTTGCAGGCAGGCGACGTCGCTGCGAATGAGGTCGTCCGCAAGATGCACGAAAAAAGGCTCCGCGCCGACCGCAGGCTGCGCGCACAGCACGGCATGGCCGAGACCTAACGGCGCCGGCTGGCGGATGTAAATGCACGAGGCGTAGGACGGCAGCACGCTGCGCAGCTGGTTGAGAAGGTCGCTCTTGCCTTGCGCCTCGAGCATGTGCTCGAGCTCCTGGTCGGAGTCGAAATGGTCCTCGATGGCCCGCTTCGCAGCGCCGGTGATGAAGACCAGCCGCCGCGCGCCGGCGGCCAGCGCCTCCTCCACCGCGTACTGAATGAGGGGCTTGTCGACGACCGGAAGCATCTCTTTCGGGCTCGCCTTGGTGGCCGGCAGGAAGCGCGTGCCGCGCCCCGCCACCGGAAACACGGCGGTGCGAATAACCGATTTCGGAATCGTCCTCATCAACCTTCTCCAGCAACGGCGGATGTCTGTGCCGCCAAGTTTAACGACGACCCGGGCTCAAGACCGGGGCTCATCACGACAATCGAGCAAGGTACATGCCACGCTTATCGGCTTCATGACAGGCCGGCGCGCTCCGCCCATTTGAATACCGCCGGATGCATGCTGTCCCACGAGCGGCACTTCGGGCAGCGCCAGTACCAGCCGACGCTGTGCAGGCCACAATCGTCGCACTGGTAGCGGCCGCCGGAATCGCCGATCCGTGTCAGCAATGTGCCGAGCGAGGCAGCGTCAGCGGCGGTTTCCATGTCAGCTCCCAACTCACCGGTGATTCCCGGCAGGCGGCGTACATCCTGCGGAGGAAGCGCCGTGGCGAGGAGCCAGACGAGCTGCCGCGCACTGACCCTCCCGGTGCGCTGCAAGCGCTGCGCCAGCTCGCCGAGCATGTCGCTCTGGCCGACCTGACGGGCCAGAACGAGCACCCGCGGGATGATCTCGAGCGCGAGACCCGGAGAGACCTCGAGGGCCTTCAAATACAGCAACAAGGCTCCGCCCGGATCATCCGCGAGCTCGGTGATGCGGGCGGTCAGTATGTCGGCCCGCGGGAGGTCCGCGTGATGGGTGAGCGCCTGGCGCAGCAGCGTACGGGCCCGCTCCGTATCGCCCTGCACCAGTGCCTGCTCGGCAAGCTCGCACAGGTAGTGAGCCGCAACGCGACGCCGTTCGAGCTGTACGGACGCGGGCAGCTCGTGAAAGATCTTCAGGGCATTGGCCCAATCACCCTGCGCCTCGTAGATGCGTACGAGATGATCGAGTGCTGTCTTACGGTATTCGCGGGAAGCCGCGAGCTCCTCGAGGAGCCGCTCGGCGCGGTCCATGAGGCCGGCGCTCAGGTAATCCAGTGCCAGGGCGAACGCCGCCTTGTCGCGCAGTCCGACGCTTCCCTGGTCGCGCAGCCGTGAATGGATCGCGATGGCTCGGTCGACTTCGCCCCGGCGCCTGAAGAGGCTCCCGAGCGCGAACTGGATTTCGGCGGCGTCCCCATCTGCCTGGGCCATGCGCGCGAAAATCTCGGCCGCGTGGTCGAACCGGTCGTTGATGAGATGGTCGAGCCCGACATAGTAGTCGCGCGGCAGACGCACAGTGCGCGCCGCGCCCATGCGGCGGCCAAGAAACCAGGCAGCGACGCCGATGAGCACGAACGCCAGCGCGAGCAAAAATGGGGGCAGCTCGAACACAGCGCAAACGATAGCAGCAGCAGCGTCCGGACGCAGCCGGAACTGGCACGGAAATGCCAACCCGGAACCGGCTTATTGTCGTAAGGAGCAAAGTTGACGCTTTGCCCGGCACGTCAAGCCGAGCCGCCTGATGTCGCGACGGGCCACGGCGACGCTTTGCGCGGGGCGTCCGTCCTGCCGGAACTGGCGTACGTCTGAGCAGGCAAAAACCACGCTTTTTGCCCGGGGCGCGCAGCCTGCGGTCCGAAATGCGGGTGCCCGCGCCTAGTCTGTAATAGCTCTGTCGGCCCCGTCGTTCACGCGCTCGCGCAGGTCCTTGCCTGGCTTGAAGTGCGGGACGTATTTACCCGACAGGGCGACTGCCTCGCCGGTCTTCGGGTTGCGTCCCTGGCGCGGCGGACGGAAGTGCAGCGAGAAGCTGCCGAATCCGCGTATTTCGATACGCTCGCCCTGGGAGAGCGCATCGCTCATGATTTCCAGAATCTGCTTCAGCGCGAGCTCTACGTCCTTTGCCGGCAGATGTTTTTGCTTCGCCGTGATGATCTCGATCAGTTCCGATTTCGTCA
>CAZDTG010000276.1:0-4542 GCA_964508005.1 uncultured Steroidobacteraceae bacterium
CGCGACTCGGCGAGCCCGCCCGGAGCGCGCCCTGCCTCAGCCGGGCGCTCGCGCTGGGCGCGGACGACGCGTTCGTCCAGTACTACGCCGCCCTGACGGCCCTGGAGGAGCGCGATACCGAGGCGGCGCTCGAGCGCTTACGCCATGCGATCGAGCTCGGCTATCCAACACAGATGGTGCGCGCCGCACCCGAGCTCTCGCACCTCGTGCATGACGATCGCTTCCAACACCTGCTGGCCGCGGCGAACGGGCGCTGAGCGCGGCTCGGGCGGGATGACCCACCACCATTTTTGACGTGCGCAACGGCCCCGAGGGGTAGCTATCTGCGGCGCGGTCGTGCGCGGCGGGCGCCGCCGTCGAGGCTCTGCTCGACCGAGAGCCTGCGCAGCTTCTGCGTCTCACCCGTGGCTTTGCGCAGCTCGACTTCGCGCCACACGGTCGACGGCACCTGCGGCAGCTCGAGGATCGCGTCGCGCGCTTCGCGCAAGCGATACTTGAGCAGCGGCTTCAAGGCTTCCGCCGGCGCGAGCGCGAGTTTCTCCTCTTCGGTCTCCGCGAGGGCGACGTCGCAGAATACGCGGAAGTAGTCCGCGTACCACGCGGCGTAGAGTTGCATCGGCTCCTCGAAGGCCGCATCCCGCATCAGCTGGCTGGCAAGGTGGTCCACACAGATGTGACTCGAGCTGCAACGCACGAAGCTGGCGTGCTCGGCGATGACGGAGTTGGCGTAGTCGCGGGCGCCGTAGAAAAGCGCGAACAGCCGGTGCCGCTTTGCGCCGCTCAGTCGCCGTTCACGGATGTATTCAAAGAGCGCCTTGCGATGAATCAACGCGAAGGCGGCGGAGCGCAACGCACCGATCTGCGGTGCGAGGCGGGCGTGTGCCGACACGCCGCGCAGTATGCGGGCATGCTCAGCCTCCCACAGGCGATAAGAGCCTGGGTGCTCGATAATGCGGCTCGCCACGAGCATGTCCTCGGGAGACCCAGCCCGAGCTGCCGCTGCAAGAGAAAGCTCCGACTCGTCCATGAGCCGCGAGTGCGTATACCCCCGGATGAGCAATAGGCCCCCGAGATCAAAAAACGCTCCTGCTTCTTATTATGTGAAGCGACTGTTTCGCCCGAGTTTGGCGGGTTGGCCCGGACGATGCAATCCCGGCGGCGTTGCGACGATGCAACATCAATGGGAAAACAGCGCCCCGGGGCTCGAGCGGCAGCTCGGCGGAACACGGACGCGGGCGCGTAAACCGCCTAAACTCCAGCGATGGGGAAAGCCGCTGCACGTTGCGATTGACCGATCATGGCCGCTGGCGATCTGGATGCGTTCATGGCGACCATGGTGGCTTCCCCGGTCGCCGTTTCCGTCCAGGAAGCCGAGAAACTCGCGCGCGATCGATATGGACTTGACGTGACGGCCACCCGGCTCACGGGTGAGCGCGACGAGAACTTCAGGTTGGCATGCGCTGACGGAACGCAGTACGTCCTGAAGGTAGCGAGCGCGGCAGAGGAGCCGGCGGTCACCGACTTGCCCACGGCTGCGTTGCTTCACGTGGAGCGCGTTGACCCCGAGCTTCCATGCCCCCGTGTCGTTCGTAATCTCGAGGGTGGTACGCAGTCACGGTACCAGGATGCCATGGACAGGCCGCGGGCCGCGCGCCTGTTGACGTACCTGCCGGGCAGGACACTGCGGTCAGCAGCAAGGTCTCGCGCACAGCGCATGGCATGCGGGCGCATGGCCGCGCGCTTGGGTGCCGCTCTTCGGGACTTCACCCATCCGGCCGCTCGGCGCTCGTTGATCTGGGATCTGCGTAATGTCGGCAAAACCCTTCCCCTGCTCGATGAGCTCGCGGATCTGGCGGAGAAAGACGCCATTGCCGCCCTGATCGAGCGGATCGAAATGCTGATTGCGATCCGTTTCCAGCGGCTGCGCCAGCAGGTCATTCACAACGACCTGAACGACCTGAACCTCCTCGTGGATCCCTCGGACGAGGCGGTGGTCGCCGGCGTGATCGATTTCGGCGACCTCGTGCATACCGCCCTGATTGCCGATGTCGCTATCGTTGCCGCGGATCAGATTACCGACGCCGGCACCGCGCGTGATTCGATCGCCGACATCGTCATGGCCTATCATGAGGTCACGCCCCTGCTGCCTCCGGAGCTCGTCTTGCTGAATCCCCTGATCGCCGCAAGAATCCTGAGCGACATTCTGATCGCATCCTGGCACCGGCGCCGCAATCCCGCCGGTACGCACTACTCGGACCTGGATCCGGCATTCGTTCGTGCGCGAGTGCAGCTCGCCACGGATCTGCTGTCCACGGAAATGCCGTTGTGACGGACCGGGAGGCAGCGACCGCGGACATTCTCTCGCGCCGTGCTCGTGCGCTCGGACCCACCTATGCGCTCTTTTATGACGAGCCTCTGCACATCGTGCGCGCCGAAGGTGTCTGGATGTATGACGCGGACGGCCGTCGATACCTCGACGCGTATAACAACGTGCCCGTCGTCGGACATTGTCACCCATACGTGGTGGACGAGTTGGCGCGGCAGGCGCGGATTCTGAACACGCATACGCGCTATCTCGCGGAGCAGCCGCTCGCGCTCGCCGAGAGATTACTTGCGACGTTGCCGAGTGACATCGGCAACGTCGTCTATGCTTGCACGGGCAGCGAGGTGAATGATCTCGCGGTGCGTATCAGCAAAGCGGTGACCGGCGGGACGGGGTTCATCGTTACGGACTATGCCTATCACGGCACCACGGAGGTCATAGCCGGCATGTCGCCCGAGGATGGTGCGCCGCTTGGGCCGGGGGTTTACACCGTCGCCCCGCCATTGGGACCCGAAGGCGGTGCGCGGTTCGGCGACGCCGTCCGGCGCTGCCTGGAGAGCATGAGAGCGGCGGGTGTACGGCCGGCCGCACTCCTGGTGGATACGATCTTTTCGAGCGACGGGGTCGCTGCGGATCCACCGGGATTTCTAGCCGCCGCGGCGGCGGAAATCCGCTCCGCCGGAGGTCTCTTCATTGCGGATGAGGTGCAGCCCGGATTTGGGCGCACTGGGGAGCATATGTGGGGGTTCCAACGGCATGGCGTGGTTCCGGATCTCGTCACCATGGGAAAGCCGATGGGGAACGGGCACCCGGTGTCTGCGTTGGCGGCACGTCCGGCGCTGCTCGAGGAGTTCGCTCGGAGGACGCGCTACTTCAATACCTTCGGAGGTAACTCGGTGTCCTGCGCGGTGGCTCTCGCTGTGCTCGATGTCATCGAAAGGGAACGCCTCATCGCCAACGCGCGCGCGAGCGGCGACTACATGCACGCGGGACTGTCGCGTCTCGCGCGGCGTTACCCCTGGATGCGCAAAGTTCGGGGCGCCGGGCTGTTTGTCGGTGTCGAGCTGGGCCCGAGCCCCACTTCGACGGCGCGGCAGGAAGCCGCGCGGATCGTCAACGATCTCAGGCACCGCGGCGTGCTCGTGGGGACTACCGGCCGCGACAGTAACGTGCTGAAGATCCGGCCGCCGTTGACTATCGCACGCGCCGAGGTGGAGCTCCTCCTCGACGCGTTGGACAAGTCGTTGGCGAGCGCCTGAGCGATTACGCCGCCGCGGCGGTTTCCTGGCGCGCGGTATCGCCGCCCAGGACCTTGACGAGGTCGTCGAGCATTTTCGCCAGCTCACCGGCCATTACCGCGAAATCGATGTCGAACTGCTCGTCCTTGTCGACCTCGCCGCCCTCTGCGCTGTCCTTGCTCATCTCGAGAAATTCCACGCGCTTCACTTGCAGCTTCTCGGTCAGTACGAAGGAGATCCGGCCGTTCCAGGTCAGGCCGAGCCGGGTGGGGTATTTGCCGCCGGCCAGATGCGCTTTGATCTCTTTGCCATCGAGCGCATGACGGACGTAGCGCACCGTCGCCTTGTTGGGATCCGCGGTCTGCAGCTCGAGGTCCTGGTCGATGCCAAAAGGGCCTGGCGCATCTCCGTGGGTCAGCCATGCGGCCATCGAGGTGTGCGGCGTGCGCTGAGTTTCCACGAACTGCACTGCGAACGTACCGAGTACGTCGCGCAGCGCTTCGACGAGCTCCTCGGCCTTGCCTGCGCTACCGGCGTCGACGACAAACCAGCCATTTACCGGATCGATCCAAGCGCGCGTCGTCCGGCGGCGCGTCAGCGCACGCGCGCGCAACTCCTCGGTGACCCGCATCTTCAGGTCGCGTATCTGCCGGCGGCCGGCCGGGAATCCCTGACTGTCGGCGAGCACTTCAGCGCGCCTGGCCGTCTCCTGACGGATGATCGAGGCGGGCAGGAGCTTCTGGTCCACGCCGAGCGCGATCAGATGCTGCTGGTTGACCGTGTGCAGCATGCGGCCGCTGCTCGATGGCGCCACCCAGCCCCTGCTGAGCATTTCGAGCGGGCTGCAGGGCTGCAGCGTGCGCTGGCTGAGCTTTTCTTCGAGCTCTGCGGCGCAGACGCTCCAGTCCGCGGGCAAGCGATACAGGGCGAGATTCTTGAACCACATGAATGGGGACCGGCGGAAAAAGTCGCGCAGTATAT
>CAZDTG010000277.1:0-4528 GCA_964508005.1 uncultured Steroidobacteraceae bacterium
AGGTTGCGCGGAGCGCATTAAATGAACGGCAACGGGAAGAAGTCCTTCAAGCTGATGATCGTGGATGACTCGAACATCATGCGGCGCCGGATCGAGCGCTCGAACCAGTTCGACGAGCTGCAGCTCGTGGGCACGGCGGGCAACGGGGTCGAGGCGCTCGAGATGTTCCGCAAGATGGACCCGGATGTGGTGACCATGGACCTCACCATGCCGCAGATGGACGGCATAGAGTGCATCTCGAAGATCGTGGCCTTGAAGCCCGAGGTGCGCATCCTCGTCATCTCGGCGCTCGCCGACAAGGCGACGGCGGTCGAGGCCATGGAGAAAGGCGCGAACGGCTTTCTCAACAAGCCGTTCACGGACCGGCAACTGAATGAAGCCATCGCGGACCTCATGCGATAACAGTGAGACCATAACAATGTTGCAGGAACAGGAGCTCAAAACCTTCGTCGAGGGGACGACGAACTACTTCGAGGTGGCCGCGCAACAGCCCGCTTCGATCGGCTCGCCCTATCTCACCGACACACCGCCCTCGGTCCACGACTACACGGGCGTCATCAGCATCTCGGGCAAGCGCGAAGGCGTCGTCTACTTCACGGCGCCGCGGGCGATGCTCACGGTGCTGCTCATGAAGATGCAGGAGAACGACTTCAGCCACGAGACGATGCGCGACCTCGTCGGCGAAGTGGCCAACACCATCTCGGGCAATGCGCGCCGCGACTTCGGGCGCGACTTCGTGATTTCCGTGCCGAGCGTGCTCGCGGGCGAGCGGCCGGAGATTCCGCAAAAGCCGGGCGCGCGCAGTTTCGTCATTCCGATCAACTGGCGCAGTCACTCCGCCAAGCTGATCGTGTCGCTCACGTAACGGCCTCGGCCTGCGCGCTGTCATCGGCGCGCAGGCGATAGCCCAGGCCCGCCTCCGTCACCAGGTAACGGGGCTTGCGGGGATCGGGCTCCAGCTTGTTGCGCAGATTCTTCACGCACACGCGCAGGCTGCGCGTGTCCCCCAGCCGCTCCGGGCCCCACACCTCGCGAACCAGCTGATTCTGGATCACGATCGAGCCCAGGTGCCGCGCGAGACACTCGAGCACGCGATATTCGAGCGGCGTCAGGTGGATCTCGCCATCAGGTCCGCGGGCTTCGCGTCGTGCGAGGTCCACCTCGATACCATTCAGGTGAAGCACCGACGTCGGGTCGGCGCCGCGCACGTTGCGTCTGAGAGCCGCGCGCACCCTCGCGAGGAGCTCAAGCGCGCTGAACGGTTTGGTGATGTAGTCGTCCGCGCCGGCATCCAGGGCGGCAATCTTCTGCTCTTCCATGGTCCGCGCCGACAACACTATCACGGGTACGGGCGACCAGGCGCGCACTCTTCGGATGACCTTCAAGCCGTCGCCATCCGGTAGTCCGAGATCCACGAGCAGCAGATCGGGCTTGTGGCTGCGGGCCTCGATCTCGGCTCGCATCGCGGTGTCGGCCTCGATGAAACGATAGCCCTCGGCCTCCAGCAGCACACGCAGCACGTGACGGATCTCAGGCTCGTCCTCGATGACGAGGATCTGATGCATCGCCTGTGTCACGGCACGGGCTCCTCGGCCGGCAACGTAAAGTCGAATCGCGCGCCGCCGCCCTCACGGCGGTGCGCTTCGATCTCGCCGCCGTGAGCATGAATGATGGCCTGGCAGATGGCGAGGCCCAGGCCCACCCCGACGACGGCCCCCTCCTCGCTGCCGCGCTGAAACTTGTCGAACAAGCGCTTCGGATCGCCGACCGGGAGGCCGGGCCCCTCGTCTTCGACGCGCACGCGCACGAATCGGCCGTCGACGAGCGCGGACACGTAAACGCGCGTGCCCTGCGGGGTGTATTTGGCGATGTTGTCGAACAGGTTGGAAAACACCTGCACCACCAGGTTCGCGTCCACGTGGACCGGAGGCAGATCGGCCGGTATCCGCACTTCCACGGCATGCTCGCCGAGCTTCGATTCCAAATTCGTGAGGGCGGCTCCGACGAGGTCATCGAGGGTCTGCCAATCCCTGCGCAGCACCATGTGACCCGACTCGAAGCGCATGAGGTCGAGGACGTTCGAGACCAGGTCCGACATCTCACGCGCCTTGCTCTCGACGGAGCGCGCCAGCATCACGCGCGTCGATTCACTCAGAGCGGCACCGTGTTGTGCCAGCGCGCTGCCCGCGCCCGCAATCACCGAAAGCGGGGTGCGCAGGTCATGGGAGATGGAAGCTAACAGAGTATTGCGCAGGGACTCGCGCTCCGCATCGAGACGCGCTCCTTCCGCCGCCTCGGCGAGTTGCGCACGCTCGAACGCGAGACCGATTTGCCCGGCGAAGGTCTCGAGCAGATGCCGCTGCTCCGGCAACAACACGCGCCGGGGGTTGGAGGGCAGCACGGCCAGCACGCCCAACGGCGGGCCACCCTCGCGCAGAGGGAGATACAGCGCAGGGGCGGCGGGCAAGGTGTCGGTGCCGAGGCCGGCCTGGCGGCCGTGATCGACCACCCACTGTGCTACGGCGAGATCGGCTCCGCGCAAGGACATCTCGAGCGGCGGATCGCGCGGATAGATCAGCTTGCCTTCTGCGTTCGGCAGCAGCACGACGGCCTGACATTGGAACACCTCGGCAACATGACTCACGGCGACACGCGCCAGGCTTTCGATGCCGCGCGTTGCGACGAGCTCACGACTCATCGCGTATAGAAGCGCCGTACGCCTCTCGCGAGCGCCGGCCACGCGCGTCTGCTGCCGCACGCTCGCCATGAGATTCGCGATAACGAGCGCAATGGTCAGCATGACCGCAAACGTCACGAGGTACTGCACATCGGAGATCGCAAGGGAATAGCGCGGCGGGACGAAAAAGAAGTCCCACGCCACGACATTCAGTGCCGCGGTCAGCAGGGCGGGCCCGCGGCCGAATCTCAAGCCCGCGACCGTCACTCCCAGCAGGTAGACCATGACGAGGTTCGAGAGCTCGAAGCGCGGATACATGGCGAATGCCACGGCGGTACAAAGCGCGGTCGTCACGACCGCCATGACATAGCGCTCCCAGCGGACGGGGTATGCATTCTCGTCCGGAAACGGAAAACCGCGCCCCGACGGCTTGCGCTGCTCAATCCGCTCTTCCGCCACGGCGATGGTGACGACGTCGAACGTGCGTGCGCGTCGAATCAACTGCTGCGGCGTGGACGCCTGCAACCAACTTCGCCAACCGCGGGTCTTGGGAGCCCCGACGACGACACGGGTCGCATTACGCGTCTGCGCGTATTCAACGAGAACGGCCGCGGCGGACGGCCCGTCGAGGGTGACGGTCTCGGCCCCCAGCGACTCAGCGAGCCGTAACACGTCGATGCGCCGATTTCGCTCGGCGTCGGACAGCCGGAGCAGCTCCGGGGTCTCTACATACACCACGGTCCAGGCGGCATCCAACGCGTCCGCGATGCGCTTGCCAGCCCTGACGAGTTGTTCCGCCTGCTCGTCCGGTCCGACGGCGACCAACACGCGATCGCCCGCGAGCCGGGTGCGCGTGCGATCGGCCGGCAGAGCGCGGGCGGCGGCTTCGACGCGATCGGCGACCTTGCGCAGCGCGAGCTCGCGCAGTGCCATGAGGTTTGGGGTGCGGAAGAATCGCTCGACGGCCGTCGCCACTTCGTCCGCGACGTAAACCTTCCCGGCACGCAGCCGAGCGAGCAGGTCATCAGGCGGGAGGTCGATCAGCTCGATGTCGGCGGCTTCGTCGAAGACCTTGTCGGGGAGGGTCTCGCGCTGCCGGACACCCGTGATCTGGTAAACGAGGTCGTTCAGGCTCTCCAGGTGCTGGACGTTGACGGTGGTCCAGACGTTGATCCCGGCATCGAGCAGCTCCTGGATGTCCTGCCAACGTTTGGGATGTCGGGGAGCGGGCTCGCCGCCGGTGACGTTCGAGTGAGCGAACTCGTCGACGAGCAGAATGTCGGGATGGCGCTTCAGGGCGGCATCGAGGTCGAACTCGTGGCGCACGATGCCCCGATAGCTCACCGTCAGAAACGGCAGTTGCTCGAGTCCTTCGAGCAGCCTTTCAGTGTCGGCCCGTCCGTGGGGCTCGACGTATCCCACCACGACATCGGTGCCGTTGGCGCGCATGTTGCGCGCCGCCTCGAGCATGGCGTAGGTCTTGCCCACGCCGGCGGAGGCGCCAAAAAAAATGCGCAGCCGGCCGCGCCCGGCGCGGGCCTCTTCGGCCTGCACGTGGGCCAGCAGCTGGTCCGGATCGGGCCGGGTTTCGGCCATGGGTTATGGGTCAGCTCACTGTTTGGATGGCACGGCCCCTTCGGCCCGAGAATCGAGCGCCAGGTTAAGCTCCAACACATTGACGCGGGGCTCGCCGAGTATACCGAGCCATCGGGCGTGGGCGTGAGCGGCGACGAGCGCCATCAGCCTCTGGGGCTGCAAGCCACGCTCGCGAGCCACCCGTGGCACCTGGTAATTCGCGGCTGCGAGACTGATGTCCGGGTCGAGGCCGCTGGCGGAAGCGGTCACGAGATC
>CAZDTG010000278.1:0-4525 GCA_964508005.1 uncultured Steroidobacteraceae bacterium
GTGCGGCTGCGGCCGCCCTCGATGAAGTATTCGATCGAGTGGCCCCGCGCCATGATGGCGGCGAGGTACTTCATGAACACGACCGTGTACAGGGCGTTGCCACGGAAGCTGCGCCGGATGAAGAACGCGCCGCCCTGGCGCAGGAAGCGGCCGACGACCGGCAGGTTGAGATTGATGCCGGCGGCGATGTGCGGGATGGCGAAACCATTCACGTAGATTACATACGACAGCAGCAGGTAATCCATGTGGCTGCGGTGGCAGGGAACATAAACAATTTCGTTGCCTTCCGCCGCCGTGCGCTCGAGCGTCTCGACGTGTCCGAACTCGACACCGTCATACAGACGATTCCACAGGCGCGATAACGCCGTTTCCATGAAACGGATGAATGAGTGCGAATAATTCGCGGCGATCTCTTCGGCGAAGCGTTTCGCGCGCAGGATTGCCTGGTGCCGGGTGAGACTTTTCTCGCGCATTTCCTGCGCTACGACCGCGCGTACGGCACGGGTTCGCAGCACGCTCGTGACGATCGTGCGGCGGTGGGAAAGGTCGGGACCGATGCGGGCGGCGCGGTGTTTTGCATAAAGTGCGCGTAATGCGCGTGCCACTCTTCGCCCCCGCACGGCAACACCGATCTGCTCGCCGAGAAGGCTGCGCAGGGAAATCGGATCGTCGAATTCGACGAGGACGTCGCGTCCGTTGAAGAGCACCTGCATGAGCCTGCGTGCGCGGCTCGTGAGCACCCAGTCCTCCACGAACAGCAGCCGGAACCAGGAGCGCTCCTTCTGCGGGGCACGGCTCCAGTAGACCGTCACGGGCACCAGGTCGATGTCGAGGCGCGGATCGGCGCGCAGCGCTTCGATCATCTGGCGCAGCTGCGGCGGCGGCCGGCGGTCCAGACGTTCGTCCCAGAGACCCCGCGGCTGGCTCAGATAGAAGAACGAGCGCAGGTCCTTGGCATTTTCCAGGAGCCGCTTGCGAGGCCGCGCCAGCTTGAGGCGGACGCACGCGTCCTGCAGCAGCGACAGATCGACGGTGCTGCGCTCTTCGAGCACATAGCAGACGCGATTGTTCCGGGCATGGAGTCGTGCCACCACATCGTCCGGCCGCACCTTGAATCTCACCCAGAGCCGCAACAGCCAGTTCATCGGATCGTTATCGTTGTCATGAGCATTGCGGGCGGCAGTTTAGGATGTGCGGCGCGCTCACCTCATTCGAAGGCGATCGGCGGCAGGTCGAGCGCGATGAGAAAGTACTCGAAGAGATACTGGATCACGCGGATCTGGTTGTGCAGCCGATGATCGCTCTCGAGCAGATGTAACGCGCAGGCGTAGGTCTGTGCGAAGCGGACGCTGTGCTCGTAAGGCACCACGTCGTCGCGCCAGCCGTGGACCACGGTCGCCGGGCAATCGAGCACACCGGGCCGCAACTCCGGCAACCCCTCGAGATACAGCGCCGGAGCCATGAGGAACACGCCGCGGGCATGCAGGAGGGAAGCGGAAGCGACGGACACGTAGCCGCCCATGCTCGAGCCGACGAGCACCAGGTCGCCCGCAAGCTCCTTGCAGAAATCCACGAGCTTCGCCACGCGCGCACGAGGCTCGACAATGCCGCGATAGTCGACGGAATGGGCGTCGTACCCCTCGCTGCGCGCGACTTCGGCGAGCGCCGAAATCTTGCGGCCCCACGGTCCGCTTTCCTGCCCGTGAGAGAAGACGACATGCCGGCCCGTCACGACCGATTCCATTATCGGGTCCTCTGCGGCGTTGGGTTCGGGATGCATTCCATAGAATAATGCAGACCCGGTGGGCGCGGCGCCAAAATAGCTAATTTCGATTGATTAAAGAAGGGCCGGCGGCACGGCGGGCCGGGTTAACCGCGCAGAATGGAGGTCTCGATCTCCCACTCGACCCGATGCCTGGAGGTTGTCGCACGATTCACCGACACCGGGCGCACGCGGCTCGTGCCGGCCTGGTGAGTCACCAGCCACGTGTCGAACTCGCCGGGCTTGCTCGTGGCAAACCCGAACAACAGGTTGACCTTGCCCTCCGCGACGGTCTGCGCGCGATTGACGCGCTCATCCGCAATGACGAAATGACTTTCATCGGGAGAGGTTCCGATGAAGGCGCCCTGCTGCGCGAGCTCTTCGAGGAAGCCCTCCGCGAGGGCCTGCGCCCGCTTCCAGGTCGCGGAGCCATTGTGCTCGAGGACCACCCAGCGCGTGCCCTCCTCGATACTGGCGGCAACCAACAGCGCGAGGCGGCGGGCGGAGAGGTGTTTCCAATCCGAGATGCCGCAGCCACCGGCCGCGAGCGTGCGCGCGCCGATGGCCGTTCGCAGGCTCGAGCGCACGGAGACGAGTGTGTTCACACCGGCCTGCGCGAGACGCAGTCGATCGGAATCCGACACCGCAACGGCCGGACGCAGTCCGGGGCGGAGGATCGCTTCCTCGCCCTCCGCGGCGGCCCAAACCGGCCACGTCTCGTCGGAGCGGGCAACAAGGCCGGCCGCGGCTCCGCAGGAGGCGAACGTCTCGATGCGGCCACGCAGGCGATCGAACGCCTGCACGCGCGGGAAAAACATCACTGCGCTGTCGCTTCGAAACGGCCAGATACGCAGGGAATCGAGCGCCGTGCGCGCGGACAGCCACGCGGAAGGCGGATCCACGACCAACAGAGCCTGGTGCTCGCGGCAGAACTTCGCGGCAACGAGCAGGCTGCTCAGTCCCAGGTCGGTGTCCCGCGTGAGCGGAGGGATGCACAGCATGTTGAAACGCGGTGCGCCCTTGAGCGCGAACAGCCCGGTTCCCGCGATCGCGGAACCGATGACGTCGTAGTCGGTGAGCGGCCCGCCATCGTCGCCGTCCGGATTCGACACCGCGTAGCCGATGGCGGCGCCATTGGATCCGCTTGCGGATCGGTGCGGACGTTGCGCGGGGGTCGGCCCGGTGACTCGGACGAGGCGTGACTCGAGCAGAACGTTGACGACGAATCGTCCCGAATCCGGCAGGACGGATACGCGGCGGAAGATCTCCTGGTCCTCGATCAGCTCGGAGGCGGCGGAGCGCACGCGCTGCACGACGAGGTTGAAACGATCCGGCTCGCCGGCGCCAATGCCGTCATAGTCGACCGAGGCGCGCAGGTATTCGCGTGAGCCGGGATGGAGTGCGATCAATCGCAATGCGTGGCCCGGCGCGGGGAGCGTGATGGTGGGTGGGCGTGCACCGTTCACGACGCGGACGATGAGCGCCTGCCGGCCGCCGTTGTCGAAGAATTGCTCGAGGGCGTAGGAGAGTGTGGAGGGCTGCCACAGGCCGCCGAAGATCTGTTGGAACTCCGCGAAACTCGCGACGGCCACCGGTTGGTTCACCGGGCCCTTGAGCGTGCGTCCGACGAAGGCGGCGGTTCCAGTCGACACGCGCTGGATCGCATGTTCCGTTGTCCGGCTTTGTTCTACGAGCTCTGCGCCGGTTACACGGCTGTCGGCCACTTTCGAGCCTCTTGGATCCCCACCTTCGAGCCGCCGCGACTCTAGCATAGCCATAGGTGGGGGTCGTCTCTATTTGGCGTCACCGTGGTCGGAAATGACCAACTGACGGCCATAACATAAAGACGACGGGCAACGGGCTCGGCGGGAGCTTGACGTTGCGCTCACCGTCGGCGGGCGCGTGCTTCCTGCACGGAAGTTATGGGAGGCGCAGCGCTCTGGTGCTTTTTTTCCGCTGTGCGCTGCGCTTCCTCCGCGCGAGCCTGCTCGAGATCCTCCCGCTTGCGGGCGATCTCGGCGAGCATGAGCTGCAGCCACTCGGACAGCGCGGCCATCGTTCGAAACTCCTTGGGACTAATCCGTAGACTTCGACTGCGAGCCTGCCGCAGACGTCACGGGCGGTCCAGCAGCACGCGGCTTGGCAGCGGGAGCCGTGCTCGGGGGCGTATTCGGCGTCGTCGCGGCCGGCGCAGCGGGCGTGGCGCTCGCGGGAGCGGCGGGGCTCGCGCCGGAGGAGCCGGGCTCGACTTCCGACATCATCTGCCGGAAAGTGCCCTCGTCCATGGGGAGGTCGCTCCTGCCATCCCACGTCGAGCCATCCGGGAGGCGGTTCTGCACTTTCGACGCGGACGCCAGCACCAGCTCGAGGCTGCCATCGGCGAGCGAGATGGGCACCGGTATGCCGCGCGGCTCGCGCGAGAGCGCGGAGACGAGATCCCAGTTGACCTGCTCGTTGTGCGCCTTGAGCTGCTTCTGGAGGGTGGTGGCGAGCGACTTGCTCAGCAGCTTGCGCGAGGCCTTCCAGTCGCGGGTGTCGTCCTCCAACACGTCGAGCGGCTGCATGTACAGCTGGCCCTTGTGCCAACCGAACAGGAACGGCTGGTTGACGACACGCACCTGCGTGCCGACCGGCACGGTCTCATACAACTGCGCGATGTCCTCGGGGTAGAGGCGGATGCAGCCGTGGCTCGAGCGCAGCCCGACACCGGCGGGCTTGTTGGTGCCGTGAATGAGATAGCTCGGCCACTGCAGGTAGAACGCG
>CAZDTG010000279.1:0-4515 GCA_964508005.1 uncultured Steroidobacteraceae bacterium
TGTCGATCATACTCATCTGAATTAGATCGAACTGTTCGTGGCTTCGTGCAAACCATGCTTCTGCGCTTTCTGTTTCGCCCAGAATCTGTAGAACCTCTACTCGTAGCACATGGCACTGCCCCTTCCGGTGTTCTGTTGTGGGCTCCTCCGCGGCTCGAGGATAGCGCTGGGCCGCCGGTGTGCAGCGACAGGCCGGCTACTGATCCAGTCGCGTCAACTCTTCTTCGAAGTCATGGCGTAGAAATCAGCGAGTACTGGCACGACCGCCTCACTGTTGCACTTCGGACAAGACGGGTGCGACTTCTCGTGCTCGGTGATGCGCTCCTGACGCTCGAAAATCGTGCCGCATTTGTTGCATCGGAATTCATAGGTAGGCATAGCGCGTGCCTCCGGTCAAGAAGCTCGTGCGTGGGCGGGTCCGTACAGCCGCCACGCGCTGAGGCCGTGACTGAGTGTACACCCACAACTCGAAAGTCACCGCCCGTGGCACGACTCGGCTCAGTTGGCGCCAAAGGTTTATGGACCGGTCAACCGCCATCGATCGAACGTGATCGACTGTCTTCAGGAAAAAACCGCGTGATCAGGCAACACTTGAGAGAGGACCGCCCGGACTGTGCGGCGCGCACTTCAGCACCCTGTGCGCTGCCGGCAGCTGTACGGAAGCCGCCACGAGAGTACGCTTCGTTTAGCAGCGTCTCTTATAGGAGAATCGCCATGAGCACCTGCACCCAGCATCAAGAGCACAGCCATCAGCACGGGTTCGCCTGCGGCCATGTCGCCATCACTCATGCCGGCCATACCGACTATCTGCATGATGGCCACCTGCATTACATGCACCTCGATCACATTGACGAACACGTGCTTGAAGTCAACGCGACAAATTCCAATCAATGTACGCCCAGTCATGAGTGCCGTGGACATGACAAGGCTCATGTACACGGTCCCGGCTGTGCACATCAGCGCGTTCCCCACGGTGATCACGTCGACTACTTGGTGGACGACCATCTGCATCATCCCCATGGGAATCATTGTGATGATCACGGGCCTGTCGCCGTGAGGCGCTAGTCTGACTGAGCGGTGCTGGCAACTCCATCGGTGCAGAGGGACTTGGTGACTTCCTGCCATGGGTATGCTGGCGGGCCCACGACGTATTCTCAGAAAGGTGCGAGCCGGTCGACCGTGCGGATGTCCAGTCTCGAATCAAAGGACGATCCGGCATCCGAACCGGGTTTATTCTGCAAGCCGATGCCACCGACCGAACGTGAGGTGACTAATATGCAACTCGTCACCGTAAAGATCGACAAGCCGGAAGCGACCAACTTCATTTTGGGCCAGACACACTTCATCAAGACCGTTGAGGACGTTCACGAGGCCCTGGTGGCAGCTGTTCCGGGAATCCGGTTCGGGCTCGCATTCTGCGAAGCGTCGGGCCAGTGTCTGGTTCGCTGGTCGGGCACTGACTCCGGCCTCGAGGAGCTCGCGCGAAGGAACGCGATGGCGCTTGCCGCCGGACACAGTTTTATCATTGTCCTGGGCGACGGCTTCTACCCAATCAATGTGCTGAACGCGATCAAGATGGTGCCGGAGGTCTGTCGCATCTTCTGCGCCACCGCTAATCCGACGGAGGTTGTGCTGGCCGAAACTGAGCAGGGACGCGGCATACTCGGCGTCGTCGACGGCTCTCGGCCAAGAGGCATTGAGAACGAGGAAGGCATCGAGTGGCGTCGCAGTCTTTTGCGGAAGATCGGCTACAAGTTCTGAGTCGGCAGGTGCTGCTGGTCATGGCTGCACAGATAGTGCACCAGACTTCGAAGAGAGAGGGTGCCATAGCCTTCGAATACGGCCGTTCGCGAGAACTGCTCGGCGGTGAGGCTCGAAATCAAACTCACCATGCATACCCATGCTCGAGACTGCAGCGTCACGGGAACGTGCCAGTTTCTCAAGGGGGTGTCAGTGCCAAAGCGTGCCTCCGACCGAGATCGAAGTTTCCAGAGGCGAGTATCACGCCGCTCAAGTGAGAGAGCCCGCCAGTTTGATCTCAAGGCCGAAAAGGAGCACGAGCGCCGGAATCAGAAGCTCCCCGCCGCAACGCCGAGAAACGAGGCCACGATCCCGATGACGAAACCGGATGAACGGCGCGGCTTCGGAAGAGCAGTGCCGCAGCCACGACGATGAGGCTGACGGCTTTGTTCAGCACGACCGCCTCCAAGGCGACGAAGACGAATGGCCCTATGAGCAGCGGCAAACGAAACTCCGCTCCACCGAGCCCAATGAGGCCAGCAAGGGCTGCGACGAGCGCGCCTGCTACAAACGCCAGGGCGAGCTCGGGATGAGTGCCGAACGCGAAGGGTCGAACGGCAGCCCAGCCGCTTCTGCAAAGGCGAGCCAATTGAGCTCATCCCCGGCTCCGATCCGCATCGTCGCCGAAGATGGTGCGGGGAATACGGGCATGGACGCCACGGCGTTGATCGACGACCTGCGTGACGGCAAAGTCGGCAGCGACGCTCATCAGGGAGTACGCGTCATCCTTGGATAGGCGCAGGTGCTCGGTCAGGAGTGTCAGCATGTCGAGTGCGGCATTGCGCATCGCGACGTTGAGATCCTCGTCGAAGCCGTGAACGATCCAGCTGTCGGGGGTTTCGAGGAGCGGCGAGGGGAAAACAAAATCGCGGCGCACTATCACCTGCAGCAGCACATCGAGTGAGGATTCGATGGCGGTGCCGGACAACTCCCCGTCTCCTTGGGAGATGTGCGGATCGCCAACGGAGAACAGCGCGCCATCGACCTGCACCGGGTAGTACATCGTGGCACCGGCGCCGATGCGCCAGTTGTCGATGTTGCCGCCGTGCCTTCCCGGCGGAATGGTGCTGATCCGGCCCGGCGCATCCGGAGCGACACCGGCCGTGCCCAGGTGCGGTCGCACAGGAACGCGCACACCCGCTAAGGCGGCCTGGCGATTACAGGCAGGACACCGGGTGACCGTGCCCGGCACCCGATAGGTCTCGGGAAAGTCGTAGGCATAGAAGGCTTCTGCGGTGTTTGCCTCCTCGTCGATTCGGTAGATCGTCACGCGGTCCTTGCTGCCGAGTTCGCCGTACAGATAGCCCCAGTTCGCGGCGAGGTTGGAGCCGTAACGGCAGCGTGGCGTCATGCGCAGGTAGCGCACCTCCAGCGTGTCACCGGGCCGCACGCCCTCGATGTAGATCGGTCCGGTCATGATGTGGGGACCGGGCTGACGGTCTTCCGGCGGAATTCCACGGAACAAGGCCTCCACCGTGGCATCGAACATCAGATCCGGATCATCCCCGGCATGATGCGTGATGGCTTCGACCTCGATCAGGTCGCCATTGCGGACCCTGAGGGCCGGTGCGAGCGATGCTGAGAAATAACCCCAATGGACCGTGGCGGGAGTGGCACGCAGAAAGTGCACGGCAGAGGGTCGGATGGTTTGTCGAGCCTGGGATTCACGAGGGTGAAAGGGCATATCAAACTCCCGGCCAAAACGGCAACGCAACCGGAACGGTTCAGACCCCGCCAACCCCAGTATATGTCGTCCGCTCCTGCCGTGCTGTGGATGGCGCGGAAGCCGGCTCCGGCGCAGAAGCGGCCTGACCGGCTTGGCATAGCTCGCTTCGCATCGCGCCTCAGCGTTATCTGCAAGGCAGCTCTGCGAAGGCGGGCGGTCACCATCGCAGAGGCAATCGGCGCGGAGGCGGTACCAGTGGACCGCGCTTCGCGAGCGTCGAGCTTTCTTCTCACGTTTTTTTCCGGAATTTGTCCGGCGCCAGCGTCAATGAGCGTGATCGAACGTCACCCTATGATTCCGCTAAGTGCCTGGGTTGGCTCGACATGAATGACGGCCGGTAACGGTCACCGGCCGCCAGAAAGCACTGTTAATCCGTTGGTCGTTGGTTCGACCCGGCGCCCTTGGGCTGGCTCCTTCTGCGGACATTCGCCATGCATCCTGAGCGTCGCCAGTTACGTTGCGGCCACGACACCGTCGCGATCTCGCGTCTTTCTCGCTATGGACGTGGCGGAGTACAACTGGGCGATGAAGGCCCGGGTAAGCCGAAACCTCCCGGTGTCGTTGACGGGAAGGAGCTCCCGTCGCTGTGCGGGATGTATCCGGCGATTTCGAAAACCGCTGGGAGAAAAAACAGTGACACTCCAAGTACCATTAGCGAGTATGCGGTTGTCCACATCCATTGTGGGCATCCGCTATACATGCTTTTCGCCATCTCCCTTTGCGTGCGATCATAAGTCAACCGGCCGTAGCCACGTCGTCGGCCAGCGCTGACCACAACTTCTCCGGCGTGGTGCGCATGCAGGTCACGTAGATAAACTTCGATCTAGCCATTGGATTTCTCCAGTCGTGCTGCGAATGGCCTCCTGTCCTGAGCTTGAGGGGGTATCCGGATTGTCAGGGCGGACTGCGCGTCGATACCGCTAAACAGACCCGTCGGTGAGCGTGTCGATCAACCGTCAGGCAGGCCTGTACCGTGAACATGTCGAAAG
>CAZDTG010000280.1:0-4508 GCA_964508005.1 uncultured Steroidobacteraceae bacterium
CGGGGCCTGTGACACGTCAACCGCCATAACGGCTGATTTGACCCCTGTTGACGCCCGTGTGTAACGTGGCGACCCTTCCATCACTGCGCGTTGAAGCAGGAGCCGTCGCTTGGTGCGCGAGACCAAATCCCCCGATTTCGAAGAAGCACTGGCCGAGCTCGAGGGTCTCGTGGAGCGCCTGGAGCGCGGCGATCTGCCGCTGGATGAGGCCCTGAAGACGTTCGAGCGCGGTGTCGAGCTGACCCGCCACTGCCAGGCATCATTGAAGGCCGCGCAGCAGAAGGTCGAAATCCTGCTCAAGCGCGGCAGCAGCACTGAGGTCGAGCCTTTCAGCGTGTCCGAGGACGAGACCACGGCCCCTCCCACGGTGAGCGGATGAGCCGGTCCTGCCCTGGCCCCTGGCGATGACTGCGTCTCCGCAGTTCATGGGGCGCATCGCCTCCTACCGGTCGCGTATCGAAACGGTGCTGGATGAATGCCTCGCCCTGCCGGACTCCGGAACAGCCCGTCTGCGCGAGGCGATGCGCTATAGCACGCTCGGGGGAGGCAAACGGCTGCGCCCGTCTCTCGTTTATCTCACTGGCGAATCACTGGGCGCGGCTCTCGAGGAGCTCGATTCGGCCGCCGCAGCAGTCGAGCTGATTCACGTCTACAGCCTCGTGCACGATGACCTGCCGGCCATGGACGACGACGACCTGCGGCGCGGCCGCCCCACCTGTCATCGCGCGTACGACGAGGCGACCGCGATTCTCGTCGGCGATGCGCTGCAGGCGCTCGCATTCGCCGTGCTTGCGAACGACACGGCCGGCCGCCAGGAGCCCGCGGTCCGGCTCGCAATGATCCGCGCACTCGCGCAGGCGACGGGCACGAGCGGCATGGCCGGCGGGCAGGCGGTCGATCTGGCCGCCGTCGGTCAAAACCTCACCGTCGCCGCTATCGAGAACATGCATCGGCGCAAGACGGGCGCGCTCATCCAAGGCAGCGTACTGCTCGGCGCCCTCGCCGCGGGTGTCACGGCCGGGCCTCGGCTCGAGGGGCTGCGGCGCTTTGGCGCCGAGATCGGGCTCGCGTTTCAGATCCAGGACGATATTCTCGATGTCGAGGGCGATCCGTCGCTGCTGGGCAAGTCCACCGGCGCGGACGCCGCTCACAATAAGCCCACGTATCCCAGCACGGCCGGACTCGGAGCGGCCCGGGACCGCGCGCGACAATTACGTGACGATGCGATCGCGGCCCTGCATCCCTTGGGCGCGAGCGGCGCAGCGCTTGCGGAACTCGCCCATTTCGTTGTGAGCCGTGTGACTTGAGTCACGGCCGCGAGTTGTGGCGGCGGCCCAACGCGTCTGTGCTTCGAGTGGCGTCGCGCGCCGGTGTACACTCCGCCAGATGACTGGCCCATATGGCAAGAATACGTTGCTAAATACCATCGAGAGCCCGGCGGACCTGCGTAAGTTGTCCGCAGCAAAACTGCCGGCCCTGGCCAAGGAGCTCAGGGAATTCCTCATTCAGAGCGTGAGCACCCGCGGGGGTCACTTCGCCGCTGGCCTGGGGACTGTAGAGCTGACAATTGCCCTGCATTACGTGTTCGACACGCCGCGCGACCGGATTGTCTGGGACGTCGGTCATCAGGCGTATCCGCATAAAGTGCTGACGGGCCGTCGCGACCAGCTGCACACCATCAAGCAGCCGGGCGGACTCGCGCCCTTCCCGACGCGCTCCGAGAGCCAGTACGACACCTTCGGCGTCGGGCATTCGAGCACCTCGATCAGTGCCGCCCTGGGCATGGCAGTGGCCGCCGAGCGGCTGCGCGATGACCGGCGGGTCGTGGCCGTGATCGGCGATGGTGCAATGACCGCCGGCATGGCGTTCGAAGCGTTGAACCACGCGGGCTCGCTGCCGACGAACCTCCTGGTGATCCTGAACGACAACGACATGTCGATCTCGGAGAATGTGGGCGCGTTGTCGAGCCAGCTCGCGCGGGCGCTCTCCGGGCGCATGTACGCGCACTTGCGCGAGGGCGGCAAGAAGGTGCTGCGGCAGATGCCCACTGTCTGGGAGCTGGCACGCCGCTCGGAGGAGCATCTGAAGGGCATGGTGTTGCCCGGGACGCTGTTCGAGGAGCTGGGTTTCAACTATATCGGGCCGGTCGACGGTCACGACGTGCGCTCGCTGGTGACCACGCTGCGCAATCTGCGCCAGCTGCACGGGCCGCAGTTCCTCCACGTGGTCACGCGCAAGGGCAAGGGCTACGCGCCGGCCGAAGCCGATCCCATCAAGTGGCACGGCCCGGGCCCGTTCGACCCCGCAAGCGGCACCATCTTCAAGGAAAAATCGACCGGGCCCACCTACTCGCAGATTTTCGGGCAATGGCTGTGCGACATGGCAGCCCGCGACCCGCGCATCATCGGCGTCACACCGGCCATGCGCGAGGGCTCGGGGCTCGTCGAGTTCTCGAAGCGCTTCCCGGATCGCTATTTCGATGTCGCAATCGCCGAACAACACGCTGTCACTTTCGCCGCGGGGCTGGCGGTGGAAGGCCTGAAGCCCATCGTCGCGATCTACTCGACTTTCCTGCAGCGCGCGTATGACCAGCTCATTCATGACGTGGCGCTGCAGAACCTGCCGGTCGTCTTCGCGCTCGATCGCGCGGGCCTCGTCGGCAGCGACGGCGCGACCCACCAGGGCGCCTACGACATCTCGTTCCTGCGCTGTATTCCCAACATGACGATCATGGCGCCGGCGGACGAGAACGAGTGCCGCCAGATGTTGTATACCGCGACCACTCTTGCGGGTCCCGCGGCGGTCCGTTACCCGCGCGGTACGGGACCGGGGGTGCCGCTGGCCGAGGAGCTCACCGCGCTACCGGTCGGGCGGGCGCAGCCGCGCCGCGAGGGCCGCAGCGGACTTGCCATTCTGGTGTTCGGCACGCTCCTCGAGGCGGCGCAGAAGATCGCCGAGCGGCTCGATGCCACGCTCGTCAACATGCGCTTCATCAAGCCGCTCGACGAGGACCTCGTGATCGCGATGGCCGCGCGCCACCGTGCGATCGTGACGGTCGAGGAGAACGCGACGATCGGCGGCGCCGGTTCCGCGGTGAACGAGCTGCTGGCCGCGGAGGGATTGCTCGTGCCGCTGCTGCAAGTGGGCATTCCGGACCGCTTCATCGAGCACGGCTCGCGCGACAGCTGCCTGGTGGCCGCCGGCCTGGATGCGGCCGGCCTCGCTTCCAGCATCGAGCGGTGGTGGGCCCTGCAGACGCGGGAACGCGAACGCATGCGATCCGCGGGCGGCGCTTGAACCCAGCCGGCAGCGGCCCTACTTACATTGGGGATGAGTAAGCAATTCCGGCCGGGTGCTGATTCCGGGCCGGTATTGGCTCATGCCGGCATCGAAGTATTGAATCGCCACCCATTGTTGTAGGCTTGAGCACATGACGCCCCCTCCCGCCAACGCCAAGATCGCGCGCCCGATCGTCACGGACATCGAGGACGTGCAGGGACGCGCCGACACGCGCCGCCTGCCGATCAACCGCGTCGGCATCAAGGACATCCGCCATCCCGTGCGGGTGAAAGACAGGTCTGCGGGCGAGCAGCACACGATCGCCAGCTTCAACATGTACGTGAGCCTGCCCCACAACTTCAAGGGCACGCACATGTCGCGCTTCGTGGAGATCCTGCACGGCGAGCGCGAGATCTCCGTGGAGTCGTTTCGCGCCATGCTCGAGAAAATGACGCAGCGGCTCGAGGCGGACGCCGGCCACATCGAGATGAGCTTTCCGTTCTTCGTCATGAAGAAAGCGCCGGTCTCGGGAGTCGAGAGCCTGATGGACTACCACGCGAGCCTGGTCGGGGAGCGCCGCAACGGCCGCACCGAGATGTGGGTGCGGGTGGTGGTACCGGTCACGAGCCTGTGCCCCTGCTCGAAAAAGATCTCCGACTACGGCGCGCACAACCAGCGCTCGCATGTGACCATCAACGCGAAGATCCGCTCGCACCTGTGGATCGAGGAGATCATCGAGATCGCCGAAAGCGAGGCCTCCTCCGAGCTGTACGGCATTCTCAAGCGCCCGGACGAGAAGTTCGTCACCGAGCGCGCCTATGACAATCCGAAGTTCGTCGAGGACATGGTGCGCGATGTGGCCGCGCGCTTGAATGATGACGCGCGGATCGCGGCGTACACGGTGGAATCCGAGAACTTCGAGTCGATTCACAACCACTCGGCGTACGCGCTCATCGAGCGCGACAAGGACGCCGGGTAAGCCCTGCCGCGCCGGCGAGGGTGACGATTTCTTAATGCGCCCTTCATGGCGGTGAAAGGGGCTCCGGTCTAACGTGTCCGCTTCGGATCACCGTTTCGCACCTGGAGGCCTGAATGAGAATCGCCGCCGTCCTCGCCGTCGTTGCCGCTCTCGGGTGTGGCGCCGCTTTTGCCGCTGACAGCCCGCCTACCACCACGGCCACGCCGAGCGGAGCGAGCGCCACGCCGGTCAAGCAGCCTTCGCTGAAGGC
>CAZDTG010000281.1:0-1584 GCA_964508005.1 uncultured Steroidobacteraceae bacterium
AGGACTTCGGCATGATCGCCGCGGGCGACCGCGTCATGGTGTGCCTGTCGGGCGGGAAGGACTCGTACACGCTGCTGGATATCCTATTGTCCCTGCAGCGCAGCGCGCCCGTGCCCTTCGAGCTGCTGGCCGTCAACCTCGACCAGAAGCAACCGGGTTTCCCCGAGCACGTCTTGCCGGAGTATCTGCAGCGCCTGAAGGTGCCGTACCGCATCATCGAGCAGGACACCTACAGTGTCGTAAAGCGCGTCATCCCGGAAGGGCGCACGATGTGCGGGTTGTGCTCGCGTCTGCGCCGCGGGGCCTTGTATCGGTTCGCGGCGGAGAACGGCTGTACGAAAATCGCTCTCGGCCATCACCGCGACGACATTGTGGAGACCCTGTTTCTGAATCTGTTCTTTGGCGGCCGGCTGAAGGCGATGGCGCCCAAGCTGCTGTCCGACGACGGACGCCACATCGTGATCCGGCCGCTTGCTTACGTCGCCGAGCGCGACATCGCGCGTTACGCCCGCGGGCGTGGCTTTCCCATCATTCCGTGCAAGCTCTGTGGCTCGCAGGAAAACATGCAGCGCGTTGCCATAAAGAAGATGCTCGCCGAATGGGAGCGTGACTTCCCCGGCCGCACCGAAAGCATTTTCTCAGCTCTGCGCCACATCGAGCCGGAGCACCTGGCCGATCCGCGCCGCTTCGACTTCGCGGGCTTGGAAGCTCGCCGGCTGCCACAGATGAGCGACACCGAGGAAGCTGCGCTCGAGGCCCGGCTTGAGGCCGAGCCCGCCTTTGCGTAACCCGCGCAGCTTCGATGGGCGCGCCCCCAGCCAGTTCACCTCCGCTTCGAAACAGTTACTGGGTGTTGCCCGGCAAGCTGTTGGCGGGGGAGCACCCCGCCGGCACGACCCGCGAGGCAACCCGCGAGAGACTGCAGCGCCTCATCGCTGCCGGCGTCGAGTGTTTCATTGACCTGACGGAGCCAGGTGAGCTCAACGGCTACGACACGGACTTGCCGTTCAGCATCGAGTATCTCCGCAAGCCCATCAAAGACCACGGCCTCCCCGCACAGCGGCTGCACATGGCCGAGATCCTCGACTGCCTCCACGACGCCCTGCAGTCGGGCCGCTGCGTGTACGTCCACTGTCGGGCAGGCATCGGTCGTACCGGCACAGTGATCGGCTGTCTCCTCGTCGAGCGCGGGTGGCCCGGCGAAGCCGCGCTCGATGAGCTCAATCGACTCTGGCAGCACTGCGAGCGCTCCAAGGGTTGGGCCAGCGTTCCGGAAACCGAGGAGCAGATCCAGTACGTACGCCGTTGGCAGGCCCGCGCGGTGTTCCGAGACACCGCACAGCCCCCGCCGCCAGGCGTCACTGTCGAAGGCAACCCGACCTCCGCCAGCGCGACACCGTGGGCCCATCTTCTGACTGAGTCGCGACCCGATGGCGCTACACGACGCCCCGATATCACGCCCCCCGTCGCGCCCGCAGCGAAGAGACACCCCGATCTCACGCCCCCTGGCACGCCCACACCGAAGAGTGCGTCGCCCACGCCGCCCTCGAGATCCACGCCACCGCTGATGAGCGCGTCGGCCGC
>CAZDTG010000281.1:1684-4475 GCA_964508005.1 uncultured Steroidobacteraceae bacterium
AGCGGGTCGGCCGGTGCGCCATCGACATCCGCGTCCCCCGCAGCGGCCGCGCCGGCCGTGCCGACACCGAGAGCCGCGCCGGCTGCAACGAGTGCGTCGGCGCGAACCGCTCCAGACCCCGGGCGTCCGGACGCCTCAGCTCCCCACCTCGTCGCCCCCGACCCTGACCCGCAGTTCGACGAAGTAGCCCTGGCCGCAGCTCGCGGCCTGCGCGAGCGCTTCCTCGGCGCAATGCTCGGGCTCGCCACCGGCGATGCCGTTGCCGCCGCCACGCAGTATCGCCGTCCGGGCACATTCCCACCCGTGGGTGACATGCTCGGCGGCGGTCCCTTCGACGTGCCACGTGGCGCCTGGACCGACGACACCGCGATGGCGCTATGTCTCGCCGACAGCCTGATCGAGTGCAACGGATTCGATGCGCGGGACCAGGTCGAGCGCTATCGCCGCTGGCAGCAGGAGGGCTATCTCTCCGCAACGGGCCAATGTGTCGGCATCACCGCAAGCTCGGCCCGGGCGATCGCCATGGCGCAATGGCGGCGGCAGGCGTTCTCCGGCTCGCACGACCCCGCGCAGCTCGACCCCGAGCCGCTGTCGCGGGTTGCCCCCGCGGTGCTCTTTTTCTTTGCCAGCAGCGACCACGCGATTGAGCAAGCGACCGAAGCCGCGCGCACGACCTGCCAGGCGCCCGCGGTGCTCGACGCCTGCCGCAGCCTGGCTCGAGCGCTGCACGCGGCGTTGTCCGGGCAGCCGAAAGCCGTGGTGCTGGAGCGAGCCGCGCCAGCGAGCGCGGGCGTGGTCGCCCATGGCACGGCGGACGCCCGCGGCATGGCGGATGCCCTTGGCGGGGCCGACATTCGGACGGGTGGCGCACCCGCGGCGCTCATGGCGGCTGTCGCTGCTTTCGGCGCCACCGATAATTTTCGGGACGCAATTCTGTACGCCGCCAATCTCGGCGGTGACTCCGACGTCATCGCCGCCGCCTGTGGACAACTCGCCGGGGCGTACTACGGCGTGAAGGCGATTCCAACTTCCTGGCACAATGGCTTGACGCACAAGGAATTGATCGCCAGCTATGCCGATCGGCTGCTGGCTCACGCCCTCCTGGCGCTGGGCGGGTGAGGCCGCTATCCCTTCCGGACCCGGAGACAGCGCCCCGGACGTTGGGTAAGCTTCGCGTCGCCCGTTACGTTCCGATCTCGCACCCATGTCGACGACACCCGCCGCCCGGAGCGGCGTTGCTGCTACCAGGCAGCGCGCCCCTGCTAAACGGCGCCGTAAGGCGTTGCCGTGGACTCGTCTTTCCGACGAGGAACTGCTGAAGCTGCGGTTCTGCGATCTGAAGCTATCCATCGATCGCTCAGCGCTGCGTCGCCAGATTGGGCGTCTCTATGCTGAGCTCCAGAACCGCGGCATTCACTTCCGTCCGCACGTCTGGCTGTCCGAGGAATGGTTCTCGCCGGACGGCGTGCCCGGGATTGCCGTACCTTTCTATCTCGCACACCCGAGGCTCGAGCGGCTCGAGCGCCGCATCATGCGCGAGGCGGAGGGCGGCAATTCGCGCTGGTGCATGCGGATTCTGCGCCACGAGGCCGGGCACGCACTCGACAACGCCTATCGGCTGCGCCGGCGCAAAAGGTGGCGCGAGGTCTTTGGGCCGGCCTCTCTGCAATATCCCGCCCACTACAAAGCCCGGCCCGGCAGCCGCCGCTACGTGCATCACCTGGGCGAATGGTACGCGCAGGCGCATCCGACGGAGGACTTCGCGGAGACTTTCGCGGTGTGGCTCAAGCCCAACTCGAGTTGGCGCAAGAGCTATGCGGACTGGCCCGCCTTCAACAAGCTCAACGTCGTCGAAGAGCTCATGACCAGTGTCCAGGGACAGCGTCCGCCCGTGCGCAATCGCCTGCGCATCGAGCCGATCGAACACAACACGCGCACGCTCGAGCAGCACTACCGGCGCAAGCTCGCGCACAACCGGCAATATCGCCTCGGCCTCGCGGACGAACTGCTGCGCAGGATTTTCAGCACCGAGCGCCTACGCAAAGGAGCCGTGCGCGCGGCCTCCCTGCTGCGCTCGCAAAAGACCCGGTTGACCACTGCCGTCGCGCGCGATCTCGCGATGGAGCGGTACAGTGTTTACCAGATTCTTCGCATGCTCATCGAGCGCAGTGAAAACCTGACACTTTATGTGCGCGGCAGCCGTCGCGATGCCGTGCGCCACTCGCGCTGGATGCTGGAGCGGCTTGCGGCCTTGTATTCCCAAGGTGAGACTCCACTGCTTCCGCTATGAAGAAACTGCGCACGCTTGTCGTCGTGCATGCGAGTCTGGTCCCGCCCGAAAATCTGGAAGGTCATACCGAAAAGGAAATCGAGCAGTGGCGTACCGAGTACGACGTCATCTCGACGCTGCGCAAGAGCGGCCACGACGTGCGCTGCATCGGCGTCCTCGACTCCCTCACCGATCTGCGCGGCGCGATCTCCGGCTGGAAGCCCGACATCGTCTTCAATCTTCTCGAGGAGTTCGACGGCATCGTCACGTACGATCAGCACGTCGTCGCCTTTCTCGAGCTCATGCGCCAGCCGTACACGGGCAGCAACCCGCGCGGTCTGCTCCTCTCGCGCGACAAGTCGCTCTGTAAGCAACTGCTCGCCTACCACCGTATTCCAACACCGCACTTCACCGTCTTTCGGCGTGGCGTGCGCGTCAACATCCCACGCAGGCTGCGCTTCCCGCTGTTCGTGAAGTCCACCGTAGAGGATGCCTCGCTCGGCATCGCGCAGGCTTCCGTCG
>CAZDTG010000282.1:0-4449 GCA_964508005.1 uncultured Steroidobacteraceae bacterium
CAGCGCCGGGGAGGCGCTCTGCGCGCCTCCCCGGCCGCAGTGTTGGTGTTGCTTTCCCTTCGCTACTTCGACTTGGTGCTGCCGGCATTCCCGGAGCTGCTGCCCGTACCCGTCTGCGAGCTCGATTGGGAGCCGCTCGCGGACTGCGAGCCTGAGGCCTGCGATACCGGGCTCGCCGACGTACCTGCCGAGCCTTGCGACGTTGGACCTGACGCGCTCGTTGTACCTGGGGCGCCTGTTGTACCTGGGGCGCCTGCTCTACCTGGGGCGGCGCCTGCGGTGCCCGTCGCGGCCTGCCATGAGGCTGCGTTTCCCGTCGCGCCCTGCGAAGTACCCGTCGCGCTTTGCGAGCCTGCCTGGGATGTCCCTGTCGAGCCCTGGTAGTTTGGGCTCGCCACCCGCACGCGGTTCTCGATGTCCTGCACACCCGGGCAGGCGTCCACGAGATCCTCGATCGCATGCTTCATGTGACGACTCGGCACTACGCCCTCGAGAATGACTTTCGCGCCGCGCACATCCACGGTGACCTCGCTCGAGTCGATGTGATGCGCCTCCATGAGCCTTTCCGAAATGTCCTCCTTCAAGCGCTCATCCGAGCGTTGGTAGCCCTTGGGTCCGCGCGCAAATGACCGGTTGCGGTAGGGCGAGCCATAGAGCCCGTAATCCTGACCGGCGCGGCCCTGCTCGTAGCTCAGCGCCGATTCGTCGGAATACTCGTCTTCCAACGAGCGCTGATCGCGCGGGCCGCTCCCGTATCCATAGGCACCACCGGTGAATCCGGGGCCACCCCATCCGGCCGCCCCGGTGCCGTAGTAACGCGGCTCCTCGCTGCGCGCGAATGGCTCCCGATTGAACAGCTGCTCGCTCGAGTGCTCCTGGCCATATTGATCGCGCGGGAAACCGGCGGAGGCCGTTTCGCGATGACGAGTGCGGCTCCACTCCGGGCGCGGGTCGCGGCCATAGGTGCGTTGGCCGAAGCCGTACTGGTCCTGCGACGATGGGTGGTCGCTCCAGTAGGCACGCGGCCCGTAGTACGGCTGCGAAGCGCCGGCTTCCCAACCGTAGCGGCGCGCGAGGCGATATTGTCCCTCCCGGTGCGGTCCCTGGCCCCGGCGCCCCTGGCCGTAGCCGCCTTCCCCATATCGACCCTCACCGTAACGGCTTTCGCCGTAGCGGCCTTCCCCACGCCGACCCTCACCACGGCCTTCGCCGTAGCGAGCTTCGCCCTGCCGACCCTCACCGTATCGGCCTTCGCCGTAGCGAGCTTCGCCCTGCCGACCCTCACCGTATCGGCCTTCGCCGTAGCGAGCTTCGCCGTGCCGACCCTCCCCGTAGCCACCTCCGCCGTGCTGACCCTCGCCATGGCGGCCCTCACCGGCTCCGCGGTACCCGCCTTCCCCGTATTGGCTCTCGCCGTAGTGGTGCACGCCGTAACCGCTTCCGTAGCGGCTCTCCCCAGAACCAGCGGATCGACCCTCGCCATACCGGCCCTGACCGCCTCCATAGGCGAGCTCCTCGGCTCCACCACCACCGCCATAGCCAAAGCGGCCTTCACGATCACGACTTTCGCTGAATCGATTGTCGCTGGAGCGCTCCGGCCAGTAATGGCCAGCGCCGTAGCCGCGACCAAGCCGGCTTTCGCCATAGCCGCCAGATCGGCCCTCGTCATGATGTCCCTGGCCGCCTCGGTAGCCGCCCTCGTCGGCTTCGCCTCCATAACCACGAGCCGCCTCCCACTCCTCGGTCACTGGCCGATATCGATCCGACTCGGAGCGCCTCTGGCTGGAGCCCTGCCGGTCATGACGTTGCTCGCTACGTTGCCCGTCGTCATGGCCATATCGCGCCTCGTCGTGTCGCGCCGGCTCCCAACGCCCGCCTCCTTGCCTGGGTCGATAGGAAAGCGAACGCTCGTCGTTCGAGCGCTCAGAATCGTGGCGGCCGTCAGAGCGCTGTTGTCCCTGATCGCGAGCTTCGCGCTCATACTGGCCCTCGGGCTCGCTTTGGGGGGACTGCATCTGATTGGAGGATCGCTCGCGGCCCCGCGAGCCTCTGCTGCTGAGGGACCTGTCCGTCGTATCGTCGAAACCGTGGCTGCCCGGATAGAAATCGCGGCTGCCGTTGGATTCGCGCCCGCGCTCCCCGCTCTCGTTGCCCGGAGTGTCATCCCGCTGATTCATGGCTGCACCTCATGCTGCCGGCAGTGCTGCAGCCGGCGTTCGCTGTTGTGTTGAAGATTCCCTTGGGCCGGGAGACGGCCGCGAGCGGCCGTTGGCCCGGCCGCCCAGTCCTGCATCGAGTCCGCAATGTCCGTTCCGGCCCCGCTGCCGCGAACGCTCGGATCACGGCGTCCCTGGCCGCCTCATGCCGAGTCGTTTATGCCGACGTCGTCTTTACCCCGAGTGGTCGCTGACGTCATGGCGCGATCGTCATGGCGCGGCCGTCATGGCGACGTCATCGCTTCTGTCTGTGAGGGCCGCCATTCTTTTTCGCCCTGCGCATGCGTCGCGCCTAGCGCGAGCTGGAGTGCGCCGTCTCGCCCTGCGCGAAGCGGCCGCTGTCGTCGGAGAACACCACCTCAACCCGGCGGTTCTGCTGGCGCCCGGCCTGCGTACTGTTGGAGGCCACCGGGAATGACTTGCCGAGACCGCGAGCGTCGTAACGATCCGGGGGCACGCCGCGCATGCGCAACGCGTCGGCCACTGCCTCCGCACGGCGCTCCGACAACGCCTGGTTGTAGTCATCCCCGCCCACACTGTCTGTGTGGCCTTCGATGATCACGCGGGTGTTGGGATTGTCCTTCAATGCCTGCGCGAGGCGGTCGAGATCGCGAGCGGCGCCGGGCTTCAGGGTAGCGCGACCGGTATCGAACAACACGTCGCTGAGCGTCATGACGGGACCGCGATCCGTCTGCTTCGACTGCAGAGCCGACAGCTCCTGCCGCGCGCTCGTCAGTTCGCTCTGGGCCGCGGCAGCGGTATTGCGCGCCGTCGCGGCTTCCGCCTTGGCATTCTGCGCCTCGCGCTCCCGCGCCTCCAGGAGGATGCGGTCGCGACCCTGCTGGGCCTTGGCAACTTCCTGCCGCGCATGCGCCTCCGAGACACGCGCCTCGGCCGCCTGCGCATGACGCAGTGCCAGATAGGCCAACTGGTCGACCTCCTGCGGCGGCCTCTTCTGCTGCATCGCGGTCTGGGCCTGGTTGAGGCTGGCACGGGCCGCGTTTATATCCTCGCTCGCCGCCTGCTCGGCCAGCGGGTCCGCTGTCACCCTCTGAACTTCGGCCCGCGCCTGCTCGAGTTGCTCATTGCGTTGGGGTGCCGACGCACAAGCCGCCAGGAGGGTGGCGAGACCCGCCACGATGATGAGTTTTTTCACGGCTGACTCCGGTTGGTAAGTTGATGGCTCGAGTTGATCTAAGGATTCTCCGGGCTGTTGCCCGTTGCGTTGCGCTGGGTTTCGTGCTGCAGCGTGCTGTTGGACTGTGCAACTTCCTGCGCCGCCTTCGCGGCTTCGGCACTGTTGCCGCGGGCGACCGCCACGTCGGCATCGGCCTCCGCACGCTGCGCGAAATAGCGCGCCTCCTTGTACTTCTTCTGCCCGGCGTACCGCTCCGCGTCGCTCAACTCATCGTGAGCGCGCTGCAGGTCGGCCGCGGCATAGCGCTGCGCGTTGCCCTTGTCGGCCTGTTCGACGACCGTATGGGCCTTCGTCAGCTCGTCATTGGGTTTGGGGCCTTCGGCAGCGCAGCCGGCGGCGGCCACGCATGCGAACGCCGCCGTCGTGGGCAAAATCAATCTTCGCAGTGACATGACATACTCCCTACGTTCGGCAACACACGGTTGAGTTCGGCGGTTGATCACTTTCGCTGAGCGTATGTTGAGGCCACGGCTGCAACGACCGTATCGGCGTTCCTCGCGCGCGCGCCTGAGGGATAGCCCCATTTGGACGTAGGAACCTTCTGACTCTGTTGTATTAGCGCGACTTGCGGCCGCGCTTGCGCAGCAGCGAATTCAGCGCTCGTGTGGTCGTGGCACTAACGAGCGTGGCCGGCCACGGGCGTCACGGCCCGTGGCCTGCAGAGCCGCAGCCGCCGGATGCCGGGGTCACGATCGCTGGTAAAGAGAAGGCCTTCGGCGGCGGCAGCTTGCAGCGACTCGGGCTGCGGCTCAGGCGTCTCAGGGGAGTCCGCGCGCAGCTCGAGCCTTTCTTTCGCGGAGTCTCGCGCGCCGCGAGCCGCTCCCGGGACCCGGCGTGTAGGACTTGTCTGACACTCGCTTGGGAAGCTTCCCAATCCGTTTGGCCCCCTGGCCGACTTTGGCGGGCGGAGGCAGCAAGTACCTTGCCCACCAGGCCCAGGATATTTCATCAGTAACTTTGTGCCCCGGCTGCCGGGGCGTTTACCCGAAGGGGAGCAAATGGTGACGGACGACATGGTGGCCCTCGTGCCCCAAC
>CAZDTG010000283.1:0-4422 GCA_964508005.1 uncultured Steroidobacteraceae bacterium
GCGCTCTTCAGCGCACGGATGGCGAGAGTCTGATCGCCCTTGTGCATGATCATTGGAGCTCCTAAATTCCTTTCAGCAGTTTGTAGAGCACCGCCATCTGCACGACCAGGCGGTTGAGGGCCTCTTGTTGGACCACACTGCGCGGACTATCGAGCACCTCGTCCGCAACAGCCGTATTGCGCCGCACCGGCAGGCAATGCATCAGACGGCAGTCCTGCGCCGTACTCTCGAACCAGTCGTTGCGAACGCACCAGCTCGTGAGTCCGCGCCGCAGGCGGGCATCGCCGTCGGCGTCGCCATAATGAGCGGTCGAGCCCCATTCCTTCGCGTACACGATGTGCGCGCCCTCGAGGGCCTCTGCCCGGTCCGCCGTCTCGCGAACCGATCCGCCGGACAGCGCCGCGGCCCGCTGCGCCTTCGCCATGAGCTCAGGCGGCAGCGCGAAACCGTCGGGTCGCAACACCACGACTTCCATGCCGCGGAATGCGGCCATGTGAAGAGCAGCGGCAGGCACCGCAAGCGGCAGCGCGCGCGGATGGTAAACCCACGAGAGCACAAACCGACCCTTCCGCGGTACACCGAGGTCGTCGACGGTCTTCCAGTCGGCGAGCGCCTGGCAGGGATGGTTGACCGCCGACTCCAGATTGATCAGCGGCTTGTCGACCAGGGACGCCATCGCGCCGAACGTGGTCTCGGCCAGATCGCTCCGGAGATCCTTCCCGTCGGCGAACGCGCGGATACCCAGCGCATCGCAATAGGAGGCCAGCACGGGTATCCCTTCGCGCACGTGCTCGGCGGCTGCGCCGCTCATCTCGACCCCAACGCGCGTCTCGAGCTGCCACGTGCCCTGTCCCGGCGTGATGACAAACGAGTTCCCCCCGAGCCGCGCCATCCCGGCCTGGAACGAAGCCAAGGTGCGCAGCGACGGGTTGAAAAACACCATGCCGAGAATCTTGCCGGCAAGCGCTTGCGGCTCCGGATGCTGCTGCAGGCGACGCGCCAGATCCAGCAGCGCCACCACCTCGTCGCGCTCGAGGTCGGCGAGGTCGAGAAAGCGCCTCATGCAGGTAGACTCGCGAGGGCGTCCCGCAGCATGTCGACGTGCTCCTCCTCGAGAATGAAAGCCGGCAACAGGCGCAGAACGTGAGGATCGCTGGCCGTGCCGGTGAGGATGCGGCACTCGAGCAGCTCCGACTGGATCTCCTTCGCGGGCCGCGTGGTGCGCAGACCCGTCAGAAAGCCCGCACCCTGGTGTCCCGTAATTGGACCCACGATGCAGGTATTGCGGATGTACCCGGCAACGCGCCGCACGCGCTCGAGGAGGTTCTCCGACTCGATCGCCTCGATGACGGCTTCCATCACGGCACAGGCCATGGGGCCGCCGCCGAACGTGGTGCCCAACAGGTCCAGCTTCAGGCTCGCCGACACCTTCGCGGAGGTCAACAGGGCGGCGCAGGGAAAGCCGTTGCCCAACGCCTTCGCGGTCGTGATCATGTCGGGCATGACACCGTACATGTTGGCGGCAAACGGATATCCGGTGCGGCCGACGCCGCATTGCACTTCGTCGAAGATGAGTAACGCGCCGACCTCAGCGCAACGCCGGCGCAAAGCCTCGAGATAGGGCGCACCGAGGTCGACGGCACCCGCGAGCCCCTGCACCGGCTCGACGATGACGGCGGCCGTCCTGTCGGTGACGTGTTGGTTGATCGCCTCGATGTCGCGGCGCGGGATGAAGCTGACATCAAAGGGAGCGCGCGGGAAGCTGTACCACTTCTGCGCGGCTCCCCAGGTCACCGCTCCCGCGGCAGCGGTGCGGCCGTGAAAACCGCCCTCGACGGCAGCGATGTGCGGGCGGGAAGTCATCCGGAACGCCAGTTTCATGGCGTTCTCGTTCGCTTCCGCACCGCTGTTGACGAAGAACACACTCGTGAAGTCGAGCCTGGAAAAGCGCACGAGCCGCTCGGCCGCCCGGACCCGTACGTCCATCGGCACGGCGTTCGTCTGGAAGTTGCACGATTGCGCCTGGCGCGTCAGCGCGGCGGTCCAGCCGGGATGTCCATAGCCGAGCGCGGCAACGGCATGGCCGCCGTAGAAGTCCAGCACGCGCTCGCCGATCCGGTTCTTGAGCCAGACCCCCTCGGCCGAAACGACTTCGAGCGGATATTGCGCGAACACCGGCGCCAGAAAATCACGGGAAGCCGGCTGCGTTGCGCGAACTGCGTCGTTCATGGCATCTCTTTCAAGTCCAGCCCGGGGCCGGTGCGGTGAGGCCGGAAGTTTCCGGCAAATCGAACATCCGGTTCATCCATTGCACGGCGCCGCCCGCGGCACCCTTGTTGAGGTTGTCGACGACGCACATCACCGCGACGGTACGGCCGTCAGCGGCCGCCGAAAGGTGCGCATAGTTGCTGGCCGCGATCTCTTTCACCCGCGGCGCCCGCTCGGCAACGCGGATGAACGGCGAGTGCGCGTAGAAATCGCGCAGGGCGGCCAGCACGCGCGGGGTGTCGACCGGAGATTTCAGGGAAGCCTGCACCGTGACATGAATACCCCGCGCGAACGGCCCGGAATGAGGAACGAAGGCGAAGTCGGCTTCGACGCCCGTCGCGGCGCGCGCACAAGCGGCAATCTCCGGCGCGTGGCGATGCGACAGAGCGTTGTAGCTGTAGAGATCACTGTGCCGGACCGGATGGTGCGTGCCTTCGATCGGCTTGCGTCCGGCTCCGGTGCTGCCGGTGACGCCGCTCACGAAAAGGGTGGGCGGCACGAGCCCGAGCGCCAGTAACGGGACACTGGCGAGCAGGGTCGCTGCAGCGAAGCAGCCCGGATGAGCGACGTGCGGGGTCTGGAGCTTTCGCAGGTGCTCGGGAACCGCGCACGTGAATTCGGCGATGCGCTCCGGCGCACCGTGCGGGTGTTTGTAAACTGCCTCGTACGCTTTCGCCGAGTTGAAGCGGAAATCAGCCGAGATATCGACCACACGCGGACGGGTTCCCGCAGCGGCCGAAGCCTTCAGCAGCGTGTCGATCAACGCCGCGGAAACTCCGTGAGGGGCCGCGGAGAACACGGCCGCCTGCGGCGATTCGACGAGCAGCTTCTCCACCTCCGCCAGGGACTTGAAGCGGGTGTCCGGGAATGCGCTCACGAGGTGAGGAAACGCGCCGCTCACCGGCTCGCCCGGCTGGCTGTCGGACAGCACCGCTGCGAGCCGGAAGCAAGGATGTCCCGCAATCAGGCGCAGCAGCTCCCCGGCCACGTAGCCGGTGCCGCCCAGGACGACTGTCGGAATGGCTGAGCTCATGCCGCCACACCCGCCTTCACGCCAATGGCCTCGATCACCCGGTCGCCGAGGGCCGCGCCATTCGTCATCGCATTGAACGCGCTGACACCCATCTGCGTCGTGATGATCTCCACGCCCACCTGGTTGTCGGTGGAAGGGCCGGTGACCACACACGGATCGATACCAAATCGCTCGCGCAGCAGCTTCACGCCGCCCCACGCCGCGACCGGGTCGTTCGCGGAAAGAATGACTCCAGTCAGAGCCGTGCGAATGTCGGGACACTCCAGGATGGCATCGACGCCATACGTGCCCAGAATGCCGTCGCCCAGCTCGAACACGATCACGTCGGGTTTTCCGGCCGAGAGCTCCGTCAACATGGTGCGGGTCAGCGCCGGACCATTGACCTTCGTGGTCGTCACGATGCCCAGGTCGGTGAAGATCGCCGAGCGGCGCGCACCGGCGTCTTCCATGGCCAGGATATCGCGCCGCAGCGAAACGCCCGTGGCCTTGAACGCATCGACGACGAGCCCCCGATGCCGCATGCGGCTGATCACGGCACAGGCGGCCGCCGTCTTCCCGGCCTCCATGCAGGTTCCCGCGAGCGCGACCACCGGCACACCGTGTGTGTCGAGCTTCGCATCGGGATCGAGCCGTTTGTGGCCCACGCGCGCCGGGACGCCGATGCGCTCACCCAGATACGGAAAGTGCAGCACCACCCCCAGCACCCGGCAATCGAACGGCTTGCCCTTGTCGGGATTGACCGAATCGCAGATCCCCAGCACGCCGCCGATGTTCAGCATCTGGATGATATCGCCGGCCCGTACCGACGGGGGTATGTGGCCGGAATAGCCGAACAGCGCCTTGCGATGGCCCAGCGCCCCCACGACGATGTCGCCCTTGGCGACTTTCGCCATGCGGCCGCTGGTGAGCTCGAGGGTGTTGTAAGTCGACTTGTTGGTGAGCACTTCCACGACCACGACCACGCCTTCCTCGGAAGGGATCCCGTCAGTCGCGATGCGTACCTCGTTCGACAGCCCGCACGCCTGTGTGACCGAGGCGACCTTGTCGACGACGATACTGCGCATGGCGTTCACCATCTCTAGGCGCCTTTCGCGCGCTCGCCCGCGCGATGATGAAATACA
>CAZDTG010000284.1:0-4409 GCA_964508005.1 uncultured Steroidobacteraceae bacterium
CCGCAATCGGCTGACGCGCGAGAGGATTGATCGGCTTTCCCGACAGGCGCACGCGCGCTTCGCAGTCGAGTGGGCCCGCATCGTCGAGTGGCTGCCCCGCGCCGTCGATGATCCGTCCCAGCAGTTGGGGTCCCACCGCCACCGTGCCGGCACCCTGGCGTGGAATCACCCGCGCGTTAGGTCCGAGTCCGTGTGAGTCGCCGGTCGGCATGAGATACAGGCGCTCGCCGGCAAAGCCGACGACCTCGGACTCGACGCGTGAGCCGTCTCCGGCGATCACGTCGCACGTATCGCCGATCGAAGCCTGGCAGCCCACGGCCTCGAGCGTGAGTCCGATCATACGGGTGAGGGAGCCCTCCACTGGCGGCGCGGGCGTGCGCTCCACTTTGTGGATACGGCGCTCGAGCCTGCTGCTCCAGATAGGTCCGCGCGCGGTGTTGAGATCCGCTGTGCTCACTGTTGGATACCGGGGGCGCTGAGGGTGTCAGGGTCGGGTTCGCCGTGCGCCGCGGCGCCGGATGCCCGCCCGGGCGCGCGCTCGTCGCCCAGGGCATTGGCAATGACGGTATTGATGCGGCTTTCCAGGCGTGCGTCGATCTGAGAATTCTCCGTCCGCACGATGCATCCGCCGCGGGACATCGTCGGATCCTCGACGACCGTCCACGCGCGCTCGGTCAGCGGCTCGCTGAGCCGCTCGCGCACGATCGCGGCGTCTTCCGGATGCAGGTGAACCCGGATCTCACGCGCGGCGGCAGGCAGCTCCGCCAGGGATTCACGGATGATGGCAATGACCTGCGCCGGGTCGACCCGCAGCTCCCGGCGCGCGAGCTGTTTGCCGACCGCGAGCGCCAGTTGCAACAGCATCTTCTCGACTTCCGCATCGAGGTCCTGCAGCGGGCGGCCGATGAGCTGCAACAGCGAGTCGAGCTGTCTCACCCTGGCATCGAGCTCGGCAATGCGCCCCTGCATTTCCGCCTGGGCTTTGGCCATGCCGGCCTCATAGCCGCGCGCCTCGCTTTCCTGGCGGGCGACACGCGCGATGGCCTCCGCGGCTGCCCTCGCTTTGCGCTCGTCGACGGGGCGGCCGATGACGTGGCCTTCGACTTGCGGGAGGGACCAGCGCTCGATGGCAGCCGCGCCGGCGGTGAGGGGACGCCGCGGATCAGACATAGGCTTCGCCCTTGCCGCCGAGCGCGATCACACCGGCGTCGGCGAGCTTGCGGGCGATCTGCAGGATCTCTCTTTGGGCGCCCTCCACCTCGGAGATGCGCACCGGTCCCTTGGCTTCGAGGTCGTCCTTGAGCATTTCGGCGGCGCGCTGCGACATGTTCTTGAAGATCTTTTCCTTGAGCGGCTCGTCGGTGCCCTTGAGCGCCACGAGCAGCCGGTCGCTGGGCACCTGGCGCATGAGCTCCTGCATGCTGCGGTCGTCGAGCTCGAGCAGGTTGTCGAATACGAAAATGAGGTCCTGGATGCGCGCGCCGAGCGCCTGGTCGGCCTTGCTGATCTGCTCCATGATGACGGTCTCCTGGCTGGGCTCCAGGAGGTTGATGATGTTGGCGGCGGCCTTCGCGCCGCCCATGGTGGAGGTCTTGGCGCTCGACTTGCCGGCGAACTGCTTCTCCATGATGTCGTCGAGCTCGTTCAGGGCGCTCGGCTGCACGCCGTCCAGGGTGGCGATGCGCACGACGATGTCGGAGCGCATGTTGGCGGGCAGGTGGCTGAGAACCTCCGCCGACTGGTCCGCATCGAGATAGGCGAGCACGATGGCGATGATCTGCGGATGCTCGAGGCGGATGAGCTCGGCCACCGCGCGGGCGTCCATCCACTTGAGAGCCTCGAGGCCCTTGGTGGAGCGGCCGATGTTGATGCGGTCGATGATGCTCGCCGCCTTGTCGTGGCCGAGCGCATCCACCAGCACCTTGCGCAGGAACTCGTCCGTGCCTACCCCGACCGAGGTCTCGCTTTCCACCGAGGAGGTGAACTGCGTGATGACGCCGTAGACCTCCTCGCGGGAGACGTTCGACAACTTCGCCATCGCCGTGCCGATGCGCTGCACTTCTTTCGCGCCCATGTGCTTGAGCACCTGGGCGGCTTCCTGCTCGCCGAGGGTGAGCAGCAGAATCGCGGCCCGCTCGGTGCCGCTGCGGGTCGACTCCTTCTCCTTCATGGCTCATTCATCCTGAGCCACCCAGCCGCGAACGACCTGAGCCACGCGCTTCGCATCCTGGTTGACGAGCGTCCGCGCCTGCGCCACCTGTTGTTCGTGAGTGAGCACTACTTCTTTCGCCTGTGCCCCGGGCAATGCCGGCGCGTTGCCGGCGCCGAGGGGCTCGTCGCCAGCGACGGCGGCCACGCGTGGCATGACGTGCACGGCCGGGCGAGCCGGGCCGATCAGGGTGCGCACCATCGGCCGCAGAACGGAGAGTACGAGAACGAGCAGCACCGCGACGCCCGCGAGCAGCTTCGCGATGTTGAGGAACAGCGGGGACTCCCAGAAACCGGGGCTCTCCAGCTCGCCGTCGGGCCCCGGTGTCTCGGCCGTGAATGAGGCGTTCACCACATTCACGTTGTCGCCGCGGGCCTCGTCGAACCCGACCGCGTCCTTCACGAGCTGCGTCACGTGGTCGAGCTGCTGCTGCGTCAGCGCGACTTCCTTGACCTTGCCCTCCTTGTCCGTGCTGCGCAGGTTGTCGACGAGCACGGCGACCGTGAGGCGTTTCAGCTTCCCGGCCGGGGAGCGCGTGTAGGCGATGGTGCGGTCGATTTCGTAATTGCGCGTCGTGGACTTGGAACTACTGTCGTTCGCTGCCGCGCCGGTGTTGCCGCCGATGGGTTGTGTCAGGCCGGTCAGGCCCGTGGCCGCTTTGTTGGCGGCGTTGGCCGCCGGGGCGGCGTTGGTGTTGACATTGACGGCGCTGTTGGCCGGCGCCGTGTTCGGCGGCGGCTGAGCCACGCCCGCCGGCGGCGGCTGATTGGTGAGCGCGCCCGGCACGCCGCCGGAGCCGGACCCGTCGCGGCTGCTCTGCTCCGAGATCTGCTCGCTGCGCACGATCTGGCTCTCCGGCCGGTACTGCTCGTGGGCCTCCTCGCTCACCGCCATGTCCATTTGCGCCACGACCTGCGCACGGACCCTGCCGGCGCCGATCATCGGCGTCAGCAGCCCTTCGATGCGCTGCGTGTAGTCCTCTTCGAGGCGATGGACCATGTCGAACTGCTGCTCGCGCAGCGCGAATTCGTCATGTCCCTCGGGAGCGGAGAGCAGGCGCCCCTGCTGGTCGACCACGGTGACCTGGCTGGCCTCCATCTCCGGCACGCTCGAGGCCACGAGATTGACGATCGCCTGCACCTGCCCCTGCTCGAGCCGCCGGCCCGGCTTGACCTGCACGAACACCGAGGCGCTGCCGGGATGGTGATCGCGCACGAATGCGGTCTGGTGCGGAATGGCTAGATGGACGCGGGCACCCTCGACCGGCCGCAGGTTCGCGATCGTGCGGGCGAGCTCGGTTTCGAGGGCGTGCTGGTAGCGCGCGTTCTCCATGAACTGGCTGACCCCGAAGCCCGGATTCTTGTCCATGAGCGCGAAGCCGCCGCCGCCTTCGGGCAGTCCCTGGCCCGCAAGCTTCATGCGCGCCTCGCTCACCCGCTCGGAGGCGACTTCGATATTGTTCGAGCCCGGCTGAATGCGATACGGGATCTGCGCCGCATCGAGTGCCTGGGCGACGGCCGACTGGTCCTCGGCCGCCATGTTGGCGTAGAGCAGGCTGTAGCTCGGGCCGCGCGTCCACAGGACGACGGTGACGCCGGCCGCCACGGCGGCAGCGATGCCGACGAGCAGCAGAACGGGCTTGAGGCTCGCGCTGAGCGCGGCAGGCCCTGCCAATGTGGTCGCTTCGGCCATGGGCTAGATCACATCTGCATGTTCATGATTTCTTGATACGCGCTCACGAGGCGATTGCGCACCTCGGACACCGCGCGGAACGCGACGCTCGCCTTGGAGAGCTCCAACATGACCTGCGGCAGCTCGACGCCGGGCGTGCCGCGTTGGAATGCCTCGCTCAGCTGGCCGGCCTTCTGCTCGGCCTGGTTCACCTGGTCGAGACCCTGGCGCAGGATGTTGGCAAACTCGCCGGGGCCGCCGGCCTGTTGGGTCTGGCCCGTTGGGGCGCCGGCTTTCGCCTGCGCCGACAGGGAGCGGATCTGCTCGAGGACGCGGTTGATCTCCATGGAGCTCATGGGGGTGTTCTCCTTGGGCTGCCTCAGGCGGCAGGTACGTCGATGCCGGCTTCGCGCAGCCGGGCGAGCTTGTAGCGCAAGGTCCGTGCGCTGATGCCGAGGCGCTCCGCGGCCTCGCGGCGGTTGCCCTGGCCGCTGCGCAGCGCATCGAGAATGAGGTCGCGCTCGGCCTG
>CAZDTG010000285.1:0-4408 GCA_964508005.1 uncultured Steroidobacteraceae bacterium
GGGCGGCCGTCGAGGGCGTCGACTTCGATGCCGGAGTCGTCCGCTATGGCCGGAAGCTTTGCCAGGTGCGCGGCGTGACGCGCTTTGATCGTGGCGTTCTCGAGAAAGGTGGCGCCGGTCTCGGCGGCCGGGAGGATGCCGAGCATACTCTGCGGGACGAGCTCGAAACCCAAGGGCTCCAGCAGCGCGCTCATTTCGCGGAGCTTTCCAACATTGCTGCTGGCGAGAACGACACCCTTCACCGAAGAACCCCAGCGCCGGCGGAATCGCGAGCATCGAGCGCCTGCGCCTGCAGTGCGAAGAGTTGCCCGATGCCGTTCGCCGCGAGGTTCAGCATGGCATCGAGCTCATGGCGGCGGAACGCGTGTCCCTCCGCAGTACCCTGAATCTCCACGAAAGCCCCGCCGTTGTTCATGACGACGTTCATGTCGGTCTCCGCCTGCGAATCTTCCGCGTAGTCGAGATCCAACACCGGAACGCCGCCGACGATTCCGACCGAGATGGCTGCAATCTGCCCATGGAGCGGGCTCGCCGCGATCAGCCGTCGCTTCACCAAAGCCTCGCATGCCTGCGCGAGCGCGACATATCCGGCCGTGATCGAAGCGGTCCGCGTGCCCCCATCTGCCTGCAGCACATCACAGTCAATGGTAACGGTGCGCTCGCCGAGCCCCTTGAGGTCGGTCACCGCACGCAGCGATCGGCCGATCAGGCGCTGGATCTCTTGCGTGCGACCGGTCTGCTTACCCCGCGCAGCTTCGCGCGCGGAGCGGGTGTGGGTCGCGCGGGGTAACATTCCATATTCGGCGGTGACCCATCCCTGTCCTTTGCCCCGCAGGAACGGCGGAATCGTCTCCTCGACGCTCGCCGTACACAGTACCTGCGTGTCGCCGAACTCGACCAGCACGGAGCCTTCCGCGTGCTTCGCGAAGCGACGCGCAAAACTAACGGTGCGAAGCTCATCGGGCGCGCGCCCACTTGGTCTTGCCATCATTAATTCCTCAGTATGTGGGCTCGAAAGTATATGGGCCCGAAGTTGGCCCGGGCATCAGTACTCAGGCGGGCGCCTTAGCCCAGCCAGCGCAGCGCGGCCACCGAGGTGTTGTCGCTTGCGGCGCCCGCTCTGACGACCGCACGCTGCGCGAGCTCGAGAAGCTTTTCCTTGAGCGCCACGCCGGATGCGCCCACCTCGCTCGCGATTTCCGTGTCTTTCACGCCCGCCCAGAAGCCGTCGGTGCATACGAGCAGGACGTCGTTCGGCTCCAACGCGCGGCGGCGCGTGAGGGTCATGTCGGGCACGATCGGATCGCCGCCGAGACAACACTCCACGAAATTACGCATGGGATGTGTCTGCGCCTGCTCGGCTGTGATCAGCCCCTCGCGCACCAGGAGCTCGACGTGACTGTGGTCGCGACTGCGCGCGATTAGTCCACCGTGTCGCAGGTGGTAGAGCCTGCTGTCGCCGATGTGCGCCCACCAGGTAGCCCCCTGCTGCACCAGGCAGACCGCGCAGGTGGCGCGCGGGCGCTGCTCGATCGGCAACTGGGCGCCAAGCTTGACGACTTCGTCGTGAGCGCGACCCAAAGTCAAATGCAGAAATCCCAGCGGATCGAAGAGAGGATGGGGCGTCTGTGCGAACGCTTCGAGAACGACCTGCTGCGTGACCTCGGCCGCTTTCGCCCCATTTGCATGGCCGCCCATGCCGTCGGCCACGACGAGGAGCGCCGCTTGCTCGCTTGCCGCGGCAGCGACACGATCCTGGTTCTCCTCGCGCCCGCCCAGGAGGCTGATGTCGGCGTACTCGACCCGCAAGAAGAAATCCGTGCATCTGTTAGACTTAGTCGCGCTTTATATCACCCCGCAGCAAACGAGCGTAGCTTTCGGCTACATAAGGTCCGGCGAGAGTTTCCGGACGCCCGCACGCCATACTTGACCCTTAGGATCGAAGCATGATCGCCAGCATGACCGGTTTCGCGCGCCGTGAGATTTCCGGCTCATGGGGGGCGCTCGTATGCGAGTTGCGCAGCGTGAATCACCGGTTCCTGGAGTCGGGCTTTCGCCTCCCGGACGAGCTGCGCGCCGCCGAGGGTGAGTTCCGCCAGCGACTCGCCCGCGAGATCAAGCGGGGCAAGGTGGATTGCTCGATCACCTATCGTCGTGCGCAGGGTGCCGAGACTGCCCTTCAAGTGGACATGGCGGCCCTGGACCGTCTGCTCGCCAGCGTGCGCGATATCGAGCGCACGCTTCCGGGAAATCACACGGTAAATGTGCTTGATGTTCTGCGCTGGCCGGGCGTTCTTCGTGACGAGAGCGATGACCGCGACGAGCTGCTCAAGGCGGCTCATGCACTCTTTGGGGGCACACTGGAGGATCTCGTCGCCGCGCGTGCGCGCGAAGGCGAGCGTCTGCGCGAATTGCTGCAGCAGCGCTGCAACGGCCTTGAAGCGCTCGTGGCGCACGTGCGAACCCGCCTCCCCGAGGTACATGTGCGCGTACGCGCCCGACTCGATGAGCGGCTCGCGGAGCTCAAAGCGAATGTCGACCAGGAACGGCTCGAGCAGGAGCTGGCGATCCTCCTGCAGCGCCTCGATGTCGACGAGGAGCTCGACCGGCTCACGGGTCACATCGCGGAGATCCGGCGCGTGATCGGGGGTAGCGAGCCCGCCGGCCGGCGCCTCGACTTCCTCATGCAGGAGCTCAATCGCGAAGCGAACACGCTTTCGTCGAAGTCCCAGGATCTCGATACGACGCGCAGCGCGGTGGATATGAAAGTCATTATCGAGCAGATGCGGGAACAGGTGCAGAACGTCGAGTAAGACTCGCGTGTCCCACCTTTCAACACCTCCGCTGTCGCTGTACGTGCACTTCCCGTGGTGCGTGCGCAAGTGCCCTTATTGCGACTTCAACTCTTACACGCTGCACGGTGAGCTCGAGGAACGGCGGTATGTCGAGGCGTTGGAGCGGGATTTGGAGGCGCAGGCCGCCGGCGTTGAGGGGCGGGAGGTCGTCAGCATCTTTTTTGGCGGGGGGACGCCTAGTTTGTTTTCGCCGAGCGCGATTGGGCGCGTGATCGACAGTGCGCGGAAGTATCTTGCGCTCGCGGCGGATGTCGAAGTGACGATGGAGGCGAACCCGGGGGCTATCGAGCGCGGCAGGTTCGGGGAGTATCGGGCGGCGGGGCTCACGCGAGTGTCGTTGGGTGCGCAGAGCTTCGATTCGCGGCGGCTCGAGGTGCTCGGGCGGATTCATTCACCCGATGAGACGCGGCGGGCGGCGGCGGAGCTGCACGCGGCCGGGCTCGATAATTTCAATCTTGACCTGATGTACGCCCTTCCTGGGCAGGACGTCGGTGGCGCGGTGCGTGATCTGGAAGAGGCGCTCGCTCTCGAGCCGGCGCACGTATCGCACTATCAGCTCACGATCGAGCATGGGACGGTGTTCGCGGCGCAGCCGCCGGATTTGCCGGAGGACGACACCGCGGCCGACATGCTCGCCGAATGCACCCTGCGGCTCGCCGAGGCGGGCTTCGCCCATTACGAGGTATCCGCGTACGCGCGACCTGGCCGGCAATGCCGCCACAACCTGAACTACTGGACGTTCGGCGACTATCTCGGGGTGGGCGCGGGGGCGCACGGCAAGCTGACCTGCGCAAAAGGGGTCGGGTCTATCGTTCGTACCCTGCAATTGCGGGAGCCCCGCAGGTACCTGGCCTCGGTTCCCGCCCTGGTGAGTCGGGCGGAGGTCGTTCCCGATGAGCTGCCGTTCGAGTTCATGCTGAATGCACTGCGCCTGGTGGATGGATTCGACGTCGCGCTCTTCTCCACGCGAACCGGTCTGGGCTGGAACGCCGTTGCCGCTTCCGTGAACGACCTGGTCGAGCGCGGACTGCTCCTGAGGGAGGGGTCGCGCGTGGGACCCAGCCCGAAGGGCCTGCAGTTCCTCAATGAGCTGCTGCTCAGTTTCGTGAGCGACACACGTGACCAAAGCCCGAAAATGACCGGCGCTTTTGCATTGTCAACGGCGTCTTGAGAGGACGGAACAGGCGCGCCGGCTGCTTTATTCACAGCCTGCGGGGGGCACATCGAAGAATGAGCGCATTACACGCTAAACCGACCAAGTAGCTCAATGAGATGCTCATAACTCATTGAGAAGAAAGGGCGAAAAGGGCTGGTCATTTTTTGACCAAGGTAACAAATATGCAATCTGCCCGCCAAATGCCGGGTCGCGCGGGCGCGCCGTCCACAGAGTTATCCACAGCTTCTGTGGATAAGGAAACGCCAAAGCCCACCCTTGCTCACCCTGCCCGGACCAAGCGCCCAAAGTCCCTCACGCAACGCTTGAGGCCGGCGAATTCTGCCGCTAAACTCGCGCGCCCTTTAAACCGGTAGCCGCCGCCGCAATGATGCGGTGA
>CAZDTG010000286.1:0-4401 GCA_964508005.1 uncultured Steroidobacteraceae bacterium
CCAAGCGCCTGGTCGATCAGCTACAGAACAACTCCGGCATCTTTGCCGGCTATCGCCGCAATCACGCCAAGGGCCTGTGCTTTACGGGCTTCTTCGAAAGTACCGGCCAGGGGGCGCCTTACTCCACTGCCCAGGTGTTCGCGCCAGGCGACACACCGGTGGTTGGACGTCTTGCGATCCCTGGGGGCAACCCCTATGCGCCCGATAGCAGTGTGCCGATACGCAGCATGGCGCTGCGCTTCTCGCTGAGCAACGGTCAACAATGGCGCACCGGGATGAACAGCATGCCTGTCTTCCCGGTGTCAACGCCGCAAGCATTCTACGAAATGCTCCAGGCCCAACGGCCGGACCCCGCCACGGGCAAGCCCGATCCAAACAGGTTGGCTACTTTCTTCGCAGCTCATCCGGAAACGACGGCCTTTCGCGCGTGGGCGAAGAATACCAAGCCCCCCGCAAGCTTCGCGACCGAGAGCTACTACAGTCTCGATAGTTTTTACTTTGTGAATGCTCAGGGCAAGCGCAACGCTGTGCGTTGGCGCATGACGCCTGAGGCGAGCGATGCGACAGTGAACGATGTGAAACTGGCCGCGAGCAGCGACTATCTTTCGGCCGATCTGCAGCGGCGTCTGAGGCAAGGGCCATTGCGTTGGCATCTGTGGGTCACACTGGCCGATCCAGGCGATCCGATCACTGACCCTGCAATCGAATGGCCCTCCGATCGGCGCACGATCGATGCCGGCACGCTGGTTGTGCAGCAGGCCGAGCCGCAGGAGAGCGGCACCTGCCGCGACATCAACTACGACCCGCTGGTCCTGCCGCGGGGAATCGAAGCGTCCGCTGATCCAATGCTGCCCGCGCGCTCGGCGGCATACGCCGCCTCGTACTTGCGGCGAACGAGTGAGGAATCTCATCTGCCCGGCACCGCCGTGGCGCAAGCCAGAACGAGTCAGAAGGAGTGATCATGCAGCACGACTCCAGCATGTTCAGCTTTACCGCCCGCGTGTTGCATTGGCTCATGGCGGTCATGATCGTCGCGATGGTTTTCATCGGCATCGGGATGGTTGCGTCTGTGTCGGAACGGCATCTATGGCTCGTGCGTCTGCATAAACCGCTCGGCATCGCTATACTTGTGTTGGCCGTAGTCCGGCTGACCGTACGCTTGCGGCGTCGGCCGCCTGCGCTGCCGCAGGATCTCTCGAGATTTCAAGTCCTTGCAGCGCGTATGTCGCACTGGCTGCTGTATGCACTGATGTTCGCGATGCCGCTGATCGGATGGGCCATGTTATCGGCCGGCGGCTATCCGGTCATGCTGAGCGAGTCGCTGCGACTGCCGTCAATTTTCCCGGTCGGTGCAGGGGCGTTCGCCGTACTGCGCCACCTCCATGGTTGGCTCGCGACCTTGCTCTTTCTGACTTTCCTCGGGCACATGGCCGCGGCGTTGCATCACGGGCTGATACGGCGCGACGGGGTCCTGTCGAGCATGACGGTGCGAGGAGCTCGCTGGCAACACGACCAACCTCAGGTCAGCGGTGGCGATCCAGCCTCGGCCAGGGGCGTACAACTCAAGATGGGACCGGCGCCGAAATCCACCTGAGCCGCCTCAATTTGTGGACGCTACGGGGACACCATATGCTTACCTTGTACGACTATCTGGATTCCGGCAACGGCTACAAAGCTCGGCTGCTGTTGTCGCAGCTCGATCGGGATTATCGCTGGGTCGAGCTCGATATCCTGGCCAACCCGTACGCCTACCGAAGGAGTTTCGATTTGCTGGGACGAGGTCTTTATTAAGCGCGTCGGCAGCGCTGTCGTATGGCTGCCGAAGGCCAAGCCATGGGATACGCTGATCGAGAGCCTCTCCAAGTTTCCGGCGGACTTCATGCGCGATCGGGAGCAACCCAGCGAAGTGGATCGGCGGGTGCTCGAGGCCATATTGGTTACGCACAACAAAAGAGAATTCTCGCGAATTGAAGACCTCCGGTTGGAGGACTGGGTGGAGTAGAGGATGGACGTAAGCAGACTACGCGTGAGCCATACGACTCTCGCGGAGCGACCGCTCAGCCGGTGACGGGAGACGACGTCGGACGCCTGACCGATCGGCCGCGGACTGACTCAATACGGGCGGTAAACGCATGAAGGATTCTGTCGATCGTCCAGTGGTATCACTTCGTGATCGATATTGACGACCAAAAGCGCTCCAGGGAAAGTCTGCGCTCAGGCGAGGGCAGCCCGCCGCCGAGTCATAAGTGTGGCCCCTCTGGCCACGTCCCATTAACATCCTCGAAAGCAGCCTATCTAGCGCTAGGTGAAATCGGCATATCGGCGAGCCGCGCGAACTGCAGGGCGTCCGCGCCCGGACACGCGCTGGTCTCACCCAACGAACCGACCATGGCTATAACTGCGGACATCCTGGTCATTGAAGACGACCCGCTCATGCGCGAAGCGTTGGCCGAGTGGCTGCTGGCGGCGGGTTACGGCGTGCGCAAGGCGGCGGACGGGAGTGCCGGCCTCGCGGCAGTGAAATTCGCGCCGCCCGCCCTGGTAATTACCGACATGCACATGCCCGGAAAGGACGGCGCCGCGGTCATCGCCGAGCTGAAGCAGGAGTATCCCGAGGTGCCGGTCATCGCGATCTCCGGCTTATTCAACTCCGGGTACGGGATGGACGCGGACGCCACCATCGCCCTTGGGGCGGCACGGGCGCTGGCCAAGCCATTCAAGCGCGTCGATCTGCTCCGGTCGGTGGCCGACCTACTTGGATCGCCGACCCGATAGCGGGCGGGACTCCAGCGTGGCGCCGTCCGCACCCTTCAGAGTCGCGGACGACGCGTCGATCGTGATCCCCAGTACGGTGAAGTCGGGCGACGTGCCAGCCGTGAACGACCCCTGCACGCTCACGGTGCTGCTCGCAGGCTCGCGTTCGAGGCGCGTGGCTACGACCTTGCCGTTGCCGACAGGGCTCTCGAACCCATGCACGTCGATCGTGTCTGCCACGCTGATGTCGGTCAGACTGAACTTCTGCACATGAGCCGAGGACTTGTCCCCGATTGGGTGAGCCACGGGTGGTGGTGACGGCCTCAGGCTCCCCATTGTGTGTGACTCCGATGCCCCGCGTCCCGCGGGGGATCATGTCGGTCAGAAGTACGTCACTGTCAGAAGCGGCGCACGGGACGCGCGATTCGGGCCGGTCGAATCGTCGATGACCATCAATACCGGAATGGCAGGACCCAAGTCCTCCATGATGCGCACCTGGAAGTCGACGAGTCCCTGCCGTTGCGCTTCCACCATCAGTGAGGTGACGTCAATCGGCACGAACTTACCTACATCCGAGCTGGAAATGTCGGGTGAGACGATTACGGATGCCAGCGCCGGCTGCAGCGTACGGTCGAAATCGGTTGCGATCAGCGTTGGCGGTTGAAACGCCACCAGGTCGACCCGAATCGGAAGGTTGCCCGTAATGGGTTGGAGATCGTCGACAGAGACCTCAAGGAACGCCGAGTCGATCGAGGCATTTCCGGGGACACCGCCGCTGCCCGTTAACGGAAAGTCCAGGAAGGCCCTGAATTCCGTGCCCCCGACCGGATCGATACCCGCAAACACACTTTGCACGGTGGACGACATGCCTTGAGTGATGGTGAAGGAGTTCGGCGCAATCTGTTCTATATCGCCGTCAAACCTCGGGTCGCTGATAATTTGGGTTGTGACCCTCGGTGGTGCGCTGTTGTCAGCGCTCCCGCCACACCCCGAGAGGGTGAGGATGCCACAGGCTATGGCAATCACGGGTATTCGGACGTGCATGATTACGGGATCCTGGTTCGGGCGAGGTGGTCGCGCTATCGCTACTGTAGACCACTATACGCACGCAACCTGAAGCGGAGCTGACTGGTTCCGGACTGAGTCAGCCCTTTGTCCCCCGGAGCCACCGAGCGCCAGCCAGCGTTTCGCGTGCAGCTGGAGATGCGTGTTAGTGCTCTCGAGCTGCGACTTACCGACCTCGAGAGGCCAATCCCCGATCTGCCCCGGCTTAGAAAACTGACGATGCTGTCACCTCACTGCCGCTTCGTGGTAAGACTGAGTGCATACGTGCCGACGTACCGATCGAGCTCGCTCGCGGACCCACTGACCGCAGGCGGATACTTTGGCATTGCCAGGATCTGCTCGGCGATGAGGCGCCAGCCCGCTCGCGTTTTCCGGCAAGTGTCAGCCGTCGTATGCTGAGCATGCAGCGTGTGGCCCATAACGAACTCGGTTTCGGCCGCAATATAAGTCGCTACAGCAATCGGGCCGAATTCTCGCATCTGATACTCGGTCACCTTGATCGAGCCCGAATACCGTTCGGCAGCGGTTGCCCCCGCGCAGTGCTAATGGCTGAAGCGCAACCGATTGATTTTTATGGCTCCC
>CAZDTG010000287.1:0-4400 GCA_964508005.1 uncultured Steroidobacteraceae bacterium
TGGGACTCACCCCCGACGAGATTCACGTTCTTTGCCTCTCCAACGGTCAATTCCCCCTTCATGCGATCTCTTACGCGCTGCTCATCCCCGAACCCGCCGTCGCGGCCATCATGCACAAGCTGCTTGATCTGGGACTGATCGAGGTGGTAGACGCTCGCCTGGAGACGGAGCTTGAGCGCAACCTCGTGAACCTGTTGACGCAGAGCCAGCACCAGCTTTCGCAGGACTCCAAGCCGAACCCGGAGCACCGCATGCTGCTGTTGGTGCAAACGATGGGCACGTGCATCAATGGCTTGCTGGCGCACCATGCGCTGTTCGCGCGCGCGCTGCGCGGGCGGGGCGAGGTGGCTCGCGCGGATGTCGTTCGCTACCTGGAAACGACCTTCGGACCGTTGCTGGCGCAGCTCCAGCACAACTTTCCACGGATGGAAGAGATCGTGCGCTTCACGAACGGACGCATTGACTACGCGGACCTGGAATCGCTGGATAAGGTGGTCAAAGGTCAGGAGCTTGCGGATTGCTATTGGGACGCGGTGCAGATGCTGTCGTATTTCATGCGAGCGGTGTTCGAGCGCGTGCTGAGCGATGAAGTCGGCAAATCGCGCGTGGGGCGGCAGTTCGAGGATCTGTGGGCGGCGTTCCTTCGCGAGATTGACGAAGAGATCGCGCGGCAGCAACACCGCCGCGCCGTGACCCATGTGCAGGCGGATCGCTTTGCTCAGATGCGGGTCGGAGCCGAGTCGCAGCGTGGCATGGCGTTCGCGGAGTATGAGTTGGCACCTGATACGCGCAGGAGGTTGAGTTAAGTGGATGAGCCGGTCGTGTTGGTGGTGGATGATAGCCCAACTGTGCGCAAGATCGTTCAGCTGACTTTGCAGCGGGAGCATATTCGCGTGGTCACGGCGGGGGACGGTCTGAGCGCGCTGGCCGCGGTGGCGGATGAGCAGCCGGACCTGATTCTGCTAGACATTATGCTGCCACGCATGGATGGCTATAACATTTGTCAGGCGGTGCGCCGCAATCTGGCGTATCGCGATGTGCCGATCATCATGCTGAGCGGCAAAGACGGGCTGTTCGACAAGATGCGCGGTAAGCTGGCCGGCTCAACCGAATACATTACGAAGCCGTTTGATTCCGCCGAGCTGGTGCAGACGGTCAAGCGGCACCTGGACAGCGCGAACGTACGCGAGCGTGCGGCGCAGCGGGCGTTGCGGCAGCAACGGCTGCGCAGGCGTGTCTAGAGGAGTTTGGAGCGGCCATGCTCGTGTTGGCGCGGTCCGCCCGGCATACAGGCATAATCGTTCATCCGTCCGCGCTGGGTCAGGGACCCAGCTTCACGCGCAACAGGCTACAGGAGTTCTCGCATGGCCATGCCAAAGGTCCTGGTCGTTGACGACAGTTGGACAGATCTGACGCTCATCGCCACACCACTGCGCGAGAGCGGCTATGACGTTATTACGGCGGTGGACGGAGAGGAAGCGCTCGAAAAGGTGCTCCAGGAGCGGCCGCAGTGCGTGCTGCTCGACGTCATCCTGCCGAAACAGAATGGCTTTCAACTCTGCCGGAAACTGAAGCAGATGGAGCAGAGCCGCGATATTCCTATCATTCTGATCAGCGGCAAGAACACTCCACTGGACAAGCGCTGGGGCTTGCAGCAGGGTGCTGATCTGTATATGACGAAGCCGTTTAGCAAAGATGAGCTTCTCGCCAGCGTGCGCAGTCTCATCTGATCTTACCGGATCTGTCGCATCGGGTGACAGCCCGGCGCGCCTCGTGGGAGGCAAAGGCCCTATTATGAGCGATTCGTTCTCGAACTCGAATACGTCCGGCGCTGAGCCAGGCCGGAGCGGTGCTAGCATGTCGGAGACGCTGCAACAGGCGCTGCGGGCGCTGGGCGGCGACCGCAACTTTGGTGGCAATGGGACGCTGACGCCGGAGATGCTGTCGCAGCTTGCCCAGCGCGCGGGGTTGACCAGCCCGGCGCAGATCGCAAATCTGGCGCAGATGATGGGGATGGGGGCGAATGCGCCCGCCGAGGCTGACGTGCCGCAGCATATCGTCTTCGCGCTGGACGACGCGGATTGCGCGTTTCCATCGGAGGCGGTGCAGGGTGTCGAGCGGGTGGGCGACATTACGCCCGTGCCGAATACGGTGTCGTGGGTGCTGGGGGTGCTCAATCTGCACGGGGCGATCACGTCGGTTGTGGACCTGCGAGGGTTCTTCGGGATGACCCCGCTAGCCATCACGCCGCGGACACGACTGCTGGTGCTGACGAAGCGGGAGATGACCATAGGCATGGTCGTTGATGGCGTGACGGAGATGCGCACGCTGGACGGCGAGACGGCACCTGCGTATGCGTCTGGTAGCGTTCCCACATGGGCGACGCCATACGCGACACGGGCGCTCAATCTCGAGGGAAGGACGATTGTGCTGCTGGACCCGGAACGCCTCCTCTTCGCGGAGAAAATGCATCGCTATCGGGCCGATTTCTCCTGAAGCGCGATCCACTGCTTGCGATTGGGCTGGCGGCGACATGACCTCATTCCCATGCCGCTACCCGTTTCCTTGGCACAACGTGGTACTCTAGGGGGGTCATTAGGTCCTACCGGCACCTGTCGCGCGACGCGGGGGAGACGCTGTTACCCGCCGAGCGCGAAGGCAAAGCGCGATGCGCGCGATTTATTCAGCATAACTCCCTGCCGCGTGTGCCGGCGTCCCGGCGCTGAGTGGACGGTGGGATGTACTGCCAGCCGGAATAGGTTTGGGAGGCCTCATTAAAGATGTACGACAACTCGCGGGCACGGTGGGCCATCGGCGCTCAGCTCAATCTGTGGATGGCACTTTCGATGCTTGTGCCAGGCGCCGCGATCATTGGACTCGGCGCCTGGGCCATCCACTCCACAGGAGCAACGGGAGCGCTGCCGCCGCAGACGACGCTGTGGGCGGTCACGTTCGGCATCACCGTTATCACGGTCATGGCGGTCGCGATCTTCTGGTTCCGCATGCGCGGACTGGTGCGCGGCCAGGCGCTGGAGCTGGCGGATATCTGCCGGCAGATGTCGAGCGGGGATCGCTCGGTGCGCGCCCCGGTCAATGGGGATGATGAGTTCGCGGTGCTCTCCGCCGCCGTCAACGCGGTGCTGGATGGCGCGCCGGTGGGCGGGATGTCGCCGTCGGGCTTCCCCGATTCGCAGGATGCCGCGACCCTTCAGGCGCAGATCGAGAAGCTGCTGCAGGAAGTGAGCGCGGTGGGCGACGGCGACCTGCGGGTGCAGGCTGAGGTGACGCCCGACACGCTGGGCGTGCTGGCGGACTCGTTCAACTATATGATCGAGGAGCTGGCGAAGGTCGTGGGCCGCGTGCAGGCGACGACTTTCCAGGTGACGAACGCTACGCGGCGCTTGCTGGATCGCTCCGCGGAAGTCGCGACCGCCTCTGAGGCCCAGGTGTCGCAGATTTCCGAGACGACCAACGCGGTGGCCCGCCTGGCCGATTTCGTGCAGCTTTCCGCCAACAACGCGCAGGCCGCCGCCGAGGCTGCCCGCGAGGCGCTGCGCAACGCCGAAGGCGGCCAGCACGCCGTGATCCAGACGATTGACGGCATGGTGCATATCCGCGAGAACGTGCAGGAGACCTCGAAGAAGATCAAGCGGCTGGGCGAGCGCTCGCAGGAAGTGGGTGAGATCGTCCGCCTGATCGAAGATATTGCCGATCAAACGAACCTGCTGGCGCTCAACGCCGCTATTCAGTCCGCGATGGCGGGCGAGCACGGACGCGGCTTCGCGGTGGTCGCCGATGAAATCCGGCTGCTGGCCGAGCGTGTGACGGAGGCGACGAAGAAGATCGCCACGATCGTGAAGAGCATCCAGGGCGACACGTATGAGGCGGTGGTCGCGATGGAAGAGAGCACACAGGAAGTGGTGACCGGCTCGCGGCTGGCCGACGAAGCAGGTGAAGCGCTGCGCAGCATCAACGGCGCGGTGGACCGGCAGGCGAAGATGATCGAGGGCATCGCGAAGGCGGCGAATGAGCGAGCGCAGACCGCTGAGATCGTGGCGAACGCGATGAATCGGATCGCCGACATTACGCGGCAGACGAACGCCGCGACGCAGGACGCCAGCGCCGCCGTGAGCTATCTGGCGGAGCTGGCCGAGCAGCTTCGGGCGTCGGTGGCGACGTTCCGCCTTCCGGATCAGGCGGCGCAAGGGCAGTCGCTGCTGCCACAACCCGAGGCGGCGTACGCACCGATGGTGAATCTGCCGGACCTTGGCTCGGCCGGCTGGGGCAACGAGATGCGCCAGCTCCCGGCGCTGCCGGCGGCACCGGCGGGCGCGGTCAGCGCGGGGCAGATGCCGGACAACTTCGATTTCGGCGCCTTCGACGGGTTCTACAACGATCAG
>CAZDTG010000288.1:0-4399 GCA_964508005.1 uncultured Steroidobacteraceae bacterium
CGCTCGCGCATGTATTCAACGATTCGGGCTATCGCACTACGTGGGAGCGGCTGCTGCCGGCCGATAAGGCGGTACTGAGAGCGCTCGCCCAGGGCGTGAGCGATCTCCACTCGCTCCCTGCCCGCAAGCGATTGGGGGAAGAGCTGGGTCTGGGCAAGGCGGCTCCGCTGGACACGCCCAAAAATGCACTACGGCGCCTGCAGAAGGAAGAACTGGTCGTAAGACTCGAGTACGGCCACTACCAGATCCAGGATGAGGGCTTTGTCGAATGGTTGCGCCAGCTCGAACTCGAGGAGTAGACACACGGGCGGAGAGACCAGGCGCGAATCTACGTGCGAGGGCTGGGGCAATGCGCGACGGCACATGGCAACGCGCTGGCCTTGTACCGTGGCCCGGTTCCCATGACATCACCCAAGTAATCAGGGATTCAACCCTGCGGCTGTTGCCAGGAATTGCCTGGCGAAGCCTCAGAAGTGGAGCGGGTGATGGGAATCAAACCCATCGAGGTTTCCCGCGAGTTCAGCGAGTTAGGCGGCTTGAAAGACCCAAGTGCGATGTAAGTGCGAATTCTAACGGTAGTGGGGCGCCTCAGGGCGACGTGAGGCGATTGCTCCAGGATGGAGCCTCCTCGTAGGCACGCTACCCAGCTTGAGCTTGGCGATCTGATTGCCCACGAGCTTGACTTGAAGCTGTTCACCCACTGGCAGAGGCACGTCCGTCTCATCCGCGCCATCTGCGGCGCCGAGAGTTCCATCTTCAGTCCCGCGACGAATTTTGTCCGCCCCCCGAGCTCCCGTTACAGTATGGCTTGCAGCAAAATCAGCCGCGCCTTCTCCCAATCCCGCTGCACCGTGCGCTCTGTTACCTGTAGCGTCTCGGCGATCTCGCGTTCGCTATAGCCGCCAAAGTAGCGCATCTCGACCACTTGTGCCAAGCGCCCGTCGGCCCGAGCTAACACCTCGAGCGCCTCATGCACTTTCAGGATCGTCTCCTCCCCCTCGGCGAGGTTCCCGACCAGCTCAGTCGAGAGCGTGAGCGGCGGCAACCCCCCGCCACGGCGCTCCGCCAGTCGCTCGCGGGTGCTGTCCACGATCACCGCCCGCATCACCCGCGACGCATAGCTGAAGAAGGCCCGTCGGTCGCCGGCCCGGAGCTCACCCGCGCGCACAAAGCGCAGGTAGGCCTCATGCACCAGGCAGGTGGTGTCCAGCATCGTATTGCGACCGCAATCCCGTAAGCGAGAGCGGGCAAGCCGACGCAACTCCTCGTATGCCGCCGCGAACAACACATCGCGGGCGCCGGCTTCGCCGAGTTGGACCCGGCCCAAAAGCTCTGTGATCTGGCTCATCGCGAGAACCTCGCAGGGGCCTTCTTCGCCGCTTCGATCCCTCTTAAGGTACGCCAGCATGAGAGTCAAGTCGAAGGTTAAGGCCAGGCCCATGAAATCGAACGATTCGATGCGCACTCCCAAGTGAAAGACTGGCGCGCGATGTCGTCAACCGGCGAAAGAGTCCGTCTGCATGAGTGAGAGGAGTGAAGTTGTCGCCGGATTCAACCATCAACGCGGATTACTAGGAGATTCACATGCACATGTACACCAAGACAGCTGTCATGCTTGCCCGGCCCGTGCTGGGGGCTGCAGTCGCATGCACGATCGTCGCCGGCAGTGTTGCGGCGAGGGATCATCAAGTCACTGTTACCGTTCATGTCAGCACAGAGGGACTCGATCTGAGTCGGCCTGCCGGAGCGCACCAATTCTATGCGCGTCTCCAGCATGCTGCCCAGGTGGTCTGCACGCATGGCAACCGGGTCGACCTGGCGCCCGCCCCCGATCCAAAGGGCTGTTATGAAAAGGCGCTCGGAGACGCGATCCGGTCAGCGAATGTGCCGCAGCTCACGAAGGTCTATCTCGCAACACATACGCTTCGGGAGGCCGCGGCGCAGCAGATCGACGTGTCTGCACAGATAGCGGCTAACTAACGACGGCCATCAGCCCCGCCTGATCCCTCTCTCCCTCGTGCCGGCCCGGACGGCCCGGAAGAGTCGATGTGGGAAAGCGGCTGAAAACTCCGTCCGCCGCATCGGCCTCTCTAATGGACTGCTGACGCTGGACCTTCGCAATGCCCAGTGCTCTACATGCAGCCGTCCGGATCGGAGCAGCCAATGTCGGGCACCGGACAGAAGGTCCGTCTGTACCGGTGAGGCGGTTGAACCGGCCGTGTAAAGAGCATACTGTGAACTTACATCCCACCAGTTTGGGCGTCCTGCCGCACTCATTATGCGGCTCGCGCAGTTGATGCCTGCCATCCTGCTTGCCGAAGCCACAGTCGGTTTCCGATGAGGAAATTCCCACGGTGCGAGTGGAGTACTCCGGGCTGGACCGATCAACCAGTGCGGGCGGCAGGATGCCGTATCAACTCAAATATGCCGCTGCGGACGTCTTCAGGGGATGCAAGAGCCGTGATCCATGCAGGCGGGCCGGCTGGAGGGCTTGCTATGAGACTGCATCGTCAGACGGACCAATTGCCGACATCACAATCCGAGCGAAAGCCTGGCCGTTTGCATCGAGCTGATATTCGGCTTCGTAACGGCGGCCGGATGATCAAGCTCTATCAATTCCCGTTCTCACATTTTTGTGAAAAGGCCCGCTGGGCACTCGATTACAAGGGCATTCCGTACGAGACTGTTAACCTGTTGCCCGGCTTGCACGTGAAGCACGTGCGAAGAATTGCGGCGAAAAGCTGTCTTCCGGTGTTGATCGATGGCGACAGGGTTGTGCAGGGCTCCTCCGCAATCATCACTTACCTGGACACGATGCAGCCTGGTCCGGCTCTGACACCTTGCGATCCGCTGTCAGCCAGACAGGCCCTCGAGTGGGAAGCATACTCCGACGAGGAGATCGGCGTTACGTTGCGGCTCTGGTATTACTATCATGCTCTTGCCGATCGCGACCTTGCGCTGAGAGCCTTGCTTGACGGCGCGGCCTGGTATGCGCAGCCGCTATTCATGCTGATCTATCCCAAGGTCCGCGACGTAATGAGGCATAACCTGAACATCAATGACCAGACGGCCGAACAATCCAAAGCACGTTTCCTCGCCGCTCTGGAGAATTTGGACAATGCGCTGAAGGACCGCCGTTTTCTCGTCGGGGATCGGTTCTCGAGAGCCGATCTGACCGTGTGCGCGCTGTTATCGAGCTGCTGTCTGGCTGCCGACGCCAAGGCCCCGGTGAGGTCGCCCGACGCCGTAGGGGCGCTGGCAGATCAGCTCAAGGGGCGGCGTTTCTATCGCTGGGTACTAAACGTGTATGACAATTACCGGCAGCCGATGCCCGCAGGAGCGCGGGTCCCGGCCTGATTCACTCGCCCCAGGCGAGTTTCCTGTCTTCCTCGGCGCGCTCGGCCAGTGCGGGATCCAGAAAAAAAACAGAAGGGAATGACCCGCGGCCGCCGCATTGCAGAAGCCTCGCGCGCGCGCCGCGGGCCTCTTCATCCTGGCCGGTGAGCGTGTAGAGTTTGACGAGCAAGCTCAGGTTGGGTGTGAATGCCGGAGTCAATTCCAGGCCCTGCTCGAGCGCGGTGATCGCCTTGGCATAGTCGAACATCAAGTAGTGGCAAAGGCCCAGCGAGAACAGGTAGTAAGCAGACCGATGCGGATGAAGGCGTAAGGCAGCGTTGATTTGAGCAAGCCCTTCCTTCGCGTTGTTTGTTGCCGCAAGACTGTAAGACAGGTACATGTGGGCATCGGCGTTATTTGGGTCCAGCGCGACCGCCCGCCAGCCAGCGGCAATGGCTGAATCTCCTTGTCTGCGCCAGAGCTGGACGAAGCCGAGGATGGCATGAGCAAGCGATAGATCTTCGGCAAGTCCCACGGCTCTTTGCGCATGGTCCAGCGCGGCATCCAGCACCCGGGCCTCGTGCGTCCAATCCATCACCCAATCGCAGACGTAGGCGCGGGCAAGCTCTGCGTGTGCTGTTGCATAGGAGTTATCGATTTCCAGGGCTTTTCGGTAAAGCTCTTTCGCCGTCTCGTTCGCTTCGCGATCGAAGACGAAGGCGCGCTCGCGCGCATGCAGCAGCATCTCGTACGCAGCGATGCTCGCGGTGCCTCTATGGCCGACGTATTGTGTTTCGGAGCCAACCAGCTTCACCTTCAGAACCTCGACAATGCGCAGCGTGACATCATCCTGTAGGGCAAAGATGTCCTGGATCTCGCGGTCGTAACGCTCCGCCCAAAGATGCCCTCCCAAGAGAGCATCGATCAATCGCGCTGAAATTCGTAACTGCGCGCCAGCCCTGCGCACACTGCCTTCCAAGAGATAGCGAACGCCAAGCTCCCTACCGATCTGCTCGGCAGCCTTGGCGACACCTTTGTACAGAAACGCGGAATGACGTGAAAT
>CAZDTG010000289.1:0-4385 GCA_964508005.1 uncultured Steroidobacteraceae bacterium
CGAATTCGTGCTTGCCCTGCAGAACGAGCTCGCTGAAGCCGCCCTTGCCGTAGGCGTCGATCGCCTGCATCGCGAGCTCGGGCGCATGATCGCTGTATGGATCGCGTTTCACGTAGGCGAGGTAAGTGACGGCGGCGTCCTGATAGCGCTGCTTGTCTACGTAAAAGTCCCCGAGATGCGCGTACAGCAGGTACGAGTATGTCGCATTGCCGTGCTTCTTCAGGAATGCGTCGATCGAAGCGGCACCCTCCCCGTAGGAGAAGGTGATGCTCATGACGCGCAGCGTATCCTCCACGAGCTCCCGGTCGGCGCGCTTGAGGATCTCGACCGGCACCGCCCTGCCATTGCGAACGAGCTCCAGATCCAACACTCCGGCGAACGACGGCAGGCTCTCCTCGGTCATCGACTGTTTGAACAACGACCAGCCGTGCTTGTAGAGACTCTGCTGGTAGTACTCCGAGGACTTGCCCGCATGGATGACTACGGCGTACGCCTTCTCTGCGTCCGCGTAGCGCTTCGCGGAGAACAGCAGCTCGCCGCGCCGGAACTGCACTTCGTCCATCTGCGGGCTGTTGGGATACTTCTGGACGATGCGGTCGAGCGTGGCGAGGGCCTGCTCCGGCTGTCCGGTGGTCTCGTAGGCGCGCGCGAGCTGGTAGAGCACCTGGTCGTTGCGGGCGTAGTCCGGATAAGCCTTGAGCAGGGTGGAATACAGCTTGATGGCCTCGGAGCTCTGCAGGTCGACGATGCCGACCTCCTTCTCCATGCGCTCGATGTCGCCCGCGTCGAGGTTCAGATCGCCCAGGCGGCGCATCGACTCGGCACGCAGCTGCGGGTCGGTCTTCTGCAGCTCGAGGAAGCGGCGATAGTTCTCCATGGCCTTGGAGGAGCTCGCATCGACCTTCGAATCCTTGTGCACCTGGACGTCGCGCGATTTGAGGTCCTTGATGGTCTGCGCGGAGTTGGGATCATCGGCATAGGCAGGCGACAGGCCGGCCGGCGCGGTGCACGCGGCCAAAATGAGAGCCGCCGCCGTGGAGACCGGCCGTCTCATGGCTTGGGCGTCCCGGATGCGCCGGCATCAGGGCGTGGCTGCGGAGAAGCCGCGCCGGAGTCCTTGGGCGGTGTCGGGGATATGCCTTGATCTGCCGGTGCGGGCGAGACGGCCTGGTCCGCAGGTTTCCCAGCCGGCTGAGTCGCCGGCGCGGCGCCCTGATCCGGGGATGACGGCGCCGCGTTCTGGTCCACGGGTGCCGGCGCCGCGCCCTCATCGGCTGGCGTCTCCGAGCCCTTCGGGACAGCCGCGCCGGGCCCCTTGCGCGCGTTCTCCTCGTTGGCCGCACGGTCATACATGGTCGCCAGCGCGAAGCGCGCCTGCACCTGGTACGTGGAGAGCCGATCCTTCTGCTGTTCCAGCTGCTGGATGCCGAGCTGCGCCAGATAGGCTGACTGTTTCTGCTGGGTGGCCGCGAGGCGCGCCTGCAGAGCATCGATGCGCTCCTTCAGCGCGGCGACGCGAGTGGCGAATTCACCGTTGTTGTTGGGCACGCTCTTGCGTGCGCGGTCGACGCGAATCCAGCGGCTCTGGGCCTCATGCAGGGCGAGATCGAGATCCTTGATGCTGCGATGCTGCTGCCACATGCGCGCTTTGAATGAATCGTTGAGCCGGAAGTAGAGCACGCCCTTCACGAGCTTCACCCGTGCGCGCAAATCGGCGTTTTCCGGAGTGTCGGGAGCACCTGCGAGCGCCGCTTCGAGGCGCTGGATCCGTCCCCACTGCTCGCGCTCCTCGTCCGAGCCGAGCGCCGCGACATCCTGATCCTTCTCGATGCCGCTGACGCGGCTTTCGAGCTCCGTGCGCCGCTGCTGCAGCTTGTCCACGGCCCCCGAAGCCAGCAGGGCATCCACACGGGGGATACGCTCGGAGTACGCACGCTCGCGCGTGTCGATCATGTCACCGAAGGCTTCCATGCTGTCGCCCCAGTGATCCAGCATCTTTCCCATGAAGCTCAGGTCGCGATAGTTCTTCAGGCCTTCCTGAAAATCATGGCCTGCGAGCAGGGTGTACAGGTAACGCGACTCGGGCGCCTCGGGAACGTCCTTGAGCTGCCAGAACCAGCCATGGTGGCCGTCCTTGTCGGCCGACAGCGCCTGCTCGAGCATCTTGCCGTCGCGGATGCGCCCGATCGCCTCATCGAGATGCTTGTCTTCCGCGCTGAACTGTTCCACGGCCGTCTCGTAGTACTCGGCGGACTGCGCGTTGGCGCTGAGCTTGCTGTACGCGTAAGGGACCGCGAGATAGGACTCCTGCACGGCGGCGTCGAGCAAATTGCGCTCCCGCAGCTCCATCCACGGGGCCAACGCGCTCTTGTAGTCGCCGAGCGCCGCATCCGCCCAGCCGGTGCCGAGGAGCGCCTTGTTCGAATAGGGGCCGTTGAGCCGCACGCGCTCGAGAGCGATGCGCGCCTTCGCGGGATTCTTCGCCTGCAGATACGCGAACCCGAGAGCGAGATTGGCGCGATCCTTGAGGGCGGCCATCTCGGGAGTCGTGGCGTCCATCGTGCCGACGACGCTCAGAAATGGATCGGCATCGGCGATCCGGTCCTTGCGGACCAGAGCGACCCCGAGATTGAACCGCGCGTAGGCCGTCCAGATCGATGAGCCGCGAGCGGCGGTGAGGAGTCGGATCGCCTCGTCGAAGTGCCCCTGGCGCATCAGGACGTTCGCAAACAGATGCTCGCGCTGCGCTTCGAGCGGGGCCGACATTTTGCCGTTGATCTTGCGCAGGGCATCGGCGGCCTCGTCGAGATAGCCGCGCGCATACCAGATCTGCGCGAGATAGAACCACGCGCGATTACGCACGCCCGTGGGGACATCGTCCGTGAGCAGGGCCTGGAAACGCTCCCCGGCCGCGTTGTGCATGCCGAGCGAGAGATAGAGCCCCCCGAGCAGCAGTTGCCCTTCGGCCTCGTGGTGGGAGATGAGATCCCAGTGCTGGTATGCGGTGAGGCGGGTGATCGCCTCGAAGTCCTCGTCCTGATAGAAATAGAAGAGGACATCGCCGTAGTGAAGATCGCGAATGCGCGTCTCCGGAAGCTTCTCCGGATCGTGACGCCGCGCGCTCGCCGGAGCCGCGACGACGACGGCAGCCGCCGCGGCCATCGCGAGCAAGTTTTTTAGGCCTGCGGCCAACTTTCCTCGGGGTCGAAGCGATTGCGCGAGCTGCGCCCGCTCACAATCCGGTGTGGTCCCCGCGGGCCCACCCGTGCGCCGCACGCGGCGCACCCCCGTAGATTCAGCGGCGCTGCGCGCCGATCCGAAAGGCCTCATCAGGACGTGACGGCTCACGCTCAAAGCTTATTCCCAGTCCTTGATCTCGAATTCCGGCTGTTGCTTGCGCTGCCGGTCGTTGATCTTGAGTTCCAGGTACTTGGCACCGATGCCCTTCTCGAACGTCACGCTGGCGCCGCGCTTGTAGTCGCGGTCGTTCGGGCCCTTGCCGCTGAAGAACGCGACCAGCTCATGCTTGCCGACCTTGAGATTGCCCAAGTACAGCCGGTGCACGCCACCCCGCAGCAGCGCCTCGACCTCGCGCGGCGTATACAGATAATTGATTACTTCCTTCTGGTCGATCTTGAGCTGAACCGAGTCGAGGCCGAAGAATTCGCCGACGTCCATGGAGAGGAACACCGCCAGCTGCGTGTTGGCCGGGAACAGCAGCTCCTCCTCGAGGACGAACAAATCCCGGTTGAGGTCGACCACGTCCTTTTTCAGGCCTTGCACTTCCTGATCGAGCCCGCGGGTGTCGGCAGCCGCGTCGACGGGCGCCTCCGTGCCAGGCGGCGGTGCCGCGGGGGCGGCGCCTGCCGGCGTGGTGGCCGACCTGCCAGCGGCCGACGCCGCGGGTGCGGCTGGGGTGGTATTGGCCGCCTTCGCGGAATTCGTGCCCCTCGCATTGGTGGCAGCCGGCGCCGCATCGTTCTGCGCCATCACCGGGCCGGCGGCGAGCAGCAACAGGCCGAGCACGGCCGCGGCAAGCCCCACGGCAAGCGAGCGGACCCGGCCTTCACCGGCGGCCAAAAACGACGGACGACGCAAAACGTGACGCATATTTATTCCGATCATTCATTCAGCAGAGTACGCAGCTGCTGCAGGTACAGATCGTCGCTCTTCGCGCTGTAGTCGCGCAGGACATATCGCACGATACCGTTACGATCGATCAACAAGGTCATCGGCAGATTGTCGACCTCGTAGCGGCGGCTCACCGCCTTCTCGGGGTCGAGCAGGAGCTCGAAGCTCACCGCCTGCCCGCCGCGCGCGAACTCGACCGCGCGCGTCTGATCGTCATCGACGTTGATCCCATACATCTGCAGACCGGCCGAGCG
>CAZDTG010000290.1:0-4369 GCA_964508005.1 uncultured Steroidobacteraceae bacterium
GCCGGAACAGCGTCTGGTTGTTCAACGGCGGAACATAATCGTGTCGGGTATTGCCCGGATTGCCGGTGTGGCCGACGGTGGCGACGATCGAGTTGACTTCGAGGATGGTCCGCCGGCCGGTCTGTGCGTTGACGCCGCCGTACAACTTGTACAGCATCGAGCCGCAGGTATAAGCGACTTGCTCCTGATGGTACAGTCTTGCCGCTTCCTTGTAGTCGATCCACTCGAGGGGCATGCCGGCGATGTCCGTGCGCAGGACGAGCTGAGAGAGCCCGCGCGCCGCCGGAGTGGCGACGATCCGCAGGTCATTCTGGTCGCCGTGATCGGCGCGTTCTAAGTCAATGCCCAGCATGGCAGGTGTAAGATAAGGCACTTTTATGCAAGAATTCAACATCGCAAGGTCTTCATTCGATTAAACATTTCTGACACCGTGGCCGACCGGCCACGTAAGCTTCCCATGAGGGCTGTGCATGCCAGTTACTATAGGTGCGCTCCGCGAGGGCGCGCCGCTCGAAACGCGCGTAAGTCTGGTTCCAGAGGTCGCCGGGAAGCTTACCCAGAGCGGCGCTCGGGTATTGATCGAGCGGGGCGCGGGCACGCGGGCGCAATTCCCTGATTCAGCGTACGAGAACGTCGAATGGGCGGACTCCGCGGCAGCCGTGCTGGAACAGGCGGACATAGTGCTGACTGTACAGCCTCTGACCGTCGAGCAGATACAGCGCCTGAAGAGCGGGGCAGTCGTCATCGGGTTCATGCAGCCGCACGCCCGCCGGGCAGAGGTCAAGGCGCTTCAGGAACGGGGGATCACGAGTTTCGCGATGGAGCTCGTCCCGCGTATCTCGCGGGCGCAGTCCATGGACGCGCTGTCGTCGCAGGCAGCCATAGCAGGCTACAAGGCCGTCCTGATCGCCGCGGACCATCTGCAGAAGTTCATGCCGATGCTCACCACCGCCGCGGGGACCATCCGGCCATCCCAGGTGCTCATCATCGGGGCCGGCGTCGCCGGACTTCAGGCCATCGCTACCGCGCGACGCCTCGGCGCGGTAGTGGAAGCCTACGACGTGCGCAGCGCCACCAAGGAGCAGGTGAAATCCCTTGGCGCGAAATTCGTCGATACGGGCGTCAGTGCCGACGCCGCGGGTGGCTATGCCCGCGAGCTTACGGACGATGAGAAGCGCAAGCAGCAGGAGGTGCTCGACTCGCGCATCGCCGCTGCGGACGCTGTCGTGACGACCGCCTCCGTACCGGGCCGTCCGGCGCCGAAGATCATCTCGCGCGCGGCGGTAGAGCGCATGAGGCCTGGCTCCGTCGTGGTCGACATCGCCGCCGAGCAAGGCGGGAACTGCGAGCTCACCCGCACAGGTGAGATCGTCGAGCATCAGGGCGTGAAGGTCATCGGCCCGATCAACCTGCCGGCCGATCTCGCCTACAACGCCAGTGAGATGTACGCGCGCAATCTGCTGAACTTCCTGAAGCCCGCCCTCGACAAAGGCGAGCTCAAGATAGACTGGAACGACGAGGTGTTCGCGCAGTCGTGCCTCACGCACGCCGGACAAATCAAACACGAAGCGACACGCAAGGCCGTCGCAGGCTAGCTCAGGGCTCTATCAAGCGCGGGGAAAGCACATGACCGGAATGGTTGCGCTCTATATCTTCATGCTCGCGGCCTTCACGGGCTACGAGGTCATCTCGCGGGTGCCGGTCATCCTGCACACGCCTCTGATGTCGGGGTCCAACTTCGTACACGGTATCGTGCTCGTGGGCGCCATGGTCGCGCTCGGCGCGGCGCACACGCCGCTCGAGAAGACCATCGGGTTCATAGGTGTGCTGCTCGCTGCCGGCAATGCCGTCGGCGGCTATGTGGTCACGGAACGCATGCTGGAGATGTTCAAGTCGAGCAGGTCGCGCCAAACCGGCGCCGGCGCCTCCAAGAAGGGGACGCACTGATGCTCGACGCTTCTTCCCGCGACCTGATCATTCAGGCGAGTTATTTCGTCACCGCCGCGCTCTTCATTCTCGGGCTGAAGCGCATGAGCTCGCCCGTGACCGCGCGCAGCGGTATCACGTGGGCCGGCGCCGGCATGCTCGTCGCCACCGCCGTGACGTTCATGTATCCCGGAATGTCGAACTACGAGTGGATCATTCCGGCGATTCTCGTGGGTGGCGGCTTCGCGTGGTGGAGCGGCAAGCGGGTTGCCATCACCGACATGCCGCAGATGATCGCGCTCTACAACGGCATGGGCGGTGGTGCCGCCGCTGCCATCGCAGCCGTCGAGCTCTACCGCGGCGAGATGGACGGTTACGCGGCTTCAGTGCTCGCGGTCGTGGGCGGCATCATCGGCGCCGTCTCCTTCAGCGGCAGCGCCATTGCCTTCGGGAAGCTGCAGGGACTCATCAAGCGCAGTATCCGGTTCGGCGGGCAGCAGATCCTGAACCTGCTGGTCCTCCTCGCGGCGCTCGTGCTCGGCGGTCTTGTCGCACTTCACATCAACGCCTCGCCTGCAGTCGTGACGGCGTTCTTCGTGCTGGCGTTGGTGCTGGGACTCACGATGACCCTGCCGATCGGCGGCGCGGATATGCCGGTCGTGATCTCGCTTTACAACGCTCTCACGGGATTGGCCGTCGGCTTCGAGGGCTTCGTTTTGAATAACGCCGCGATGATCATCGCCGGCACCGTGGTGGGCTCGGCGGGCACGCTGCTGACGCAGTTGATGGCCAAGGCGATGAACCGTTCCCTCGGCAACGTGCTGTTCTCGGGGTTCGGGGACACAGGCGCAGCCGCGACCGGCACCGTGACGGGAAGCCTCAAACCGATCGAGGCATCCGATGTTGGTGTGATGATGGCGTTCGCGCAAAAGGTGATCGTGGTGCCCGGCTACGGCATGGCGGTCGCACAGGCGCAGCACAAGATCTGGGAGCTTTGCCAGTTGCTCATCGATCGCGGCGTAACGGTGAAGTTCGCGATTCATCCCGTGGCGGGGCGTATGCCGGGACACATGAACGTGCTGCTCGCCGAGGCGGGAGTGCCGTACGACCTCATTGCGGATCTCGATGAGATCAACGCGGAGTTCGAAACCGCCGACGTCGCCCTCATCATCGGCGCGAACGACGTCGTGAATCCCGTCGCGCGAACGGACAAGTCGAGCCCGATCTATGGCATGCCCATTCTCAACGCCGACAAGGCGAAGAACGTCGTGGTGATCAAGCGCGGCCAGGGGGCGGGGTTCTCGGGCATCGAGAATGGGCTGTTCTATCTCGACAATACGCGCATGCTGTATGGAGATGCGCAGAAGGCCGGGGCGGAACTCATACAAGCCATCAAGGCGGTCGGTTGACGGTTATCGATGGCGGCGCGCGACTGGGTATGAAGAAGACGATGAGTGTGAAGGTGACGAGGGTGCGGACGCTCCGGCAGCTGCTGGCGTTAGGGGTAATGGCGGCGGTGGCATGCGGGCCAGCGCTTCGGGCAGAGGTACCCACCGCCGGACCCACGGCCGGACAGCAGTCGGTGAAGAAGCCTATGACGACAGCGGCGGTGCTTGCCGCGTCGACTCCCGGGGATTGGCGCCAGGTCGACCTGCAAAACACGCTTTATATGGAGCTTGCGGCCGGCCGGGTGATCATCGAGCTCGCGCCGCAGTTCGCACCCCACTATGTTGCAAACGTCGAAGCGCTCGCGCGCGAGGGTTACTACAACGGACTCTCGATCGAGCGGGTGCAGGACAATTACGTGACGCAGTGGGGAGATCCGGAGGGCAAGAAATCGGTGGGCAACGCCCAGCGCACGGTGGCGGCGGAATTCGAGCGCAGCTCGCGCGGCCTGTCCTTCAGGCCGCTTGGCGATCCGGATACGTATGCGCCCGAAGTCGGGTTTTCCGATGGATTTCCGGTAGCGTTGGATCCCAAGCTCGGCCGTGCCTGGCTCGTCCACTGCTATGGCATGGTGGGCGCCGGACGCGACAACGACGTCGATAGCGGCGGCGGTACGGAGCTTTACGCGGTCATAGGACACGCTCCGAGACACCTCGATCGCAATGTCACGCTGCTTGGCAGGGTCGTGCAGGGCATGGAGCTTCTGTCATCGCTGCCCCGGGGGACGGGGCCGCTCGGCGTCTACGAGAAGCGTGAGCAGCGGGTGCCGATTCTGTCGGTGAAGGTTGCTTCGGATGTGCCGGAGGCACAGCGCACTCCGCTGGAGGAGCTGCGTACGGATACCCAGACGTTCACGGATTACGTCGAGGCGCGGCGTAATCGGCATGAGGAGTGGTTCAAGGTGCCGGCGGGGCATGTTGACGTGTGTAATGTGCCGATACCGGTGCGGGCGCGCGCGGGGGCGCCGGCAGCCGCGCCGGCGCATTGAGGGGACCGT
>CAZDTG010000291.1:0-4367 GCA_964508005.1 uncultured Steroidobacteraceae bacterium
TCGCGCAACTGCACCGGCGAGACATTGACGGCGATGCGCATCGACTCGAAGCCGAGGCGCTGCCAGCGGCGCAGGTCGCTGGCGGCTTGCTGCAACACCCATTCACCGACATCGACGATGAGCCCCGTCGACTCGAGCACCGAGAGGAACACGCCGGGGGCCACCAGGCCCTTGGCGGGATCGCGCCAGCGCAGGAGCGCCTCCGCTCCCAGGATGGCCCCGTTCGAGATCGACAGTTGCGGCTGATAGTGCAACTCGAACTGCCCGGCGGCCAGCGCCGCCCGCAGCCGCTGCTCGAGCGCGAGACGCTCGGCCACCTCGGTATTGATCTCACGGCGGTGGCGCAGAAAGCGCTCGCCCGACTTGCGCGCCCGGTGCAGCGCGGCCTCCGCGTTCTGCAGCAGCGACTCGGCGTCCACGCCGTTCTCCGGATACCGCGCCAATCCGGCCTTGAAGTTGACGCGGATCTCATGGCTGCCGGTGACCAGAGGCCGGCTGAGCGCCTCGGCAAGCCGTTCGTGCAGCACGCGAACCGAGTCCTCATAGGACTCGCGGCCCACGATCACGACGGCGAAATTACCGCCGTCCAGATGGGCGAGGCTGTCGGTGCCTTCGAACTGGCTCTTCACGCTGTCGGCGACGAACTGCACGACCTGATCGCCGACGTGCCGCCCGTACGAGTCGTTTATGACACCGAGCCGCTCGATGTCGAACGCGACCACGAGTACCTCCTGCCTCTCGCCCGCGTGACGCGCCAGCAGCCGGGCGATCCGCTCGCAGAACAAAGCCCGCTTGGCAAGGCCGGTGAGCGGATCGAAGTAGGAGAGAAAGCGGACAGCGTCCTCCTTGTGCAGATACTGAAGCGCGAACGACAGGTTGGAAGCCACCTCGCGCAACATGCGCAGCTCCTCCTCGCTCACCCCGCAGGACTCGTTGGAGCCTACGGTGAACGCGCCAACGGGTGTGTCATCCACAAGAAGAGGAAGGGAGGCCACGCAGTTGATACGGTGACGCGCGAACCGCTCGACAAACTTCAGACGGTTACCTCCGCCGAGCAGATCGTTACAAACGACTTCCGCGCCGGTGCACAGCGCAGCGCCCGTCACCGTGTCGTAGCTCTCGTCGTCGGCCCTTTCACTGTCGACGCGGAAACTGACCTGGTTGCTCGACTCGGCGTCCGCGCCTGCCCACGCAACGGGACGCGCGATGCGGGTGCTTGGATCGATGAGCACTACGAATGCATAGGCATATTTGCCGACGTCGTGGGCGATCCGGCATGTCTCCGCGAACAGCTGAGTGCGATCGCGAATGCGGACCACGCCCGCATTGATTGCCGACAGCATGTGGAGAACCCGGGTCAGGCGCTCGATGCGTGCCTCGGCCGCGCGCTGCGCGCGTCGCACCGCCACGTCCTCGAGAGCGCGCTTCACGGCCGGTGCGAGTCGCGCGAGGTTGGTCTTGAGGATGTAGTCCACGGCGCCGGCTTTGAGCGCCTCGATCGCGCGCTCCTCACCGATCGTGCCGGACACGAAGATGAAGGGGACTTCCGGCGCCTCGCGCCGGGTCAGATCGAGGGCCGCGGAGCCGTCATAGCCCGGCAGCGAGAAGTCGGAAATAATCAGATCCGGCCGCATCCCGTGCAGCGCTTCCCGGAAAGCTTCCTCGCTCTCGACACGAGTCCATGTGCACTTCAGGCCTTCCCGCTTCAGCTGGTGGATGGCAAGCTCGGCCTCGGCGGCAACATCCTCGAGTATCAGCAGGCGAAGTTCCTGCTCCATGGCTCCTGTACCATTTCATCCGGCATCAGCGCCAAACCATACGAACTCGCGCCAGTGGTGTCACGTTGCAGTCGTGAACCGGAGCGGATTTTTGTGCTGCCTACATCACACATTGAACCGAAAGTGCATCACGTCACCTTCGTGCGCAACATATTCCTTCCCTTCGAGGCGTAGCTTGCCCGCTTCCCGCGCCCCCGCCTCGCCTTTCCCCGCGATGTAATCGGCGAACGCGATCACTTCCGCCCGGATGAACCCGCGCTCGAAATCCGTGTGAATGACACCGGCGGCCTGCGGAGCTGTAGCTCCCGCTCGCACCGTCCACGCCCGCACCTCTTTCGGACCGGCCGTGAAAAACGTCTGCAAGCCGAGAAGCCGGTAAGCCGCGCGAATGACGCGATCCAGACCCGGCTCCTTCAACCCCAGCTCCGCGAGAAACTCGGCCCGGTCAGCCTCCTCGAGCTGTGCGACTTCCGCTTCGATCGCCGCGCAGACGGCGACCACGACCGCACCCTCCCCGACCGCCCGCTGCTCCACGGCGGACAAGAGAGGATTGTTCTCGAACCCGCCCTCGGCAACATTCGCCACATACATCACCGGCTTGGCGGTCAGGAGGCTCAACTCGCGCAGATCGCGACGCTCCTCGTCGGTGAGAGACAGCGCGCGTGCGGGGCGAGCTTCGTCGAGCTGCGCTTTGACGCGTTCGAACAGAGCGCGTTTGCGGATGGCATCCTTATCACCGCCTTTGGCGGCCTTGGCCGCGCGCTCCACACCTTTCTCAACCGTAGCGAGATCGGCAAGCGCGAGCTCCGTGTCAATGACCTCGATGTCGCTGAGAGGGTCCACCTTCCCGGCGACGTGGATGATGTCGGTACTCTCGAAACAGCGCACGACGTGCGCGATCGCGTCGACCTCGCGAATGTGCGAGAGGAACTGGTTGCCAAGCCCCTCGCCTTGCGAAGCGCCCGCGACGAGCCCGGCGATATCGACGAACTCGACGGTCGTCGGGACGATCTTCTCCGGATGCACGATCGCGGCGAGCTGCTCGAGCCGCGGATCGGGCACCGGAACCACACCGACGTTGGGATCGATCGTACAGAACGGGTAGTTCTCGGCGGCGATCTGTGCGCGCGTGAGCGCGTTGAACAGAGTCGACTTGCCGACATTCGGCAGACCTACGATGCCGCACCGGATAGCCATGTGAGTGGATCGCTCCTAGGGAGAGCCCGGGCCCGCGGGGGGCGTAGGGTTGCGAGTATGTAGACGGTTCATCGCCTTCTGCGGCCCCTCGGTGAGCAGCAGCGGCACGGTGTCGACAGCGGCCTGCACGGCCTCGAGAATGAGCTGCTCGTCCTGCGCCTGCGGACGTCCCAACACATAGTTGAGTACCCCGGCCTTGTCACCGGGATGGCCGATGCCGATCCGCAGCCGCCAGAACGGATCGCCCATCTGCGCGATGATATCGCGCATTCCGTTGTGTCCGCCCGCGCCGCCGCCCTGCTTCAGCCGCACTACGCCCGCCGGAAAGTCCAGCTCGTCGTAAGCGACGAGTATCGACTCGACCGGCACCTTGTAGAACGCCGCCACGCTGTGAACGGGTCCGCCGCTGCGGTTCATGAAGCTCATCGGCTTCAGGAGCCACAGCTCATCGTTACCCATGCGTGCGCGCGCAAGCTCGCCATGGTGCCGCGGCTCGTTGCGAAAGGTCGCCCCATGGCGGCGCGCCAGCTCATCGAGCAGCCAGAAGCCCGCATTGTGCCGTGTGCGGGCGTATTCGCTGCCCGGGTTGCCGAGCCCGACGATCAGCTTGAGCGGCAGGGCTGACATGTTGGCGGTTCAGGTCGATGAGAATCCGCGTTGGCCGGAGCCGGACAGAGCCTGTCTGACCAATGAGCGCCGCAGGGGGCGAGCATTGGTCAGAACAGGCACCTTGCCCCGCCAACACAATGAGAAACGAGGCGCCGGCGCTGGAGGACATTCCAGGCCGGCGCCATGGCGGCTACTTCTTGCCGCCCTCCTTCTTCGCCGGAGCGGCTTCCTTCTTGTCGCCTGCTTTCGCATCGCCAGGCTTCGCCTCGCCTGCCTTCGCGCCAGCGGCGGCGGGTGCGGCAGCGGCTCCGGCAGCAGGGGCAGCGCCCTCGGCCGGCGCAACAGCAGCCTCGGCAACAACTGCCTCGGGCTCCTCCGCACGCGGGCTGTGGATGGAGACGACCGGCGCATTCCGGCGCGTCAGCTCCGGTATGGTCACGCCCGGGGGCAGCGGGACGTCCGACAGGAACTTGGTCTCGTTCAGATTCATGCCCGAGAGATCGAGCTCGAGGTACTCCGGCAGGTCCTTCGGCAAAGCGACGACCTCGACGTCCGAGCGCATGTGCGACACCACACCGCCCTGGACCTTCACGCCCGGGGAAACCGTCTCGTTCTTGAAGTGGATCGGCAGCATGATCCGGATCTTCTCGTTCTCCACCACTCGCTGCAGGTCGACGTGCACGACGACGTTTTTCGCCGGGTGCATCTGCACGTCCTTGACGATGGCTTCCTGCGTACGCTCGCCGATCTTCAGCCGCACGATGGAGGAATAGAACCGCTCGT